>NZ_AP022564.1:3348536-3652948 GCF_010727125.1 Mycolicibacter terrae | reverse complement strand
CGGATCGACCGTGGACTCGGCGGGGGCTACCCCGTCCGAGGAGACCGTTGTGTCCCGTACCGATGCCCACAGCCCCTACCGCGTCCGCCTCGCCCGCCGTGAAGTCCGCGTTTGTGCGGTGCATGCCTGCGGTGGTCTCGACTGCGATCTGCCCGCGCTCGATCCCGGCTGGTCGATCGGCCGTATCGGCCGCTGTTACTGGGAATTCGTCTACACCGGAACGAACGTGTGCAGCTGCTGGATGTGCCACTGCCATCACCGCCCGGAGCATCGTCGCTCCGCGGTGCGCACTGAGTTGCGTGCCGTTGCCCGCGAGTGGAACGCCGGGGAGCGGGAGGAGTGACAGCGACCCCCGGTTGCCGGCAGCCAGAACTTGTCGGTGGTCGCCGATACATTCCTTTCACCAACACTTCCCCACGGGGGCTTCATGAATCGGGAGGTATCGATGCCGCACTCCACACCGATCATTCTGCTCGGAGACCGTGACACCGTGGCCCATCGCGGCGACTTGTCCGTCGACGCCGGCGAGCGAGGCTACACCATCGTCGACACCTTCGGATTCGACGACGGGGCGGCCGCTCGGGAACACGACTTGACCCAGGTCGAGGCCGTCGTCGATGCACTGAGCCGTGCCATCGCCGGCCGGATCGACGTCTGGGTGCCGTTTCCGGGCCCGGATTTTCTGCGCGAGCAGCACCTGCGGCGGCTCAGTCTGGTGCTGCAGCGCCACGGTTTGAACCTGCTGATTTACCGGGAGCTTTTCCGGGTGCCCACCGACGGCGGAATCAATGAGATCGACCAGGCGCTGCGGCTGGAAGTGCAGACCGTCGACGAGCTCGACCGCGCGGCGCTGGCGGTGGCCGGTGTCACGAGCCTGAGCCGGGAGATCGAGTTGGCGCTGGCCAAAACCGGTGCAACTCCTGCGGTGGGGAGACTGCCGGAACGCGGTACTACGGCGGCGCACTCGCTGCCGCCGGTGCTGCCGTCGCCGTCGGTGCCGTGGTCGCAACGCAAGGGGCTGCTCAAGTTCTACGCGAGCTGGCTGGTGTACGGCTGCGGTGTCACCCAGGCCGCCACCGCGCGGGTGCTGAACTCGACCGGGCAGCGCACTCCGACCGGCCGGCACTGGAAGCCGGCCACGGTGTCGAAGCTGCTCACCGGCAAATACGACGATCCGCGCCGCCCCGGTGAGTTCAGGCCAGATGCAGTAGCTGGGTGACCACCACCGTCGGGATGACGGTTAGCGCGATGGTCAACGGCGTGGCGAGGTAGCCGATGAGCATGCCCCGGCCGACTTCACCGATCTCTCCGGGCATTTCGCGCATGAACAATGCTGTCGGCACGACTACCACCGTGGCCACACCGAAGAAGAACAAGTTGATCATCCAATACGGAAGCCAAGCCCACGTGGCAGTTTCGACGATGGCGATAGTGGCCAGCGCAGCGGCGAAGCCGCGTGGGCCGTACCGGTCTGCCGGCGTCGGGGTGCTCATGAGGCGGGCTCCACGATGGGCAAGAAGATCAGTGCGAAGGCCAACCCACCGACCAAGACAGCTATGCCCGAGCCGGCGATCCCCAGACCCACGCCGCGGCGACGAGTTGAATCGCTGCGCAACAGCGCCTTGCCGATCGACAACGCGACGACTGTGGTCAGGACAGTCGCGACCGTCACCAAGATGCGAAACTCGATGTGGCTTTCGACTGGCCGGCGCCCCAGCAGCCAGCCGATGCCGAACAACGCAGCCCACACGAACTGGACGACGATCGGCGATGATCGGGTGGCGGTCCTCCAGACGTCGTTGTCCTGCAGACGGATTTGAGACAGTGTCGTGCGTAGCATGCACTATCGCCTTTCTGTGGGAGAGTCAGCTGCGGGCTGGTGGTCTGCTGTCATCTCACCGCCGCATCTGAGGGCAACATCAGGAACAGCGCGTAGGTGGGGGCACCGATCATCACGGCCAACCCGGATCCGATGATGCTGAGGCCGAAGGCACGACGACGCGCCGATCCGCAGACGGCCACCATCGCCCCGAACGCCACCGACAGGGCAGTCGTAATGGCCGTTGCGATCAAGACAATCGGCCGAAAACCGAGGTGCGGTCCCAGCAGCCGGTCCACCAGCAATGACGTGATGCCCACCAACAGCGCCAGTACCGGTTGGATGGCGACCGGCAGGAGCCAGGTGGCCCTGCGCCACACGTCCGTGTCGATGTCACGGAAGCGGGCCAGTAGTGCGCTGGGCATTCAGCAGCTCCTTTCGGTAATCAGGGCAGCGCTCCGCCGTTGTTCGTTGATGCTGACGGCGGCGCGTATCGTGACCCGAAATCGGTCCCCGCTCCGGGGTCGAACTGATCGAAGGTGAAACTACCCAGCCCGATCTCGTGGTGAAACGGCAGATTGAACACGGGGCCCACGCTGCTGCCGGACTGGGCGGGATCGATCAACACCGTCCGGGTCGTTCCGTTCGGCAGGTCTTGGTACACCTCCAGTGACGGGTAGTCCGTCCGCGTGCCATCCACGCGCAGACCCAAGGGGCCTGGGGTGAACACCAGGTCGCCGTTGACGCTCAAGCGGTGGTCGCCGAACGGTCCGTGGGCGTCGTTGGTGAATCCCGGCACCAGCGGGTTTCCGGCGTCGTACTTGATGCGGACCGAACCGTCCGGGGCTTGCATGACACTACCCTGGGGGACACCGACTTTCACTCTTCCGGGGCCACCGCTGTCGTTGAGTTCGACGGACGGGTTCTGCCGCAGCACCACGATCCCGTTGTCATAGTCGATGTAGGTGGTGACCTTGGTGTCTTCAGGATCAAACTGCGCATTGGGCCCGCGTTCGTTGCCGAAGTCGCGGGCGAAGAAGCCGCTCTTGACATCGCGCTGTGGAATCCACTGCGACGCGCGCACCACGCCCTGCCCGGGCACCGGATCGATCCGGGCCACCCGCACCTCGGAGTCCACGCCCTGGAACTTGGGGTCGTAGGTGTGCGCATCCAGCGCGGCCGCGGTCGTCCAGTCCGACGCCGACACCGGGTCGCGGCCGAAGACCTCGCGGAAGGCGTCGACCTGATTGAGCCGGCGTTGGTCGGCGCTGCTCGGCGCCTTCTTGACGGTGTGGTCGACGGCCTGCACACCGGGCCCACGCCCGCCCTCGACGCGGTAGCCCCCGCTGAGGGACCGCACCACTTCGGCGCGGGCTCGGCTGTCCGCCACGGTGTCGGCGACCACCTGGTGGATGTCGCGGGTCTTGACGGTCAGGAACCGTTGGAACTGGCGGGCGCCAGCGGGGGTATCCAACGCCAGCGCTTGTTGATTGGCCAGTGCGTCGCGGATCTCGGTCTCGATGCCGTCGAGTCGCCGGCGCCCGAGCAGCGCCACCTGCGCAGCACCGCGCACCGCGGCGACGAACGCCCGGTCCAGGTGCGTCGTCGTGCGTAGCCGGCCTGCCAGCGCGTCCTCGCGTTCTCGCGCGGCATCGGCATGAGCACCGAGTTCCTCGGGCATACCCGGGACGGTAGTTCAACCGTGCCGATCGCGGTATTCACCCCGCGGCGCTCAATCCTTGAAATACACGAGCTGATGGCTGCTGGTCAGCAGCGCACCGTCGCGCGACCACAGGTGCGCGCTCTGGTCGAAGTAGCCGCGGGAGAAGGCGTTGGCGTGCGCGCTGCCCAGCACGAAATCACCGCCGACGGCGTCGATCTGCGCCTTGTCGGCGTGGAAGTAGGTGGTCAGTGAGATCGTGCCGGCCGGGATGAAGCCGCCGCGGCGCAGGAACACCCGCGGATAGAAGATGTCGGAGACCGCGGCCAGTGCGGCGAAGTCCAGGGGCCGCTGCTCGGCGTCGCGCACCCACAGTGTGGTGGTCGACGACTCGCTGTGGACACCCTCCTCGGGAACCGGCCCATCGGTGAAACGCATGTCGTAGCGCTTGGCCCAGATTATGAACTCGATGAAGGCGCTTCGCGGGATATCTTCGGGGGCAGGGGCTTTCGGTGGGTGGGCTTCGATGTCGGCCCAGGTGTCGCGGTGCAGGCCGAACACCGCGGTGGCGGTGGTCTTGACCTCGTCGCCCTGGCGCAGTTCCAGAATCCAGTGCTGATTGCTGCGGTTGGTGCGGGCGGCGCGCAGCGCGATGTCGAACTCGCCGTCGGCGATCGGCGCGGCGTAGTTGACCGTCAACGCCAGCGGGTCACCGATGCGGTCGGGGTGGGATTCGACGGCGCGCAGCAGCACCGCCGCGGTGATCCCGCCGAACGGCCCGACCATGTTGGCCCACTGCGGTTCGGTGGCACCGCGGACCACGCCGGCGTCGACGGGTTCGAGCTGCATGGCGCGGTCGAAGGGGTGGGGAGTCACGGGGATCCTTCGGGGGTGGGCGAAACGATATCGGTCACGCTATCGCGCGTGGTTTTCCGATCGTGCTCAGCCCGGATTGGTCGCGGTGACCACCCAGGTGTGGCCGGGGAACTTCACCACCCCGTCGACGCGGTGCCGGCGCAGCTCGGCGCGCAGCTCTTCGATGAGCGCAGCCCACCCGTCCGGGCCGAGCCGGTCCGCCAACTCGGTGCGGGCCTGCTGGCCGGTGCGGTTGGACAGGATCATCGTCAGCCGTTCCTCGACGCCGTCGCTGCCGTCGATGCTGAAGTTGCAGACCCCGTCGAACGCCGCCAGGCCGACGTCGCTCCAGCCGGCGTCGGCCAGGATGGCCTGCACCCGCTCGGCGTTGCCGAAGGCCAGCGGGCCCGGCGCGGTGGGATCAGCTGGCGCAGGCGGTGATTCCAGCCGCGCCGCCAAGACGTCGACGCCCACCGAGAACATCGGGTTGTCGCCCTCGCGCCAGCACACGAACGCCAACCGCGCCCCGGGCGCCGCCGCGTTGCGGATGTTGCTGAACGCGGCCACCGGGTCGTCGAAGAACATCACCCCGAACCGCGAGATGACCCGGTCAAACGCGGGCCCGCCCGCCCGCAGATCGAGCGTCTGGGCGTCCCCGAGCGACACGGTGGCCTCCGGCACCCGCCGACGGGCCGCGGCCACCATCGGCTCGGAGATGTCGACGCCGACCGGGGTCGCCCCGAGTGCCGCCGCCTGCTGCAGCAGAGTCCCTGCACCGCTACCGATGTCGAGCACCCGAGCGCCCGGTTTGATGTCGGCGGCCCGCATCACCGCATCGGCGAACGGCGCCAGCGCCGCCTCGAAGATCGCCGCGTTGTCAACCCAGTCCACACCTTGGGTTGCCCAGGACTGCTGCTGTTCCTCGTTCACCATGGCTCTCAGCGTAGGGGGCCGCGACCGCTAGCCTGAGAGCCGTGGATGGCCAGGCGTTCTACACCCAGACCGGTCCCGGACAGTTCGACAGCTCACCGCTGACCGCCGGGCCGTGGAGTGCGGCGAGCCAGCACGGCGGGCCGCCGTCGGCGCTGCTGGCCCGCGAAATGGAGCGTTATGAGCCGCGCGACGGGCACCGGCTGGCGCGAGTGAGCATCGACATTCTGACCCCGGTGCCGGTGGCGCCGCTGAGCATCGCGGTGGAGGAGATCCGCACCGGCAAACGGGTGCAGCTGCTGCAGGCGACCGCGCAGGCCGGCGGGCGCACGGTGCTGATCGGGCGGGCGTGGCGGATCGCCGCGGCCTCAGCGGATTTCCCGACCGATGTTCCCGAGCCCACGCCGGATGGGAGCGAGCCGGCCGCGCAGGCGTTCATGTTTCCCGACGGCTGGCATGTCGGCGGCTACATGTCCGCGATCGATTGGTGCTTTCTGGTCGGCGGTTTCGCCGCGGACGGCCCGGCGCGGGCCTGGGCGCGCCCGAACGTGACGCTGGTCAACGGGGAGTCGATGACGCCGTGGCAGCGGGTGCTGACGGTGGGCGACTCCGGTAGCGGGATCAGCGCGTGCGCCCCGCCGGCGCAGCATCCGGCGATCAACTGCGATTTCGCGTTGGTGCTGCACCGGGATCCGGTGGGGCCGTGGATCGGGATGGACTCGCGCACCCTGGTGACGCCCGGGGCCGGGGCGATGACGCAGACGACGGTCTTCGATGCCGCCGGGGCGGCGGGCCTGGCGACCCAGACGCTGGTGGTGTGAGCGTCCGGGGCACCCGGCCTTGGGCGACAGGATTTTTGCCCGCCTCTGAGCGACTTTCAGCGTTATGTCAGCCCGGGAAGGCAAATTGTCGCGCAGAGTCGGGCACCAACCCCCATGTCCCTCGACGCGGCGGAACGGGGCTGCGCACCGAACTCGCGCCCGTCGTCGACGCCGACGAGCGCGAGGAGCGAGTCCGGCAGGCCACCGCCGTCGGGCAGGACGCGCCGCGGGCCCGCTACGTCGACACCGTTGGTCAGAGCAGAGTTCCGAACACGACGAAGGCCGCCACCGCGAACAACACGGCGTTCAGCGCGACGCTGGCCGGCTCCTGTAGCCGAGAATGCGCCCAAGCGGCGCCGACCATCACCACACACAATCCCGCGGCGGCCAGCGGAGTCAGTACCTGCCCGACCCCGGTGAGCCGCGGCGCCACGAGTCCGACCGCCGCCAGCAGTTCCATCGCCGCGGTGAAACGCACCACCGGCATGGGAAACATCGCCACCCCGGTTTGTCCGGTGGCAAGGAGGCGCTCTCGGGGCATCGTGAGTTTGGCGGTGCCGGATGCTGCGAATACCACGGCCAGGACGAGTTGGGCGGCCCACAGTGCACTGTTCATCGTTTCAATCCTTTCCGTTTTGGGTGTCCCTCTGTAAGACGGCCGGGAGCCGCGGGATGTGACACCGCTGGTGTCACGTTCGGCGGGGCTGGATCGTCTACAGGGGATGAGCGACTATCAGGCCATCCGTTATGACCGGCGCGGCCACGTCGGCACGCTCACGTTGGCGCGGCCGCACAAGCGCAACGCCCTGAACCCGGCGATGCGCGCGGAGCTGGTTGAGCTCGGCGGGCAGCTGCTGGCCGACGAGACACTGCGATGTCTGGTCGTCACCGGCGACGGGCCGTCGTTCTGTGCGGGCATCGACCTGGCCGAAGACATGGCCGGCACACTGGCCGCGTTCGCCGAGCAGCCCTTGAACGATGAGACCGTGGAGCTGGGCTTGCAGGTGGCCGGGACCTTCGAGTGGATTCCCACCCTCGGCTGTCCCAGCGTCGCCGCGGTGCGTGGCCACGCCTATGGGGCGGGCCTGCAGCTGGCGCTGGCCTGCGATTTCCGCATCTTCAGCCGCGATGCCAGGGTCGGGTTGACCGAGACCCGCTACGGTCTGCTGCCCGACATGGGGGCGACGTTTCGGCTCCCGCGCATCGTCGGGGAGGGGCGAGCCAGGGAATTGATCCTGCTCGGCGAGGTGATCGGCGCCGACGAGGCGCTGCGGATCGGCCTGGTCAACCGGGTGGTCGACGACGACGAACTCGATTCGGCGGCTGTCGAATTCGCCGAACGCCTAGCGGGTCAACCGCCGCTGGCCGTGCGTGGGGCGCGGCGCGCTATGGAGGCCGGACGTGGTTTGGATGACTTCGCTAGCTTGCGCGCGGCGGTCGCCGAGCAAGCGCGCTGCCTGGCATCCGAGGAGTTCAACCAATCCGTGTCGACGGAGAGAGGGTGATCGCTATGACCATCGACCTGCCCTACCTCGATGAGCACACGGTACGCATCGACGCACCGCGCAATGTCGTGTGGACCGGCCTGCAGCGCTACATCGAGTCCATGCTGCACGGAACCGAGCGCAATCCCCTTGTCGCACTGCTCGGCCGGCAACCCCGGGCCGGCTTCGACGTGGTGGAAAGTGTTGAGCAGGACTCAGTCTGGCCGGGCGGCATCGCTTCTCGCGCTATTGGCTGGTGTTCGAGTTGAGGACGTCCCGGGTGGCGCGACGTGCGTTCACGCCCGGGCCTACGCGGCGTTTCCGGGGATACATGGGCGTGCGTACCGCGCGCTGGTGATCGGGACGCGGCTGCACGTCGTGGCGACGAATTACATGCTGCATGGGATTCGGGCGGCGGCGTTGAGGACGGCGCGAGGTGAGTCCGGTTGACCGGCTTATTTGGTCAGGTAGCCGATCAGGGCCAGTCGGACGGTTTCGTCCGGTAGTCGCACTCAGTTGGGGCGGAGGTGGGGGATACGACCGTGGCGGTTCGGATGCCCGCCAGCGGCAAAGTGGCGGGCTCGTATAGTCAACATGAGAACGGTCACAGTAGCCTCGCGTCCATTGACAAGAACGAGTGTCTGCATGCGTCGCTCTTGAGTCTCCATGCAGAGTGAAGGAGAGTGTCCACCGGTGATTTCGGCTGGTCCATCGGTGACCTCTAATCCTCCCTCTTTCGGCTACCGTCCCGACCCGGAGAGAGTCGACGTCATCGACGGCCTCGGCGCGTTTCCGCGGGTGCTGGTCGTCGACGGGCCGGTCCGTGAACTTGTCACGCAGGCCGTTGAGTGTCGGGCACTGGCCGTTCCCCCGATCGAGTTGCCGGAGGGGCTGTACTGGTTCCAGGGTGTCGACGGCGGCGGGCTGCTCCTGCAAGTGGCTCGGGGCGTCACACCGGGTGACGCAATGATCGTCCCGCTTGATCGCCTCAATGACGATCACCCGCTGATGGCTGCCTACGGGTGGGCTGAGCAGTTCTGGGCCGACGCACAATCTGTTCCGGCGCCCCGGTTTGAGATCAACGAGGCCGCTGTGACTCACCCCGGCGACGTGGACGTGGTGATCCGCGACCGATTCTTCGTGAGCGGGCGCTCGGGGCAATGGTCCTACACGGTGATCGTCGAAGGCCGCCAGCAAAATGTGGTCGAGTCCTCGCTGAAGGCGCGTCCCGAACTCGACGCCCCGCGAAACTGGGTGACCCGTGAACCGACCCCAGCACACCGATTCGGTGCCACGCTGACCCGTGCCAAGCTGCAGAGCAAGTTCGCCAACACCCTGTTCTCATTTCGGGCCACCCGCACCACGTTCCGGCCCTACCAGTTCAAGCCGGTGCTCAAGCTGTTGCAAACCGGTAAGGCACGCATCCTTATCGCCGACGAAGTCGGTCTCGGCAAGACGATTGAAGCCGGCCTGATCTGGACTGAACTGGAGGCGCGTCGCGAAGCCGATAGAGTCCTGATCGTCTGCCCCGCAGGACTTGTCGGCAAATGGCAAGAGGAGATGGAAGATCGCTTCGAGTTCGACGTGGAGGAACTCGACAGCAATAAGCTGCGGTCTTTCCTGGAAAAGCACCGCCAGAACCGGCTGCCGCGCCGGCAGGCCTACATCTGCAGCATCGAACGGCTGCGCAGCTGGGATGGCATCGAAGAACTCGACGACCTGCCGCCGGAATTCGACCTGATCATCGTCGACGAGGCGCACTCCATGCGCAATTCAGACACCAAGAGCTACGCACTGGGCACTCGGCTGACCGACTGGGCGGCGAACCTGATCTTTCTCACCGCGACACCGATCAACCTGCGCCAAGAGGACCTGTCGAATCTGTTGGAGCTGCTGGCGCCGGAGGACTACGGCGACATCGGCAACCTTGAGCTGCAGCTCGAACCGAATCGCATCATCAACGCCGTCGCGGCGCGTCTGTCGGAGAAGGGCGTCAACGGCCACGAACTGTGTCGCAAGCTCGACGAACTGCGGACTGTTGCACTCGGTCACCCGCTGATGCAGCGTCCCGACTTCGGCCTATTGAAAGAGACGCTGGCCAAAGATCACCTGACCCCACGCGATGTCGTGGAGGCACGACGCTACCTCGCTGATCTCAACACGCTCTCGACCGTGATCACCCGCACGAAAAAGGTCGAAGTCGACGACCGGAAGTCCAAACGGACCCTCAACCGCCACGCAATCCACTGGCAGACAGTCGAAATCGACTTTTATAACGAGTTCCTGCAATGGTGTCGGGATCGCGCCGCCGCAATGGGACGGCCGCTGCACTTCGCCATGCAGATGCCGCTGCGACTGGCTAGTGCCTGTTTGCCGATGGCGCGGCGGGCGGTGCTGGACCCGCAGGGCTTCGGCGAAGTCGCCGACGCCGACTCCGACACTTCGGCGGCCCGGATCGCCCCGCATGCCAGCCTGGTGGCCGCAGCGCATCGGCTGCCGGCAGAGGTCGACACCAAATTCGACCGCCTGCGGGAGACATTGCGCGACTTACACGGCCAGGGCCGGCAGGCCCTGCTGTTCACCCATTCGCGGCCCACACTGGCCTACCTCGTCGGCCGGCTGGAGGACGAGTTCCGGGTAGCGGTCATGCACGGCGGTGTCAGCCGGGAGCAGCGCCGACGCATCATGGCCGACTTCCGTGCCGGGGCCTACGATTTCGTCTTGGCCAACCGAGTGGCCAGCGAAGGCCTCGACTTCGAGTTTTGCTCCGCGGTGATCAACTACGACCTGCCGTGGAACCCGATGGAGATTGAGCAGCGCATCGGCCGCATCGACCGCATCGGCCAGGTCGAAGAGACCATGCTGGTGGTCAACTTCGTCAACGAAGCGACCATCGATGAACGCATCCTGTCGCGGCTATTGGATCGTATCGGCATCTTCGAGTCGTCGATCGGGGTGCTGGAGCCGATCATCGCCGCCAACGCCACCGAGGTGCTGGAAGCCGGGTTCGACTTCACCCTCACGGACGAGCAGCGCGAGCAGAAAATGCACGAAGCGCTGACCGCAATCGAAGAGCAACGCGCCGGCCTGCAGGACGTCTCGGATGCCTCCAGCGCGCTGCTGGTCAGCAACGACGTCGACGTTGCCGGACTTGAAGACGACCTGGTTCGGACCGGCCGCTACATCGGTCAGCACGAGCTCGCGCAGCTGCTCGATGACTGGGCCCGCGTCGACGGCGCCCTGGGCGTTCGGCTAGCCGCGGATCGACGCAGTGCCGAGTTCTACGGCAACCCCACCATGGCCGGGCGTGTCGAGGAGCTCGCCAAGACAGCGCAGCGCACCCGCAGTGAGACCAGCGGTCTTGCCGCACAGCTGCGAGGTGAGATGTCGATTCCGCTGGTGCTGGATCAGGAATTGGCGCGGACCGGGGGCGGGAGATTGCTAACTGCGACCAGCCCGCTGGCGATGGCGGCGGCCGCGGTCCCGGGACATCGCCAAGCGCGCTTCGCCTCACTGCGGCTGTCCGCGACGGCGGAAGATGTCGCACCCGGCGTCTACGTTGTGGTCATGGCGAAAGCGGTGTCGGCATCTCGAGGGGGCGACGAGATCTGGGGTGCGGCGGTGACGGCCAGCGGCCGTGACGCCGGCGATGGTCCGGCGAATGCATTGTTGGCGGCGCTCGCCCAAGGCGCGCTTGCTGACGCCCCGTTACCGAATGTCGACCGGATTGGTCGGCTCGCTGACCGCGCGCAGGACCAACTGCATCGCCGGCACCTGGACGAGCAGGCTCGGCGCAACCATGAGTTCGATGCACTGCAGCGGTCTCGGGCGATCACCCTGCGGGAGCAGTACGGGCGCAGGCTCGCGGCCATCGAGAACCGGATCGCGACCGCGCGGTCACGCGGCCGTGGGGACCGCGTGATCGCACTGTTTGAAAGCCAACGCCGGCGCGCCGAGGAACGTTTCGATGCCCTGTCTGCCGAGTTGGACGACGAAGTCCAGCCCGAGATTCGACTTGAGCCGCTCGCGGCCTGTGTGATCGAGATTGTGGCCTGATGGAGGTTGATGAGGTTGATGCGCAAGGAGCTTGAGCTCGAGGACGAACGGACCACGGAGAAGCGGTACGCAAAGGCATTGCGAGACAAAGCCAACCGCCCGCTGGCCTATTCGGGCCCACGAAACGGCCTGTGGACCGGAAGCGGTGTGCCGTCACGACCGAAAGTGCCGACCGGCGAGCTGGTGGGCCGCGTGGCGTTGGCCGGCCCAGACCACTACGTGCTCGACGGTGCATCCGACTTCTACATCGGCGAGAAACATGCCGAACTCGACGGTGTCGAGGTGTTCAGCTGGACCGCACCGATCGCCTGCACGTTCTTCCGCGGCACCAGACACCACAAGCTCTGCGACGAGGTTGCCGTCGTCCGCACCATGGTGCGACGTGGCGGCCAGATCGTGGATTTCAGTGACGAGACTGTCCGCACCGATGCCCCCGAACACCCATTCCGCAAGCGTGGGTTGGCTATCCCTGCTCCGCCGACGATGCCCAAACGGCCCGATGTGCCGAAACCGTTGGACCCGGTGACCGAAGGACTTTCGGCGGATGCACCCGAAGGACATGATCACGCCGACCACGAACCCGTCGGAATTCGGGCGGAGGAAGCGTTGCGGGCCCAATTGCAGGCTCCGCGAACAAAGAGGCTGGATTCGGTGCTGGCCACACTGCAGCCGGACCAGTACGCGTTGGTGACGATGCCGGCGAGCGACAGCATGATCATCGAGGGCAAACCCGGCACCGGGAAGACGATCATCGCATCCCACCGCGCCGCCTACCTGGTCAACGAGGACACCCCGGCAGAGGAAAGGGCTGCCGGCAACGTGCTGCTGATCGGGCCGACCACCGGGTACTCCAAACATGTTCTCGGCGTCATCAACCGCCTAGCCGGCAACTCCGCACAGCTGCGAGTGCTGTCGCTGCCGGAGCTGTGGCAACACATCCTCGGGCTGGAATACCCGCCGAAAGGCGACATCTCGCCATCGTCGCAGGACGCGGACTGGAAACTGGTGCGCTTGTTGCGGCGTGCCATCCGGCAGATCCGCACGACCAGCGATGGTGCCGCGCTCTCGGCCGAACAGGTTTACGAATACATGCGTGCCAACAGCGCAGCGGTCACGACCGACCCGCAGTGGAGCACCTACCTGAGCGCGCTGCCTGCCTACCGACATGCGCGGGAGCTGCGGGCCCATTCGCCACTTCTTGCCTATATCCAATGGGAGGTGAGTCCGCCGTCCGAGCTCGCCGGTATCACGCACATCATCATCGACGAAGCACAGGACGTGACCCCGCTGGGCTGGTTGCTGTTAGACGAGATCAACATCGAGGATCGATGGACGGTGCTGGGAGATCTCAACCAGCGCCGGTCGGACCACACCCCGGCGAATTGGCCCGAGATCCTGGACTTGATCGCGATCGAAGAAGACACCGCGACCTTCGAGTTGGCGATCGGATATCGGTCCACGAGGCCGATTTTGGAGTTCGCCACCCGCCTGCTTCCCAGAAACCAGCGCACCGTCAACGCATTCCAACAGCAGGGTCCGGCCCCAGTGGTGCAGAAGGTGAAACCGGCGGAAGTCGGTGATGCGTCGGCCGCACAGGTGGAGCGGCTGCTGACTGCCTATCCATTGGGCACCGTTGCCGTCGTCGGTCCCGACACCAGCGCGGTACGAAAGAGCCTGCGGTCGCGTGGCTGGGTCGGGTCCATGCACGACCTGAGCCCCTGGGAACGCGACGGCCGGGAAGTAACCGTCCTCGACCCCGATTCGGCACGCGGGATCGAGTTCGATGCTGTCGTGGTGGTGGAGCCGGCTGCATTCAAACAGAACCGTGGCCATCAGGGACCGCTGTATACGGCACTGACCCGGCCGAACCGGGAACTGGTGGTTGTGCACAGCAGCGCACTGCCGGCACAGCTGCGGGAGAGGTAGTTCGGGATTGGCCGGCCTGTCCGACCCGTCAACTAACCTCCGCCGCGTGGACGAGGGTCTGTACGAATCGCTTCTCACTGACCGGCTGAACCAGGACCTGGCTGGCCGCCCCCGACCTGCACCCGCAGATCGCCGCTGTCGACGACGCCGAGCAGCCGCTGACCCTGGCCCGGCCCCTGTCCCCGCCGTGCCGGGAATGAGGCTGGCATTGCGAGGATGGGCGTCCCACCGCCTGCCGGGCAGCATCGTTCGACGGCGTTCGTGATCGCTGACTCCTTCTGGCGACGATCCGTCGCTGTTGACGGGCCGGGCAGCTACGGTTCCTGTCGTGGCGACAGATGGCTGGGAATTCTGGAAGGTGACGACAGTCGGCGGGGAGCTCGCCTGGCTGGCGCTGACGCGGCCGGGGGCTCGAGCGGTCATCGACCGTGAGAAAGTCTGGACGCTGCTGCCCAAGGTGCGCGTGTTCATCGCCAATTGGTTCGTCACTGAAGACTTCGTTCATCAGGACGGACTGTGGATCTACGAGAATATCGACGTGGACGAGGCACGCGGCCTGGTGGTTGACGTTCCTGACCCGACCGCAGAGTTGATGAGCCGGATCACCCGCCCGGAGCGCGTGTTGACCCTTGAGCAGATTGACCGGCACCCGGTCTTGAAAGTGCTGGGGGATCGTGCGAATGGGGTGTTGCTCGCTCGTGGTTAGGGCGTCATATGAGTCTCCGTTTGCCTCTGGTGGTGGCGAATGGCGCCGTGGTGGAATTTCCTGATGACAGCGATGGAGACGAGAACTCCGGGACATTTGTTCATGGTCAAAGCCGATGTCAGCACCATCGACTGCGACGCTTGGCTGTTACCCACAGACTTGCCCTTCAAGGTGAATGAAGGCTTTGCTGCGGCGGTTGGTCTCACCCAAGCGGGATATCTTCAGGGCTTCCGATGGGACCGTCGGGCCGTGCCGTTCAATCCGCGATCGGATGATGGCAAGCCATTGGTTGTGCTGGGCAAAATCGGCAAGGCGCAGGCAGTATCGCCTGCCGACGTTGACGAGCAAGTGGCCGACCTCGTGCGCGTGGTCGGTGAGTTTATCGACGTTGCCAAGGCCAACCGCAAAGCGAAAGGTGAACTGCTGCGTCTTGCCTTGCCGGTGATCGGAACTCGCGACGGCGGCCTGAGTGATGCCAAGGGACACGCAATCAAGAGGCTGATCTCCGAACTCCGAGCGCAGGCACGCGACACCGGTGTCGACATTGTGCTATGTGCGGACAATGACGTGACGTGGTCCGCGATCCAGAAGGCACGAGAGGATGATGAGTCCGCTTGGGGATTGACCGGCCAAGAACGCAGGTTGGCCATTCAGCTGGCAAAGGCTGCGCGTGCCGGCCAATTGGTGCTCTTCATCGGCGCGGGCGTCAGCAGTGATGCCGGCCTGCCTGGTTGGCAGGAATTACTCAACCGGATTCGACCGACGAAACTCTCCGACGAGCAGCGGGCTGGCTTCGAAAAACTCGACTTCCGCGACCAGGCAACGCTGATCGAGCAGGACTTGGGTAGCCCTGCCGAGCTCAGAAAGAGAATTGAGCAAGAGCTCGACGGATACCAGTACATCGGTCTGACGCACGCTCTGTTGGCTTCATTGGGCGTTCGGGAGTCCATCACCACGAACTACGACAAGCTGTACGAGCGCGCATGCACCAAACGCGGGCACACCGTCGACCAGGACCTTGTTGTTCTGCCGTACCACCGGGCTGTTGAGGGGAGGCCGTGGTTGCTGAAGTTACACGGCTCAGTCGACCAGCATGACCACATAGTTTTGACGCGGTCGGACTATCTGAAGCTGGCGCGTGATCGAAGTGCGCTGTTCGGGATCGTTCAAGCGCTGCTCGCGACAAAACATCTGCTGTTCGTGGGTTATTCACTGACCGACGAGGATTTCCACCGCCTGATCGACGAGATCCGCATCGCGATCGACCCGATCAAGGAAGAGTCATCCGACGAACTCGGCACGGTTCTGACCATCCAGGATACGCCGCTGGACAAACTCTGGAAGGGCTTGCTGCAGATTCATCGGATTGGGTCCGGCAGTATCGGGCCGTCAGGACGGCGCGTGCAGATCATCTTGGATCGGGTGGCCCATCTTGCAACGCCGTACGCGTCCTACCTGCTTGACAGTTCGTTCGAGGGACTTCTTTCGCCAGATGAGATTGAGATCGCCCGGGCGCTCCAGGGCCTGGAGAGGAGTGTCGAGAAGATATTGGAGAAGGACGCCCGCCAGCCGACCGCTCTGGCGGTGCAACAGGTCCTTGAACGCTTCGGGTCGACCGACCGCGATTCGCGGAGGTCAGGTAAGTAAGTGCCGATGGGGCTTCCGGTGATGCCGCGGACTGTCGAGCCAACCCCACATGTCGGCGGGCCCCGGTATGTTCCCAGTACAAGAGTCGGCACGTTGGCCGGAAGGGGTTCCCGTTGGGTGATTGCAGATCCGGTCTCGGTGGTCGTCGGGCGGCGCAGCGACTCGTCCTGTCACACCTTGGTCAGTGACCACCATGGATATTTTCCGCATACACCAAGAGTTGATCGACGACTATCGGCTGTTCACTACCAGCGCCATCGAGCCACGTGAGCCGCGGATCAGCCAGCACGTCGCCGACGAGCTGGCTAAGCAGACCCAGTGGCCGGAGCCGTGGCTGTCGCTGAACCCGATGTTCGCCACGGGCGGGTCGATCGACGAGTTGGTTGCCGAGGATCTGCTGCACCCGGAGTGCGCGAAGATCTTTCGCCCCAAGCGAGATATGGCCGACGTCGGTACCGCACCGATCACACTGCACCGCCACCAGCGGGAGGCGATTCAGACGGCGCAGTCCAGCAAGAGCTATGTGCTGACCACCGGCACCGGGTCCGGTAAGTCGCTGGCCTACATCATCCCGATCGTCGACCACGTGCTCCGGCAGGAACCGCGCCAACCCGGGGTGAAGGCGATCATCGTTTACCCGATGAACGCGTTGGCCAATAGTCAGGTGGGCGAGCTGGAGAAGTTCTTGCGCTACGGCTACGGCGAGGGCAACGAGCCGGTGACGTTCGCCCGCTACACCGGCCAGGAAAAGGACGAGCGGCGCGACGAGATCCTGCGCAATCCGCCCGACATCCTGCTCACCAATTACGTGATGCTTGAGCTGCTGCTCACCCGTCCCGAGGAACGCCGCAGGCTGGTCGGCGCGGCGACCGGCTTGCCGTTCTTGGTCCTCGACGAACTGCACACCTACCGGGGGCGGCAGGGCGCCGACGTCGCAATGTTGGTGCGACGGGTGCGCGGAGCCTGCCAGTCCCCTCAACTGCAGTGCATCGGCACCTCGGCGACGATGGCCAGCGGAGGCACGCTGGAAGACCAGCAGCGGGTAGTCGCCGAGGTCGCCAGCGCGCTGTTCGGGACCGACATCACCCCGGACCGGGTGATCGGGGAGACCCTGGATCGGGCCACCGTCGGCGATCCCGAGGACGTCGGCGGCCTGACACGCGAAGTACGGAAGTGTGGCGCAACTGGGGACTACGACGCGCTCGCTTCGTCACCGTTGGCGACGTGGATCGAAACCACCTTTGGGCTGACCACCGAACCGCAATCCGGGCGGGTGATCCGGCAGCGTCCGGCTAGAGTCCACGACTCGGCGGCGAGGCTGGCTGGACGCACCGGCTGCACCGTCGACGAGTGCGAGCAGGCGATCCGCGCCACCCTGCTGGCCGGGTCGGCGGTCCGGAATCCAACGACGGGCCGGCCACTGTTCGCGTTCCGGCTGCATCAGTTCCTGTCCAAAGGCGACACGGTTTATGTGTCGATCGAGGAGGAACAGCGCCGCCACATCACCTCGCAGTATCAGGTGACGGTCCCCGACCACCCCGACCAGCTGTTGATGCCGTTGGCGTTCTGCCGCGAGTGCGGCCAAGAATATCTGGTGGTCGCCCGCTCCACCCTGAGCGCTGAGGTGGTGTACCGGCCACGGCGTGATCGTGACGCTAGCGGCGGGGATCAGGCGAACGGCTACCTCTACATCTCCACCGATCAACCGTGGCCGGTCGATCCGCTGCTGGAGGGCAGGCTGCCGGACTCGTGGTTGATCGACGGTGCCATCGTTGACCGCCGTAAGCAGTATCTGCCGCGCCGCATCCGGGTAGATGTGGGCGGAAACGAGGTCACCGGTGGCGGTGTTGACGCGGCGTTCGTGCCGGCTCCGTTCCGGTTCTGCTTGCGCTGCAAGGTCTCCTATGAGCAGGCCCGCGGCAGCGACTTCGCCAAGCTGGCCACCCTCGACGTGGAGGGCCGCAGTTCGGCGGTCTCGGTGCTGAGCACCTCGATCGTGCGGTCGCTGGACAAAATCCCCGAGTCGGAACTCAGCGCTGAGGCGCGCAAACTGTTGACGTTCGTCGACAACCGTCAGGACGCCAGCCTGCAGACCGGGCACTTCAACGACTTCGTGCAGATGACCCAGTTGCGCGGCGCGCTGCACCGGGCGGTGCAGCAGAGTGCACTGCGCCACGACGATGTCGCCGAGCACGTGGTGGCTGCGCTCGGGCTGCCGTTCGCCGATTATTCCGCCAACCCGCAAGCCGTCTACGGGGCGAGAACCGCCGCCGAGCGGGCCTTCAAGGAATTCGTCGAATATCGGCTCTACGCCGACCTACAACGCGGCTGGCGGGTGACGATGCCGAACCTGGAGCAGACCGGGTTGCTGCGCATCGGGTACGAGTCTCTGGAGGAGATCGCCGCCGACGCCAGCCTGTGGGAGCCCGCCTATCCACCGTTGCGCGATGCCCAGGCGGGGCAGCGAGAAGAGCTGTGCCGCATCGTGCTTGACGAATTCCGCCGCGAACTGGCCGTCGATGTGGAATGTCTGACCGAGGACGGCTTCGACCGGGTCAAGCGGCAGTCCGATCAGCATCTGGCTGGTTTGTGGGCGATCCCGCTCTACGAGCCGCGGCCTCGCCCCGGCGCTGTGTCGACCACTTCCGGGCAGCGGGGCACCCTGCGCGCCGATGTCCGGATGACCGGCCGATCGGCGGTGGGGCGCTACATCCGCGAACGCAGTGGACTGAGCCTGGCTGGCGCGCCTCTGGACGTCTCTGACGCCCAGAGGGTCATCGAGGATCTGCTCGCGACCCTCGATCGTGCCGGCTTGTTGACGACGGTAGACCTGCCGGGCGCCACCGGCGCCAACTACCGGCTCAAAGCCTCCGCGGTGATTTGGAACGCTGGCGACGGCAAGCACGGTGCACCCGATCCGCTGCGGCGCGGATTCGACCCCGACCAGGGGACCCGAGTTAATCCGTACTTTCTAGACCTGTACCGCAACACCGCGGCCGATCTCGGCGGTATGCACGCCCGGGAACACACCGCGCAGGTGTCTGCCGCCGACCGGGAGGAACGCGAGAAACGGTTCCGCAGCGGCGATCTCAAGGTGATGTACTGCTCGCCGACGATGGAACTCGGTGTCGACATCGCCAGCCTCAACGCGGTGATGATGCGCAACGTGCCACCCACCCCGGCGAACTACGCCCAGCGCAGTGGCCGCGCCGGCCGCTCCGGGCAGCCGGCGCTGGTCACCACCTACTGCGCCACGGGAAATGCCCACGACCAGTACTACTTCCGGCGGTCGGAGGACATGGTCGCCGGCTCGGTTGCCGCACCACGCCTGGACCTGACCAACGAGGCGTTGCTGGCCTCACATCTGCATGCGCTGTGGCTGGCCGAGACCCGCGCGAGCCTGCACACCCGGATGCCACAGCTGCTCGACCTCGACGCGCCAGACATGCCGTTGTCGGCGGACCTGCAACGTGCCCTGGCCGACTCGGATGCGGTGCGACGCGCCACCGATCGCGCCGGCGAACTGATGGCTCCGCTGGCCGAGGAATTGCAGCGCACCTCGTGGTGGCATGACGGGTGGGCCGAGGCCGTGATCACCAACGCGGAAAGCCAGTTCAACCGCGCCTGCGAGCGGTGGCGGGAGCTCTACCGGGCGGCGCTGGACGATCAGAAGGAACAGAATCGGATCATCTTGGAGCCCACCGTGCCCAAACGGGCGCGGGACGCCGCCGACGCACGTCGGCGCGACGCCGAAGGCCAGCTGCGGCTGCTGCGCAACGAAGACACCGATCAGGCATTCTCCGATTTCTACACCTACCGCTACTTCGCCTCGGAAGGCTTTCTGCCAGGCTACAACTTCCCCCGGCTGCCGCTGGCCGCCTACATTCCCGGCGCGCGTCAGGCGGCCGGAACCCGCGGGAACTACCTACAGCGGCCACGGTTCCTGGCAATCAGCGAGTTCGGCCCCGGCGCCATCATCTACCACGAGGGTGCGCGCTACGAGGTCAAACGCATTCAGGTGCCGATGACCGCGGGCGGTATCGGAACCGTCGAACTGCAGGATGCCTACCGGTGCGAATCGTGTGCCTACCACCATGTGCGGCGGCCCGGCCTGGACGTCTGCGAGAACTGCGACACGGCGCTGGGGCAACCGCAGCACGGCTTGATGCGCATGCAGACGGTGTTCACTCGGCGGCGTGAACGCATCTCCAGCGACGAGGAAGAGCGCCGCCGAGCCGGATTCGAACTGCACACCTCCTACCGGTTCAGCCAGCACGGGCCACGGCTGGGTCGGCTAGATGCGACAACATCGGGTGCAGACGGTCAGCCGCTGGTGGCGTTGAGCTATGGCGACACCGCCACGGTGCGGGTTACCAACGTGGGCCGGCGGCGTCGCAAGAACCCCAACGAGCTCGGCTACTGGCTGGACACCGTCAAGGGCGACTGGCTCAGCGAGAAAGCCGCCGAGGACGCCACCCCGCAGGACGACGGACTGGGGGACGCCGCCGATGTACCGACCAAACACAAGGTGATCCCCTACGTCGAGGACACCCGCAACATCCTGGTGCTGCGGCTGGCGGCACCGGTCTCCGTGCAGGTCGCCACCGGCCTGCGGTATGCGCTGGAACGCGGCATGGAAGCGGAGTTCCAGCTGGAGGACTCCGAGTTGTCCAGCGAAGCACTTCCGGACGACGACGAGCGTGGCCGGATGCTGTTCACCGAATCTGCCGAGGGCGGTGCCGGGGTGCTGCGTCGACTGCACACCGAACCCGACGCGCTGGCCCGAGCTGCCCGCCAGGCCCTGCAGATTGCCCACTTCACCCCCGATGGCGCCGACCTTGGTCAGGCCGACGGCGCGCGGGAACGGTGCGAGAAAGCCTGTTATGACTGCCTGCTGTCCTATGCCAACCAACACGAGCACGCAGTCATCGACCGGCACGCGGTACGGGATCTGCTGCTGAAACTCGCCTCGGCCACCACCACCGCGGTGACAGCGGATCGCCCACGTGGCGAACACGTCGAGCAGCTTCGTGCGCAATGCGAGACGGATCTGGAACGCGGTTTCATCGACCTACTGGTCGAGCATGACCTCGTGTTGCCCGACGGGGTTCGCGAGCAGATCGCGGGAATCAGGGCAGATTTCGCCTTTCGCAACACCGACTCCAGCCTGGCGGTATTCGTCGAACCCGAGTCGCCCGACGACGCCGGCGAGGTTGAGGACAAACTCATGGACGCCGGCTGGTCGGTACTTCGACTGCGTCCCGGCCAGGATTGGCTGGCCCAGGTGCGTCAGCACCCGTACGTGTTCGGTGAAGGAAGGGTGTAGCAATGGGATTCGCCCCCGGTAACCTGGTGACTGCGCGCGGCCGGGAATGGGTGGTGCTGCCCGAGAGCACCGACGACTTCCTGGTGCTGCGGCCCATCGGCGGCATCGACGACGACATCGCCGGCGTGCTGCTCAGCGAAGGCGTCAACCCGGCGAGCTTCCCGCCGCCGCAGCCAGACGATCTCGGTGACCACCTCAGCGCGTCGCTGCTGCGCAGCGCGCTGCGGATCGGATTCCGCTCCACCGCCGGACCGTTCCGCAGCTTGGCGTCGATCGCGGTCGAACCCCGCGCCTACCAACTGGTTCCGCTGATGATGGCACTGCGCCAAAACGTGGTTCGGCTGCTGATCGCCGACGACGTCGGGATCGGCAAAACCATCGAAGCCGGGTTGGTCGCCACCGAGCTGCTCAAGGTCGGCGATGCCCGCGGGCTGGCGGTGCTGTGCAGCCCGGCGCTGGCCGAACAGTGGCAAAGCGAACTGCGCGGCAAGTTCGGGCTGGAAGCCGAACTGGTGCTGCCCAGCACGGTGCGGCGCCTGGAACGCGGCCGGATCGGCGCCGAGTCGATCTTCGAGCGCTACCCGATCACCGTGGTCTCCACCGACTTCATCAAAAGCGCCCGCCGCCGCTATGAATTCCTACGCACCTGCCCGGATTTGGTGATCGTCGACGAGGTCCACACCTGCGTTGCCGACTCCACTGCAACCGGCACCGGACGCACCCAGCGCTATGAGCTGCTTCGCGAGCTCTCCGGCGACCAAACCCGACATCTCATCTTGGCCAGCGCCACCCCGCACAGCGGCAAAGAGGAACCGTTCCGTAACCTGCTGGGCCTGCTGGACCCTGAACTCGCCAGCGTCGACCTGGAACAGCGAAAGGGCCGCGAACTGCTGGCCAAACACTTCGTGCAGCGCCGCCGCGCCGACATCCGCCGCTACCTCGATGAGGACACCCCGTTCCCCAAAGATCGGCTCTCCACCGAGGTGCCCTACACGCTCAGCGCCGAATATCACGCGCTGTTCGACAAAGTGCTCGACTACGCGCGAGAAACCGTCCGCACCGAAGACGGCGGGTTGGCACGAAGGGTCAACTGGTGGTCGGCGCTGGCACTGCTGCGCGCGCTGGCATCCTCCCCGCGGGCGGCGGCGCAAACCCTACGCACCCGGGCAGCAGCAGCCGCCGCCGCAACGCCGGAAGAAGCCGATGCGATCGGGCGGGCCGTCGTGCTCGACCAGTCCGATGACGAGGTGATCGAAGCCGCGGACACCACTCCGGGCGCCGAAACTGACCGGGAAGGCGACATATCGAAAGCCCGCAAGCTACGCGGTTTCCTGGCCGAGGTAAGCAAGCTGGAAGGTAAACCCGACAAGAAGGTCGCGGCCCTGGTCAAAAGCGTCAAAGAGCTGCTGGGGCTAGGCAGCGATCCGATCGTGTTCTGCCGCTTCATCGATACCGCCGACTATGTCGCCGAACAGCTTTCCGGTGCGCTCGGCAAGAACGTGACGGTCCGCGCGGTCACCGGCACCCTGCCGCCCGACGAGCGGATCGCCCGCATCGATGAGCTGGCGGCAACCCCGGGCCGACATGTGCTGGTGGCCACCGACTGCCTATCGGAAGGGGTGAACCTACAGGAGAACTTCCAGGCGGTACTGCACTACGACCTGGCCTGGAACCCCACCCGGCACGAACAGCGGGAGGGCCGCGTCGACCGGTTCGGCCAGCGCGCCGATACCGTCCGCACGGTGATGCTCTACGGGCGCGATAACCAGATCGACGGCATCGTGCTGGAGGTGCTGCTACGCAAACACCAGGCGATCCGCAAAGCCACCGGGGTGTCGGTGCCGGTCCCCGACAGCAGCGACGCGGTCGTGCAGGCACTGATGGAAGGGCTGCTGCTGCGCGGCAAGGACGCCGAACAGCTCAGCTTGGACCTCGGCGTCCAAGAACAACGCGACGCCCTCTACGGCCAGTGGGAGTCGGCGGCCGAACGGGAGAAGATCGCCCAAACCAAATACGCCCAACACGGCATCAAACCAGAGGAAGTCGGCGCCGAACTGCGCGAGACTCGAGCAACGCTGGGCACCAACGCGCAAGTCGCCGAATTCGTCGAACAGGCACTGCGCGCCCTGCGCTCCACCGTCACCACCGCCGACACCGGATTCACCGCCACCCTCACGCCGCTGCCCCTGGGCCTGCGGGATTCGTTGCCGCCCGGCCGCAACGACCCGCTGCACTTCGCCACCGACCTGCCGGTGCGCCGCGGCGATGCAGTGCTCAACCGGACCGACGCCTCCGTGGAAGCCGTCGCGCACTACACGCTGGAATCCGCCCTGGACCCCAACCTGCCCGACGAGCAGCGCCCGGCACGCCGCTGCGCGGTAGTGCGAACCACCGCGGTCACCACCCGCACCACCTTGCTGGTGGCGCGCTACCGGTTCCAACTGCAACTGCCCTCCCGTACGGGGACCCGGCAGCTCGTCGCCGAAGATGTTGCAACCCTGGCGTTCGAAGGCGCACCGGCAAAAGCGGACTGGCTAGCCTCGGAATCCGTCGAACCGCTGCTGCACGCCAAGCCGTCCGGAAACGTACCGGCCCCGCAAGCCGCCCAGTTCCTGGCCCGCAGCCTCGACGGCCTGCCCGACATCGCCACCCACCTCGCCGAACACGGTGAGCAGCTGGCGGGCCGACTGCTCGACGCGCACCGCCGGGTGCGGCAGGCCTCCGCTGAGGTGGTGCGCGGGCTGAAGGTGACCGTCGAACCCGGCGCCGATGTGCTAGGTGTCTTCGTCTTCGTGCCACCGGCAGGAGGCGAGCAATGAGCAGCGGTGCAAGCGCATTCGTCGGGGTGCGCATCCAGGGCGGGCTGCTGCCGGCCGACCTGCTGGCCCGGCTGGCAAACCGGCCCGACGTGCCTGGAATGACGTCCAAGGACTACCACCTGGCCGCCGGGGAATCGGTGTCGGATGCGGCCAACCGGGTCTGGGCGTACCTGCGCGGGGCGTGGACCGCCTACCGGGAGGCACTGGCCGCGCTGCCCGAGGACGACCGGGCCACCGCGCTGACCCGGGAACGGTTCAGCATGGTGCTGCTCGACCAGCTCGGCTACGGCCGGGTACCCACCACCGGCAAGGGCGGAATCACGTTGGGGGAGCACAGCTTCCCGATCTCGCACCTGTGGGAATCGGTCCCGATCCATCTGCTCGGCCGGGTGCCGCTGGACACCCGCACCAAAGGGATGGCCGGCGCTGCTGGCGCCTCACCGCAGTCGATGGTCCAAGAACTGCTCAACCGCTCCGATGAGCACTTGTGGGCGCTGCTGGCCAACGACACCACGCTGCGGTTGCTGCGCGACTCCACCTCGTTGGTCGGGTCGGCCTACGTCGAATTCGACCTGGAGGCGATCTTCGACGGGGATCTGTTCGCCGACTTCCTGCTGCTGTACACGCTGTGCCAGCAGTCGAGGCTGGAGATCCGCGACCCGGAGATCGGTCCAGCCTCCTGCTGGCTGGAACACTGGCGCCAAGACGCCCTCGACACCGGCTCGCGTGCCCTGAACCTACTGCGCGACGGTGTCGTCGACGCACTGCAAACGCTCGGCACCGGATTCCTTACCCACCCCGACAACGCCGCACTGCGCCAGCGGCTAGTCGACGGCACCCTGACCGTGCGCGACGCCCACGAAGCCTTGCTGCGGGTGGTTTACCGGCTGCTGTTCACCTTCGTCGCCGAAGACCGCGGCGTGCTTCTTGACCCGGCCGCCGACCCGACCGCGCGGCAACGCTACCTGGACTACTTCTCTACCGACCGGCTGCGGCGCATCTCCCGGCGCCGCCGCGGCGGCCGCTACGGCGACCGGTGGCAGGCCCTGATCCTGGTGTGGTGCGGCCTGGGTGACGAGAACGGGCTGCCCGAACTTGGCCTGCCCGGCATCGGCGGCCTGTTTGATCACGGCGAGCTGGACTTTCTGACCGACTGCGAGCTGAGCAACGCCGCCCTGCAAGCAGCGGTGCACTCCCTGTCGCTGGTGCGCGAACCTGGCTCGGGGCTGCTGCGGGTGGTCGACTACCGCAACCTTGGCGCGGAGGAACTCGGCAGCATCTACGAGGCGCTGCTGGAGTTTATTCCCTCCTGGGATCCGGCCGCCAAGACCTATCAGCTGTCGGTGGCCTCCGGTAACCAGCGCAAGGACACCGGTTCCTACTACACCCCGACCTCGCTGGTGGAGTCCCTGCTGGACACCGCACTGGATCCGGTGCTCGATGATGCCCAGAAATCCGACAATCCGCAGGAAGCCCTGTTGAACCTCACCGTCTGTGATCCAGCGTGTGGCAGCGGACATTTCCTGGTGGGGGCGGCCCGGCGCATCGCCAAACGGCTGGCGCACCTGCGTACCGGCGACCCCGAACCGGCACCGGCGGCAGTGCGCTCGGCAATGCGCGATGTGGTGGCCCGCTGCATCTACGGGGTCGACGTCAACCCGCTGGCCGCCGAGCTGGCCAAGGTGTCGCTGTGGATGGAAACCCTCGAACCCGGCCTGCCGCTGGCCTTCCTCGACGCGCAGATCAAGGTTGGCCATGCCCTGGCTGGCGCCACCCCGAAACTGCTCGCCGACGGCCTGCCCGATGAGGCGTTCAAACCCATCGAAGGCGACGACAAGAAGATCGCGGCGGCACTGGCCAAACAGAACAAGGTCGAGCGCAGCGCGCAGGACAGCCTGTTCGACATCGACATCACCGCCGCCACCACCGCCCTCGGCGAGGAAGTTCAGCAGGTGGTGTCCGCCCCGGTGCTCTCCTTGGCCGACGTTCACGTGCAGCGTCAACGCTGGCGCGCCTACACCCAATCCGATGCATACCAGCACCAACACCTGGCGGCTGACACCTGGTGCGCGGCCTTCGTCTGGCCCAAACACGCCGGTGCACCGGCCGCGCCCACCCACCGCAGCATCGCCGCGCTCGCCGACGGTCAGGACTCGCTCAACGAGGCGTCTCGCGCCGAGGTGGCCCGGCTGACCGCCGAATATCGGTTCTTCCACTGGCACCTTGAGTTCCCGCACCTGTTTCCCGCCCAGGCCAGTGGCGACGACACGGTGAATCCTGCAACCGGCTGGGCCGGTGGATTCTCGGCAGTCATCACCAACCCACCTTGGGAACGGGTCAAACTGCAGGAACAGGAGTTCTTCGCTGCCCGCGACCCCGACATCGCCACCGCGCCCACCGCCGCGGCCCGCAAGAAACTGATCAAAGAACTGCCGACCACGAACCCGACCCTGCACGCGGCGTTCACCGCGGAGAAGCGGCGCGCGGAGGGCATCTCGCATTTCATGCGCAACTCCGGCCGGTATCCCCTGACCGGACGTGGCGACATCAACACCTATTCGGTGTTCGCCGAAACCGACCGCAACCTGCTGGCCGGAACCGGGCGACTCGGGGTGATCCTGCCTACCGGCATCGCCACCGACGTCACCACCCAGTACTTCTTCAAAGACCTCGTCGAACACGGCTCAATCGCCAGCCTCTACGACTTCGAAAACCGCAAGCCGCTTTTTGAGGCGGTGGATAGCCGCTTCAAGTTCTGCCTGCTGACCCTGGTCGGGCGCGACGAGCGGGAGCCGGCCGCCGATTTTGCGTTCTTCGCCCACGACCCCACCGACCTGCAGCGGCCGAACGTCCGCTTCGCGTTGAGCCCAGAAGAGCTCACTGTGCTCAATCCCAACACCGGCACCTGCCCGGTGTTCCGCAGCCGGCGCGACGCCGAGATCACCCTCGGGATCTACCGGCGGGTGCCGATCCTCGTCCGTGAAGGCGATCCTGATGGAAACCCTTGGGGTATCAGCTTCATGCGGATGTTCGACATGTCCAATGACTCGCACCTGTTCCACTCCCGCGAGGAGTTGGAGGTCGACGGGTGGGTGCTCAACGGCAATGTGTTTGAACGCGGCGAGAACCGGATGCTGCCGCTGTACGAGGCGAAGATGATCCACCACTACGACCACCGCTGGGCCACCTATGAACGCGACGGAACCGTCCGAGATGTCACGCTGGCGGAGAAGCAGGACCCGGCCTTCGTTGTCATGCCTCGGTATTGGGTAGACAAGCGGGAGGTGGACGCAAAGCTGGCGGGTCGTAGGCCTGAACCGCTAATCGGCTATCGATGGGTCGCGCGGTCGACAGATGCACGCACACTCATTGCGACTGCGCTGCCGATGGTGGCAGCCGGAAATAGCCTTCCGTTGTTGCTCTCGTCGCTACCGTTGATACCGCTCGCGGCAATTCTCGCGAGCTTTGTCGTTGACTATGCGTGTCGCCAGAAACTTGGGGGCGCGAACCTGACGTTCTCTACTTTCGAGCAATTGCCAGCGATCGATCCAGATGCGTTGTGCCGTACTGGTGACTGGCATGAGGGGACGCCGCTGGAGTGGATCGATGGTCGGTTAGAGCTGCTGAATGAAACGGCTGATAAGCAGAGTGCGAGTGAGCTACGCGCTGAACTCGACGCCGCTTTCTTCCACCTCTACGGCATCGACCGTGGCGACGCCGACTACATCATGGAGACCTTCCCGATCGTCAAGCGCAAGGACATCGCCGAGCACGGCGAGTACCGCACCAAGAAATTGATCCTGGAGGTTTACGACGCGATGGCCGAAGCCGAGCGCACCGGAGTGCCGTACACGTCGCCGCTAGACGATCCGAACATGAAGAGTAAGACAGGTGCGCGATGAGCGACGTCGAGGTCGGGACGTTCGCCCGCGAGGCCGCGGTCGGCGTCGAGAAGATCGGGCGGCGGATCATCGACTCCGGTCTGGGCAAGGACGATTCGTTGCTCACTCCCGGCGAGCCGACTTGGACGATGGCGAACCTGGATGCACTCACCCGCGATTACGTCGACCGGCCGGACACTGGCCCCGGTGGGTTTTTCGAGAAACTGAAGATCCAGCTGGCGGATTCGTCACCGGCCGTCGTGCAGTTGTTCGCCGAGCTGCTGATCCTCAACATGCTTCCCATCAGGAACGTCAACGGCACGCTGAAGGTCAAACAGGTCGACAATGTGCTGGGCATGAGCAGTGCTCCAGTGACATTGCCGGCGGATGTTGAGGCCGCACTTGAGGGTGGCGGCGTATTCAACGGCGGCCAGGCTTTCACCACCTATCGCTGGGCGCAGATCGTCTACCTCATCCAGTTGGCGCGCCACTTCAAATCACTACCCGAGCAGCGGCTGGTCGACGCGCTGGCTGAGCCACTTATATTCCGCGAGGAGGTCAACGCCGTCCCGACCGGCCAGGCCGCTCAGCGCCAATCTCTGCTGTACCTGGCGTTCCCGCACTTCTACCTGCCGATCGTCAAGACCGAACACCGCATTCTGCTGCGCGACCGACTGGCCGGAAAGTATCTTGCAACGCCAACCGGCGACCTCGATAGCGACATCGCCGAAATCTACGAAGCCATTACCGAGGCCGAGGGCGGTCACATCGACCTCTACGAGAAGCCTTGGATCGAGCGCTGGCTAAAGAAGCCCGAGCTGCCCGCCCGGCACGCCTGGAAGGTGCAAGGCGCAGGCGTCAAAGGCCAAGACATGGTGCCGATCTGGCGGCGCAAGGGCACCGTCTCGCTGGCCGCCAGCCTGCTGCGGCCCGTCGATACCGATGTGAGTCGAGACGAACTGAAAGCCTTCGTCGACGAGGACTACCGCTCATCCGGCTACGCGCAGCGGCAGGAGAAGTTCGACGAGTTCTTCGCCTTCCTCACCCGCATGCACCCACAGGACGTTGTCGTCACCGTCAGCCAGGGCAAGGTGTACTTCGGGATCACCACCGGCGAAGCCGAATTCGTGAACAGCAGCGACGGACGGTCAAACCTGCGCCGACCGGTGAAGTGGTATGACAGCGCGCTGCCGCTGGCAGAGCTGCCCAGCGAGGTATCAGCGCGGCTGGGGGCGCAAGGTGAGGTGCTCGACCTCAGCCAGCACCTCGACACCCTCATCGCACTCGCCGAACGCCGACGTCCACCCGCTGGTGCCGCCGCGATGCACTTGCCGGATGCCACCGCCGAACTGGCCCGACGCCTCTACGTGCCGCAGGTGTGGCTGCAGGAGTGTGTCGAGCTGCTGCGGGACCGTCCACAGCTGATCTTCTACGGCCCGCCCGGAACCGGAAAGACCTACATCGCCCAAGAACTCGCCCGCCATCTGGCCACCGAGTCGAACGTCAAGATCGTCCAATTCCACCCGGCCTACTCCTACGAGGACTTCTTCGAGGGATACCGCCCGACCGGGCGGGGCGGTGAACAGGTCGGCTTCGCACTCAAACCCGGCCCACTGCGTTCCCTGGTCGACCGGGCCAACGAGAACCCCGAAGCTGTCTACGTGCTGATCATCGACGAGATTAACCGCGGCAACCTCGCCAAGATCTTCGGCGAGCTGTACTTCCTACTGGAGTACCGCGACAAGTCGATCGACCTGCTGTACTCCTCCGATGACACCGAACCGTTCATGTTGCCGAAGAATATCGTCATCCTCGGCACGATGAACACTGCCGACCGCTCCATCGCGCTGGTCGACGCCGCCATGCGCCGCCGGTTCGCCTTCCTGCCGCTGCATCCGTCGGAGGAACCCACCAACGAGATTCTCCGCAACTGGCTGGCCGACAAGGGCCACCCCGCGCAGGTCGCCGACTATCTCGACGAGCTCAACGCCCGCATCGAGGATGCAGACTTCAAAATCGGGCCGTCCTACTTCATGCGGCCGGCGGTCTACGACGCTGATGGCCGTGGGTTGGAACGGGTGTGGCGTACCGCGATCCTGCCGCTGCTGGAAGAACACCACTACGGCGACCGCGCACTTGATGTCCGAGCCCGCTATGGCCTTTCGGCCATCCAGGCCGCGGTGGAGGCCAGGCGCACCGGCGTGTGGGCCGGGGCCGCCCCGGTAGAGGAATCCGGCAATGACGTCACCGGCGCTGACCCTTACTGAGGGCGGAGCTCCGCAGACCGTCGAGCTGACGGGGAGCGAGTACCGGGCGTTCCAGCAGCTCGGTCTGGTCACGGTGACCCCGACACTTGATGCCGGCCGCTACGAGGTCACCGCCGGCCGCAAGGTTGGTGCGGTCACGGTGGGGGAGCGTCAACTCGTCGTCCGTCCCAAGATCACCGACTTGAACCGGCTGTTGTTCTTGATCGGCTATGCCAAAGATCAGCGGATTTGGCGTGACGATCAGGTCGATCTCATCGGCGCCAACGAACTGCTGCCCGGCATCGCCGAGGCATTCAGCCGGCTGGCGTCACGCGCCGTAGAGCTGGGTGTGCTGCAGGGTTACCGGACGATCCGCGACACGCTGCCGGTGCTGCGCGGCCGGTTGCTCGCCGGTGAGCAGATGACCCGGCTCTATGGGCTGCCGGTGCCGGTTGCGGTGGAATATGACGACTTCACCGTCGACGTCGCCGAAAACCAGCTCCTGCTTGCCGCAGCGCTGCGCCTGCTGAGCGTGCAGCGGATCAGCGAGATGGCCAGGCGGCGGTTGCAGCGGCTGCGGCAGACTCTTGCCGACGTGTCGATGCTGTCTCGCGGCGCCGCGCTTCCGCGCTGGCAGCCGAGCCGGCTCAACACCCGCTATCACTCAGCGCTGCGGCTTGCCGAGATTGTACTGGCGTCAGAGTCATTCGAACATCACGTCGGTAACCTTCGGGTAACCGGATACATGTTCGACATGTGGCGGATCTTCGAAGACTTTGTGACGACTGCGCTGCGTGAGGCATTGCGGACGATCGGTGGTCGCAGTGTTTCCCAGGCGTCGCTGCGCCTGGACGTAGCCCAGCGAGTCGATATGCGCCCAGACCTCCTGTGGTATCGCCACGGCGTGCCGTGTGCGGTGGTCGACGCCAAGTACAAGGCCGAAAGGCCCGAGGGCTTTCCGAACGCGGACCTATACCAAATGTTGGCGTACTGCACCGTGCTCGGTCTGCCGGAGGGGCATTTGGTTTATGCCAAGGGCAACGAACCGGTTCAGACGCACACCGTGCAGCGGGCTGGGGTCACGATTTACTGTCATGCCCTCGACCTGGCCTTGCCGCCGGCGCTTCTGATGCGGCAGGTCGATGAGTTAACGGCGCTCGTCACTGCTGGCGCGGCCCCGTCGGAGTTGGGGAAGGGCTAACGAAATGGCAGACGCAACAACGTTCCGGCTCGACACGGCAGACATCGCGCTGGACTCCGGTTGGCATGTGGAGTCGACTCGCCGTACCGACGAGTTCGCCAAGGGCGGAACCAGTATCGCCGTGCAGTACTCCGACGATGACGAGATCACCAGCTTAGTGCGTCAGTGCCCGGACCGTGACGAGGAGTTTTTCTCGGAAGACTCTCCTGGAAAAAGCGACCGGCTTAGGGCTTGGTTGACGGGTCGGGTTGTTGCCGTCGGCGATTCGGCGCCTCGCCCCTCAAGATACGCAGCGGGATACGGGCCGAAGCCACGAAAGTTGAGTTGGACCAAGGGGAAATGGTTACACCGGCCGACGTTAGAGGTGGTGGACGACAGCGACCCGCGCACGCCTCGCACGGTCGATGAGTCGAAGAGGCAGCGCAATACTTGGCATCTCGTCCTGGACGAGGCGGTCATCGAGCAGGGGTACTACCGGCGCGAAATGGATATGAGTACGGCCGCGGACCCTGAACCCACAATCGTTGCGACGTGGAACCCAAACAATGGCCGTGCGGTGACTATCATCCGAGCACATGGTGGAGTGGCATATCAAGCATGCGTGCGTCACTTTCAAGAGAACTTCCGGGATCTTTAGCCCAGTCCCCACAGTCCGGCTAACACGTCACAGCTCGATCAGCGATGAGGATAGGGATAGAGAATTGGCAGATGCGTGGGCGTTCCGGCTCGACACTATCGACGTGGCGAGCGAGTTCAACTGGCGTCCCGAACACACGAGTCGCATCGACGAATTCACCAAGGACGGAACCCGCATCACGGTGCACTACTCGCTCGACGATGAAATCACGAGCGTGGTACGTCAGCGCCCGAACCGCGACGAGGAGTTCTTCTCACAGGACTCTCCGGGGAATAATGACCGGCTCCGGGCGTGGTTGACGGGCCGCCCTTCGGTCGCTGCCGCAGCATCGCCTATGGAGCTGTTTGAGGGGCTGACGATCAAGTTTGACGGTACGAATCCCTGGCCCCCCCAACACTTTCTCGATGCGGTCGAAGATCCGGCTGATCACGCCTTCCTGCGCAGAATTCTGGAACTGATGCACGCCACGAGCCAGCTGCCGACGATGGGCGACTACTGTCACCTCTGCTTCGGCCAGTACCCCGGTGGGGCGCTGTTTGTCTACCCGTCCATGCGGCGGTATCCGCCTTACAAGTTCAAGATCGCCAGATCGGGGCAGTTGCTGATCTCAGGCTGTTGGAAGAGCAACTTCAAGGTCACCGGCCATCCCGGCTTTGCGGAACTTGCCTCGTTGTTAGATTTAGACCACACCGGATCAGCGCCTTGGAACCCGGTCTCGGGCCTTGACGCCGACGAGCTGTGGGACGTCGGGGAAAGGGCATCGCGTGCGATCAATGCCTGACGCGGCCACCGGGCATGGTTCGTCCCGGCGGCGTTCTGAAGGTCGCCCGTTCACCAGATCCGGCCTTCATCTGAGCTCGGATAATGCGGAACCCCAGGCAGCGTGATGGCGGCAAGGTCGGTCGAAGTGACGGTGTGCCAGGTAGGCAGGCCCGTTACGACGTTGCAGCGCCGCCCCGTCCGTCTCATGCCGAGCGGGTCTGCGGGCGTGGTCTACCAGGGTGCGGTCTACCCGCTCTACACCGGCGACATCATTCGATTGGAAGACGATCCGCTGGACAAGGAGGCATGCGGCGGTTTTGTGACGGGCCGTGGACGCATCCCGTACGCGCCCGCAGTCGAACCGGTCGCTGAAGCGAGTCCGGTCTGTCGGATCGATGCTTGGCATCTTGAATCCAACCGATTCGGGCATTACTTGGTCTTCGACTCGTCGCACGAGTCCGCGCAGCTGCTCGTCGAGATCGTGGAGCAAGCCGGCTTGGGCGTAAAGCGGTGGGATGAAAGCACCCGACCCGCCGACAATGGTGCGTTCTACGACTGGTTCATCCGCCTTGGATTCGACGGGACGCGCGAAGAGTGCCTGCAGCGACTGGATTTGCTCTTCGTTGCCGAGGACGCCGAGGATTCGCTGTCTAATCATACTGAGAACGCGAACGGAGCTGACGATTCAATCGCCGGGGGAAGAGAACTCGCAGATGCTTTATTGGCGGCGGGCATCGAGTCGATCTCGCGCGAAGTAGCCGTAGATCGGCTGGCGTTCTTTGATCATGACGGGGGGTACCACGATGGATACCTGGCTTGGCGGTTTCACGAGATGTGCACCCGTCCTGGCCAGGCCGCAGACTACTCCGATGTAGGCCAACTTCAGCGGATGCGGTCAATAGTGCTGGACGTCAAGGAACTTATCGTGCGGCTCGCGGGTCAGCACGGTCGTTACCTGGACAACCGCCCGCACCTTGCACGGCGTGCACTGGATGCCGAGCTCGACAAAGTTGATCTGGACGCCAGTTGGCGATCGCCGGACGATGCGTTGCGTAGGGCCAGAGCCAGCCTGACCTTCCTGCGCCACGCTGTCATCTTGACTTTCGGCAGTGAGGACTACGGCGAGCGACTGCACCCGCTTCTGCATCGGTTGCTACCCCCGCCCGAGGTGCCGAACGATGACGCGGCGCCAAACTTGGCGGCTGCGGTCGGCAACCTGCGGCGCATGATCCATTCTGTCGAAGAGCTGTTCTCGCGCGACGCCGCGGGTCTGGCGATATTGTACGAGGACGCTCGTGCGGAATTGACGGCTCTGGAAGGCAATGACTTCGACTTCCTTGCTGATCTGCCGGACGAAAGCGGCGAAGCAGCGAATGCATTTGCATCGGAGGATCTTCCGTTCTCGATCCTGCCGCCGGGTGAGCTGGTGCAGTCCTTCGTGGATGGAATGCGGAGGTCCGGCGGCTATCTCGGGAAAGCGGTAGATCCGCGGCGAACGCAGGTGCTGCAGGAACTGGCCAACCACTTCGCAGCACGGCGCTGTACGGTCCACCGTGGAGCATTTTCATCAGGGTACAACGACAACGGCTACGTCGTTCTGCGGCTACCGATACCGGGGAGTGCTGGGGAAGACGCTGTAGCGATCAGTCCTTTGAAGGGCGAACACGCAACTTTTGTGGTTCGGCATGGGTGCGGCGCGAAGCGGCCGTGGCCAACTGTCCTCTCGCAAAACAAAAGTGAGGCAAAGACGCTCGGAGCGCGGCGGTTGCTCTTTAAAGTCAATCTGGATCGTCGTATTAAAATCAACGAGTACGACGCGATGTTGAGCAAGATCATCGCCCTGCTGGAGTGTGAGGCGGCGTTGTTTGACCACGGCGAGTTGTACTTCGAATACGAGCGCAGACGCTATGAAGTGCGTGAGCCCCTCGAGGATGGTGGCCGCGTCGCCAATCCCTTTGCGCCCAGTCCATCCCGGCCAAGCAACGTATTTCAGCGAATCGTCAGCTGGATCAGTCCGTAGCCGCGTTGCCGGGCATCCGTCTGGAGCACCTTTCGTGATGGGCTCGATCGGGAGGAGGAGAGTGGGAGTGATCAAGCTACTGCTGATCGGTGCCGTGATTGTGTTGGTGCTGATCCTCGTGTTAGCGATCACGGCGGTCTTGGTAGTAGGCCGTGCGCTAACGGCTTTGGATTCCGCCATTCAGCAGTGGGAGACACGCCGGGTCATTCGCCTTGAGAAGGCTCGTCAGAAGCGCGCCGTGGGGAGGGCATCGGCCGCGCTGATGGCGTGGCTTCCAACGTCGGCGGGAAAGCGATTGATCCGCGGCAACGGGCAAGTCGATAATCGTGCATTACCTGTTGTTGCAAACCGTGTAGCGGATGCTACGCCACCCAAACTCAGCAAGGCTCCGGTGCCGCACAACACCGGCCTGGCGACAGAAGCGCCGGTGCAAGACTTTCAGTCGTTGTGCGTATGCCCGCACTGTGGTGAGGTGGATACTCACTATCTGCGAGCGCCGATCCGAGCGGCCGAGGCGGAACCCGGATCGTCGCAACCGGAGGGTGAGTCGGGTGACGCGTCACCAAAGCTTTGGTGGAAATTTGCAGGCACCCGGTTAGGCAGCGACAACCCTGAAACGTCTACGCCGAGCCCCGAACCTACCGCTGATCATCCCGACGCCGATTCCGTCCGGACCTGCCGCAGCTGCGGTCACGTATGGGCACAGCGCTGAGGGGGCATACGACGGAATCTGCAGCGCATTGGTCAGGGTCGAGGTGCTGAACCTTCCTACGTCATTCACGCCCACCAACCTCCGTCGCATGGACACGGGCGTCTACGAATCCCTGCTCAATGAGCAGTTGATGGCTCAACTCACGCACCACCCCGACCTGCATCCTGACTACGGCACCGTCGACGACGCCGAGCACGCATTGACTATCGCCCGCTACCTCGCGCCAATCATCGAACGGTCACTGCGGTCGGCCCGCACCGTCGAAGACCGCGTGGCCCTGGCCCACCGCATCCTGGACGTACTGCCCGACACCTACACCGACGGCGCCGCCTTGCACACGAACGAGCCCGGCAAGGTCACTCGGCTCGATGAAGTCCGCCACGCGACGGCGCTGGGCGCCCCCAAAACCCCACGGCCAGCCACGCCGTTTTCCGACGCCGCCCTGATGACCAATGCCCGCAACGAGCCGACCCTGGCCGCCGAGCTGCGCGCTGAACTGGCCAGCGCCGACCGAGTGGATCTGCTGTGCGCTTTCGTCAAATGGCAGGGCCTGCGGCTGCTGGAAAAAGAGCTCACCGAGCTGCGCGAGCGCAGTATTCCGCTGCGCGTCATCACCACCACCTACCTCGGTGCCACCGACGCACGCGCCTTGGACGCCCTGGTCAACGAGTTCGGCGCCGAGGTCCGGGTTAACTACGACACCACGATCACCCGCCTGCACGCGAAAGCGTGGCTGCTGCGGCGCAACACTGGCTTCCACACCGCCTACGTCGGTTCCAGCAACCTCTCGCACGCTGCCCTGGTAGACGGGCTGGAATGGAACGTGCGCCTTTCGGCGATCGCCACCCCACATCTTCTTGAGAAATTCCGGGCTACCTTCGACTCCTACTGGGAGAACCGCGATTTCGAGCCATACCGTCCCGGCCAAGACGGGGAACGACTCCGCCAGGCCCTCCAAACCGCATCCGGGGACCGCAAGCGCGACCCGCTGGCGGTCACCCTGTCCGGCCTGGAAGTACGCCCTAAGCCCTTTCAAGCCGAGATGCTCGAACAACTCGACGCCGAACGCACTCTGCACGACCGGCACCGAAACCTGATTGTGGCAGCCACCGGAACTGGCAAGACCGTCATGGCCGCCCTGGACTACCGTCGGCTGGCCCGCGACATCCACGGCCGCGACCTCACCCTGCTGTTTGTCGCGCACCGCCATCGCTCGGCGCTACTGGGACCAACGCGAATACCTGCGTCTGGCCTACGAATCCGTCTACGGAGACGACCCGACGAACTGGCCTTCACAGCATCCCGGCGTCGTCCTGGCCACCTGGAACGCGGGCCGTCCGGCATGCCTGCGCTGCCCCTACTTTGGCGCCGATACCGGACAGCTGGATGCGCTCGATTTGGCACGGCGCCACGAAACCTCCGGTGGAGAGTTCTGCGAGCGCAGTCGTCAGCGCCCGCCACCCAGCCCCGATCCGCCTCCTACTCCGCCGCGGCCCCGGCGCGCGCCGATCCCGGCCTTGCGTATCTCAGAGCGCTACGGCGGTGGCAGAAAGCGGCGGCCACGCCGCGGTGTCGGTACCCCCTGAGACAATTCAGTTGTGAGAGAAGAGGAGATCCACATTGGCTGATTCCACGGTGCGGGGCTACGACATCATCGGTGACATCCACGGCTGCGCCAGCCAGCTCGAAGAGTTGCTGACGGAGTTAGGCTACGAGATCACCGACAGCGCAGGAGAATATCGGCACCCGGATCGGCAGGCGATCTTCGTCGGTGACCTGATCGATCGCGGTGACGAACACCAGCGGGTGCTGGAGATCGTCAAAGCCATGGTCGACGCCGGCAGCGCGCGGATCGTCATGGGTAATCACGAATTCAACGCTCTGGCCTACCATGCGGAATGGCCGGAAGGCAGCGGGAAATACCTTCGCCCACACGATGATCCCGACAACCCATGGTCGGAGAAGAACACCCGGCAGCACCAGGCCTTCCTGGATCAGATCACCGGCGAACAGCGTCGGTACTACCTGGACTGGTTTGCTACGTTGCCGATATGGCTGGATCTGGGCGGGCTGCGGGTGGTTCACGCCTGCTGGCACGACGAGTCGATCGCAGTCGTGCAGGAGCGCTGCGGGTCGGCGGCGCCGTTCACCGACGTGGCCCGTCTGGTGGCCGCCAGCGACAAGAGCGATCCGCTGTATAGGGCTGTCGAGACGCTGCTCAAGGGCCCGGAGATCAGCCTGGTTGACTACGGCCAGCCCGAGTACCGCGACAAGGACGATGTACCGCGTGCCAGCGCCCGCATCCGCTGGTGGGACAGCGAGGCGGGCACACTGCGGGACGCTGCCGTGATGGACAGCGGAATCAAGACCAAGGACCGCAAGCCCTATCCGGAGCTGCCGGACACGGAGCTGCGGGCTGACGCTGCGTCGTACGTCTACACCGGGGAGGTCCCGGTGTTCTATGGACACTACTGGCGCCAAGGCGCCCCCGAACCCGGGCAGGACTGGACGGCGCGCACCGCGTGCGTGGACTTCAGCGCGGTCAAGCCGGGCGGGGCGCTGACGGCATATCGCTGGTCTGGGGAGAGCGAGATCGATCCCGCGAACTACCACCAACTCGGTGCCGCGTGGGATTTCCCCAGTCTGGCCCTCGTGTGGGAAGCCAAGACCCGGGCGATCGTCGCGGGTGCAGGCCGGATCGAGGCACTTACCGACGCCGAGGTGGAATCCGAAGTCTTACCAAACTTGCACAAGGAGAGGATCGTGAGCAGGTACACCTATCGTGCCTTCTGGTCAGCCGAAGATGAAATGTACGTCGGAGTCGTTGCCGAGTTCCCCCACATGTCGTGGCTCGCCGATAGCGCACGCGAAGCGCTCGCCGGCATAGAGAAGATCGTGACCGACATCGTGGCTGACATGGAGGCCAATGGCGAGTTCGTTCCCGTCCCCTTTGCTGATCGCCCCTAACAGCGTGCGGATGTTGGTTCGCTCATCCAGGGCTGCACCGCAGGCCGGCCATCAAGGCTGCCGAGCAGGTCGTGCATCATCTTTCCTTTGACCTCGACGATCTCAGCGCCCTTGGTCGCGGACGTGACCGGAGCAATACCTCACTCAGCTTGGCGCCCGGCCGTGGTACCCAGTGTCAGCTCCCATGCCGATAGCCACGGTGTGATGGTCTGGGCGATCGAGAACGGGTGTGGGTCTTCGCACTTGGGCTCGGAGTAGGTGCCGTCGGAGACCGCGATGTCGATGCCGACCGCCTCGGCGGTGCCGTCATCGCCCAGCCGATACACTGGCCCGCCCGAATCGCCGCAGGTGCCGCTGGCTTCAAACCGGGCCTGGTTCACCTCGGTGGCCACCACCGGCCCGCACACCGGTCCGCCGCTGCGGATCCAGTAGTGACACAGCACATCACCGACATCGACCCGTGCTGCAACACCAGTCACCGGATGTCCGTCGACGACCGAAGTGAGCGGGATCTTGCCCGGGTCGTCCAGGGTGATCAGCCCGATGTCGTAGTCGCCCCAGTTGCTGGCGTCGTACACCGTCTCGGTGAACGTGCCGATGGTGCGATAGGCGAAGACACCACCATGGCGGATCGCCACCTGCCCGGGCCCGCCATCGGGGTTACAGTGTCCGGCCGCCAGCAGCCCGGGCCGGCCGTCGCGGGAGCGCACCAGAAACCCCGTCGTGCAACTGACCGGCTTGCCGTCGCCGGCGGGGGAGACGTCAATGCCGATGCCGGGCCCGATCGCGTGCGCCTGCGGGATCGGGATCTGCGAGCGCATCGGATGGAGACGATTGGCCTGGATCAGGCCGATGAAGATCGCGACCACGACGAGCGCGATACCGATCCGCCACGCCGCGGTCTTGCCATATCCCAGCGGCGCCGTTCCGTCACCGTTTCCGCAACGGTAGCGGGACTCCCGACAAAGGTCGTCCGGCGATCGCGATATCGCCGCCGCTATCGAATCCGAACATCACACATACACGCCCCTGCGGTGCGGATGTGGCGGCTGTGACTGTCGAAGCCATGACAAGCAGGTCGCAGGCCGCGCAAGCCTTTGCGTAGGCTGGCGGAGTGCCATCCCCGCTTCTGACCGCCGAGTTCGCCCACGCGTTCCCCGAGCTGGCCACGCCGTGGCAGGCCGCCGCCCCGCCGGACCCGAAGCTGCTGGTGCTCAACGAACCGCTGGCCGTCGAACTGGGCCTCGACCCGGACTGGCTGGCAAGCCCCGACGGCCTGAAGCTGTTGACCGGTACCGGTATTCCCGAAGGCGCCACCCCGGTGTCGCAGGCCTACGCCGGGCACCAGTTCGGCAACTACGTCCCACTGCTCGGCGACGGGCGTGCGCTGCTACTCGGCGAACTGGGCGGCGACCACCGCCGCGACATCCAGCTCAAGGGCTCCGGGCCCACCCCGTACGCCCGCGGCGGCGACGGCCTGGCCGTCGTCGGCCCGATGCTGCGCGAATACGTGATCAGCGAAGCCATGCACGCCCTCGGTGTGCCCACCACCCGCTCGTTGGCCGTCGTCGCCACCGGAACCGCTGTGCAGCGTGAAGCGCCCCTGCCTGGGGCGGTGCTGACCCGCATCGCCGCAAGCCACCTGCGGGTGGGCAGCTTCCAGCTCGTCGCCCAGCAGGCCCGCGCCACCGGCGATCTGAGCCTGCTGCGCCGGCTGGCCGACTACGCCATCGCCCGGCACCACCCGGCGGCAGCGCAGGCCGAAAACCCTTACCTTGCACTGTTTCAGGCGGTTCTCGAGGCCCAGGCGTCGCTGATCGCGAAATGGATGCTGGTCGGATTCGTGCACGGGGTGATGAACACCGACAACATGACGATCTCCGGCGAGACCATCGACTACGGTCCGTGCGCGTTCATGGAGGCCTACGACCCGGCCACGGTGTTCAGCTCGATCGACTACGCCGGGCGCTACGCCTACGGCAACCAGCCACTGGTCGCGCAGTGGAACCTGGCCCGCTTCGCCGAGACGATCCTGCCGCTGTTCGCTGCCACCGAGGAGTTGGCTCTGTCGGTGGCGGTGGAAGCCCTGGAAGGGTTCATGCCGCGTTATCACGGCTTCTGGTCGGCCGGGATGCTGGTCAAGTTCGGGCTGACTGGCAGTGTGGAGGCCGCCGCGCTGATCGATCAGGCGCTGGCGCTGCTCAAGGGCAACGCCGTCGACTACACCTCGTTCTTCAGGGCGCTGGGCGCGGCGGGCCGCGGTGATACGCAAGGGGTGTTGGCCGACAACATCTTTGATGACTGGCTGGGGCGCTGGCGGTCGATGGAACCCGACGTCGACGCGATGGACCGGGTCAACCCGGTTTACATCCCGCGCAACCACCTGGTGGAGCAGGCGCTGACCGCGGCGATGCGCGGGGATCTCGCGCCGGTGCACACGCTGCTCGAGGTGCTCGCCGAACCGTATCGGGAGCGCGACGGCCTGCAGGAGTATGCCGCGCCGGCACCGCCGGAATTCGGGGAGTACCGGACATTCTGCGGGACGTGAGACTTATGGTGCGGTGGTGACCAGGGTCAGCTCCCACGCTGCCAGCCACGGCTTGATCAGCTGCGCGACGGAGTAGACATGGTCTCCATCGCAGGTCGGCTCGGAATAGTCCCCGTTGGACACCGCGATAAAGATCCCGACCGCTTCGGCGGTGCCGTCGGGTTGTAGCCGGTAGACCGGGCCGCCGGAGTCGCCGCAGCGGGCGGCCGCGGCGAACCGGATCTTGTTCTCCTCGCTGGCGGCCACCGGCCCGCACTCCGCGCCGCCGCTGCGGATACCGAAATGGCAGAGGGTGTCCCCGATTTCGACTCGATCGGCCAGACCGGTCACCGGATGGCCGTCGACCTCGGAGCTCAGCGGGATCTTGCCGGGGTCCAGGGCGATCAGCCCGATGTCGAAGTCGTTCCAGTTGTTGCCGTCGTAGATGCTTTCGGTGAAGGTGCCGACGATCGGGTACTTGTAGAGGCCACCGTGGCGGATGGCCACCGTCCCGGGACCGCCGGCCTTGTTGCAATGCCCGGCGGACAGCAGGGCCGGCCGGTCGTCCTTGGTGCGCACCAGAAATCCCGCCGTGCAGATGATGTTCTCGGGGTCATCGGCAGACGTGACGTCGATGCCGATCCCGGGGCCGATCGCCTTGGCCGTGGGGATCGGGCTCGGGTTGCGTATCGGGTGGGCGCGGCTGGCCCAGATGGTGCCCACCGAGATCGCGACGATGACGACGGCGATGGCCAGCCGCGTGATCAGGGCGCTGAGGGGAAGTTTTCGGGAGGCAGCCATGTCAGGTGTGCTCCCGGGATGCTCGTCGCGATGGAATGCATCGACTCTACCGAGGGGGTGGTAAATCGCGGCGCGGCCGCGGTTTCGGGAGGACAATGGCGGCTAAGGGGGACGCTCGGGAAGGACGACACGATGAGCACCTCGATTCACACCCAGCACACCACCCGGATGTTCGCCCGGGTGATCGGCCCGTTTCTGGCCGTTCTCTGTTTGACCGCCGCCGTGCAAGGCCCGCAGCTGTGGACGCGTGTCTCCGAAGCCGCGGACGATCCGTTGTGGGCGTGGGTTGCTGGTGCGTTCACCTTGCTGGCCGGCCTGGTGGTAATCGCGCTGCACCCGCACTGGCGCGGGGTGGCGGCGTTCAGCGTGTCGGCGCTGGGCTGGCTGACCGCGGTTAAAGGTGCGCTGCTGGTGGCGTTTCCAGCGACCGTCCTGTCGTTGCCGGCGGACTGGATGGGCGCGGTGAGCGTGTGGCGGATCGTCTATGTGGCGTTCGCGGTGCTGGGGCTGTATCTGGCGTATGTCGGGTGGGCGCCGGCGGCACGGGGTTCGGAGCCACGCGAGGGGAGTGCCGAGCGGGACTTGCCGCACGCAGCGTGAGGTTCTCTCGCCCTGTCCTTACCAGTTGCTTGGCGCGTAATCCTTGAGAAAACACCCGTGGAGATCCTCGCCGGCCTCCCCGCGCACGATCGGGTCATACACCCGGGCGGCGCCGTCGACCAGATCCAGCGGCGCGTGGAAACCCTCCTCGGCCAACCGCAGCTTGGTGGGGTGCGGGCGTTCATCGGTGATCCAGCCGGTGTCCACCGCGGTCATCAGGATCCCGTCGCTCTCCAGCATCTCCGCCGCGCTGGTGCGGGTGAGCATGTTCAGCGCGGCCTTGGCCATGTTGGTGTGCGGATGCCCCGAACCCTTGTAGCGGCGGGAAAACTGGCCCTCCATGGCCGACACATTCACCACATATTTACGACGCGCGGTGGACGCCGCCATCGCCGGACGCAGCCGGCTCACCAAAATGAACGGTGCGGTCTGATTGCACAGTTGCACCTCGAGCAACTCCAGGGCGTCGACCTCGTGCACGCGTTGGGTCCAGCTGTTGATCGCCGCGGTATCGGGCAGCAGCCCGCCCGCATCGATCGCTGTGCCGGCAGCGATGCGCGCCGGAGAGGCACTGCGGGCGGTCAAGGCCAGTTCGGTCAAGGCGTGCGGTGCCTGATGCTCGGCGAGGCTGCCCGCCAGCGCGGCCGGGTGGGCGTCGCTGACGTGATCGAAGGTGATCACGTCGACCAGCTCAGAGGCCGGGGTGCGCTCAGCCTCGACCAGAGCCGCGTACGAGCCGGGGGCGCGCCGCACCGTCTGCGCGGCGTTGTTGATCAGGATGTCCAGCGGTCCCTGGCCGGCCACCGTGTCGGCCAGGGCGACAACTTGCGCCGGGTCGCGCAGGTCGATGCCCACCACCTGCAGCCGGTGTAGCCAGTCGGCATGGTCGGGCATCGCAGCGAAGCGGCGCACCGCGTCGTTGGGGAAGCGGGTGGTGATGGTGGTGTGCGCGCCGTCGCGCAACAGCCGCAGCGCGATGTACATGCCGATCTTGGCGCGCCCGCCGGTGAGCAGGGCCCGCCGGCCGGTCAGGTCGGTGCGGGCCTCGCGTTTGGCCCGGCTGAAGGCGGCACAATCTGGGCAGAGCTGGTGATAGAACGCATCCACCTGCGTGTAGTGGGCCTTGCAGATGTAGCAGGCCCGGGAGCGGATCAGGGTGCCCGCCGACGCGCCCTTGGCGGCCGATACCAGTGGGATGCCTTGGGTCTCGTCGTCGATGCGGCCCGGGGCGCCGGTAGCGGTAGCGGCGACGACGGCCTTGTCCGCGGCGGCCACCGCATCGCGTTTGGCGTCACGGCGGGCCTTCTTTACCGCCTTGAACATCCGTGCGGTGGCGCGGCGCACGGTGATCGCATCGGGATGCTCCGGCGGCAGCGCATCGACCTCGGCGAGCACCTGAAGGCAGGTGGCGAGTTTGTCCGGGTCGATGGCGGTCACGCCTGGTAAGGGTACGGGGCCTAATCGGCGATGCCGATCAGGTCCGTTTCGGCTCGGTTCGAGAGCGTTACCGGGCCGGAGGGGTGTCGGACGTGGGTGCGCCGGGATCGAGCTTGTCGGCGCGTTCGTATTCGGAGTCCAATTCGCTGCGCGCGGTAGCCGCCTCACTGCGGTGTTGGTGAGCCTGGTGTTCCAGGCTCGCCGCTTGCGCTGCCAGCGCTTCGGATTCGGCTCGCATGGCGCGGCTCTTGGCCGCAATCTCCTCAGCGTGGGCTTCGCGCTGTCCCACCTCATGAGCCTGCTCGGCGGCTTTGTCGCGGATCTCCTCGGCCTGGCTGCGACGCCGCTCAGTGCGCTTGTTGCGCGCGATGAAGGCGACAGCGATCAGGACCAGGACGGCCACGATCGCGACGACAACGATGAGAATGATGGTGCTGCTACTCATTGCGGTTCCCTTTGCGTTGCTGGTAGACGGGCCGTCAGTAGTAATGACGGCGACCGCCCACCGGGCTGCCCATCCGTCCGGCCAGCATCAGCACGAGGCCGACGACGAGGAGAATGACCCCGATCACCACCATCAGGTGGGCGTAGGCGAAGGTCGGGATGAGAGCGGGCAGAACAAGACCGAGAATGATGAGGAGCACTCCGAGGGCAATCATGGCGGTTACTCGATTTCTGTGGAAGAGGGGCTAATAACTGTCGTTTCGCAGCATTCCCGGTTTCCGTCGCGCATAAACCCAGGTGACGAGCCGTCCGCGCAGTTGAAACACTTCGGCGGCTTGGCCGGTGGCGTCACTTCTTGCCGGGAATGACGATGCGCGGGTGATCCGCGACAACGCACGACCTGATCGGGGTGTCGGCACCGCCCTCTAAGCTGCTCGGCAATGCGACACAGGCGTCGTTGGTGGCGCCTTGCCTTAGGAGCCCGCGGTGATCGATGCCGACCGCTGTGACGACAAACCTTCCCGTGAATTCCGGTCGGGTGAACTCTTCGTGGCTGCACCGGCCGACGGCGGCGGCGGCCTTTCCAACGTGAGGGGGTTGCAGTGACCCCAACGCGGCCACTGGCCGTGCCCGCACACCGCCATCCCGTCGGTCCGTCGCCGGCCGGTGCGACCATGTAGCGATGACCGCAACGCTCGTCGCCAAGAATGTGGCCGGCGGCTTCGCCCACCGCACCTTGTTCGAGGGCTTGGACCTGACTGTGGCGCCGGGCGACGTCATCGGCGTGGTGGGCGCCAACGGCGCCGGCAAGAGCACCCTGCTGCGGATCCTGGCCGGAGACCTCGAGCCGCTACACGGTGCGGTCACCATCGCTCCGGCCGATGCGTTCGTCGGCTGGCTGCCGCAGGAGCACGAACGGGTGCCGCGGGAGACCGTCGCTGCCTATATCGCGCGCCGCACCGGCTGCGCTCAGGCCGCGCACGCCATGGATGCCGCGGCCGCGGCCCTGGCAGATCCGGATCAGCCTGCCGCGCCCACCGATCCGGCTGAGGGCTACTCCACGGCATTGGATCACTGGCTGGCCACCGGTGCGGCCGACCTCGACGACCGGCTACCGGCCGTGCTGGCCGACCTGGGACTGGACACCCAAGCCGTGCGGCCCGAGTCGACGCCGATGAGCGCCTTGTCGGGTGGGCAGGCAGCGCGGGTGGGCCTGGCGGCATTGCTGCTGTCGCGGTTCGACATCGTGTTGCTCGATGAGCCGACCAACGATCTCGACCTCGATGGGCTGGCCCGCCTGGAGCAGTTCGTCGCTGATCTTCGTGGCGGGGTGGTACTGGTCAGCCACGACCGGGAGTTCCTGTCCCGCAGCGTCACCCGGGTCCTCGAATTGGACCTGGCCCAGAACACCACCACCGTCTTCGGCGGCGGATACGACAGCTATCTCGAGGAGCGCGAGGTCGCACGCCGGCACCGGCGCGAACAGTACGAGGAGTTCGCCGAGAAGAAAGCGGACCTGGTGGCCCGCGCCCGCACGCAACGGGAATGGTCGAGCCAGGGAGTGCGCAACGCGATGCGCAAGGCACCGGACAACGACAAGAACCGGCGCCGCGCGGCCACCGAGTCCAGTGAGAAGCAGGCGCAGAAGGTGCGTCAGATGGAGAGCCGGATCGCCCGCCTCGAGGAGGTTGTCGAACCCCGCAAGGAATGGACCCTGCAATTCAGCATCGGCGCCGCGCCCCGGTCGAGTTCGGTCGTCGCAACCCTCGACAATGCTGTTGTGCGACAGGGCGATTTCGTCCTCGGACCGGTATCACTGCAGGTCGATGCCGGCGAGCGGATCGGCATCATCGGCCCCAACGGGGCAGGAAAGTCGACGTTGCTGCGGTTACTGCTCGGCCGTCAACAGCCCGATGCAGGCCGGGCAAGTCTGGGCGCCAACGTCGCCATCGGCGAAATCGATCAGGCGCGTGCCGATTTCACCGGCCCCGCCCGGCTGATCGATCGCTTCGAGCAGCGAGTGCCGTCCTGGCCGACCGCCGACGTGCGAACCCTGCTAGCCAAGTTCGGGCTGGCCGCCGACCACGTGGAACGCGCGGTCGACGACCTCTCGCCCGGGGAGCGCACCCGTGCCGGCTTGGCGTTGCTGCAGGCTCGTGGCACCAACGTGCTGGTCCTCGACGAACCGACGAACCATCTCGACCTGCCCGCCATCGAGCAACTTGAGCAGGCGCTGGAGAGCTATGACGGTGCGTTGTTGCTGGTCACCCATGACCGGCGGATGTTGCAGAACGTCCGGTTGGACCGCTCCTGGCTGGTCGAGAACGGCCACGTCGCGGAGCGGTAGCAATGAGGAGTGTGCCTCAGTACCCCGAGGCCACATTCTCCGTCGCCCAACGCTTCTCGGCCTCCGACCCGCCCGGCGGCGGGATCAGCCCGTTGATCATCCACAGGTCTTCGCTGGTCTCGTCGACGTGGAACTCCCAGTGCAGACCCGGATGCCGCTCCAGGAACGGCAACAGAATCTTTCTGATCCCCCCGGCGATCCGCTGCCGGGTCTCCTTGTCGCCGGCGCGCCGGGCGATGTGATCGATGACGATGCGCACCCCGACCGGGGTCGGCTCACCACCGACATACAGATCCTCGGGAGCCGTCTCCTGGAACAGCGTGACCACGTAGAAACGCGGCAGCCCGACCCGCTCGTAGTGATCGGTGATGCGCGAGGCCAGCTTGCGCTTCTCCGCGGCGCTGAAGATTCCGGGGGTGTGGTGAATCGTCCACAGCGGCATGGCGGTTCCGTTCTCGACCTGCCGGCGTTCAGACCGGCAGGGTGACGGCCAGGTTTTCCACCGGGCCCGACAGGGCGGCCTTGACGTCGACGCTGATGTCATCGGCGAGCACCTCGAGAGCCCCGTCCTCCACGCCGTCGACGATGCGGCGGGCGACCTCGGCCGCGCTGGTCTTGTCCGCGGCGATGTCCGAGACCATGTCGGTGTCGATGAACCCGGCGTGCACGCCGACCACCTGCGTGCGCTGCGCCGCCAGCTCGGAGCGCAGCGAGTTGGTCGCCGACCAGATGGCGGCCTTGGACGCCCCGTAAGCCCCGGCGCCGCCCAGCCACGACAGCACCGAATGCATGTTGACCAACGCTCCGCCGCCGTTGGCCGCCAGGATCGGGGCGAAGGCGCGGGCGACGCGCAGCGGCCCGAACACGTTGATGTCGAACGTGTCGGTCAGCTCGTCGAACCCGGCGCCCAGCAGTGAGCCGGGGTGCAGGATGCCGGCGTTGTTGAACACGATCTCGGCGTCCGCGGCGGTGCGCGCCAGCGCGGCCACCGACTCGGCCGAGCGCACATCGAGGGCATGGGGCACCACCTGGGGCCTGTCATCGGTGAATGCCGATCGGCCGGTCGAGTACACCTTGGCCGCCCCGCGGGCCAGCACCTCGTCGACCAGTGCCGCGCCGAGCCCGCGGCGTCCCCCGGTGACGACAACCACCTTTCCTTGTACTGCGACCATCTCGACACCCTCTTCCGGCTAGATAACGAATACGTTAGTCAGATGGAACCACGAATTGCTGGATAACGCAAGCGTTAGTCACGTAGGATGTCGGCATGGAGTTCGAACCCCGCCTGCGCGACCGCACCCGATGGTCGATCGGGGAGGGCTGCTCGATGACGAAGCTGCTCAACGTGCTGAGCACCAAGACGGCATTTTTGGCGCTGCGCGAATGCTTCTACGGCACCACCCGGTTCGAGGACTTCACCGAGCGGATCGGGGCCTCCGCGCCGGCCGTGTCCCGGGCGCTCAAGCAGCTCGAAGCCGCCCAGATCATCACCCGGGTGCCGTATCAGGAATGCGGCAAACGCGCCCACGACGAGTATCGGCTGACCCCGGCCGGGGAGGATCTGCTGCCGGTCCTGGTGGCGCTGGTGCAGTGGGGCGACAAATACCTGCAGGACAGTGGCCCGCCGCTGGAACTCGTCGCCGCCGGCACCCAACGCCGCATCGGGGTGCGCGTCACCGACGACCTTGACACCCCGTCGATCGAACCCGAAGACATCCAGATCCGGCTGCCTGCCAGGCGCCGCTCACCCTGAGCTGTCCGACCCCGCTCGTAGCGTGCAGGCCATGAACGCGTTGACCGCGAGGGCCCGCACGGCACTGCGTTCCGGCGCCGGGCCCGTCGTCGCCCTGCTGTTGGTCGCCGCACTGTGCGGGTCGGGCGGGTTGTGCGTCGCCGTCCTGGCCCTGGCCGCCCTCGGATTCGCCGGCTACCTGCTGGCGCTATGGATCCGGGAACAACGGGCGGTGGCCGCGCGGCGCCGCGAGGAGCTCCGGGAGCGCGCCGACCAGCAGCACCGCTGGGCGTTGCGTGGTGACAGCAGAGGCCTCTACGGAGTCGACGGCGCCGAGCTGATGCGCCAGCTCGCCCCCGACACGACCCCGGCCGACGACCCTGCCGACGACACCGACGAAGAGCAGCGGATCGCCGCGGTCGCCTACACCCCCGAGGGCCTGGACGCCCTGTTGACCGAACGACCGGCCTGCTGGCGGTACGCGGTCTTCGTCTCGGTGCTGGTGCAGCGGTACGCGGCACTGCAAGCACGCCTGCGCGATCAACAACTCGGCTACGCCCCGCACCGAGGCCCACGCATCCACACCGATCTTCAGCTGGGGCAGTACCTGGTTGACCTCCTCGACCAGATGCTCGCGCTGATAACCCGGGCTGAGGAGTTGATGCTCAGCCCGGCCTTCACCCGGATGTTCGGAGATCCCACCGATGAGGGCACCGCTGACGCCGAGGCCATCATGCATGCCGCGCACCGGCTGATGGATCTGCACGAACGACTGCTGAGCCTGGCCGAACGCTGTCGCGGCGCCAACGCACCGGGCGAACACGCCGATGTCGTGCGCGATTGCGCTCGGGTGCTGGACGTTCCGCTGGAGGGCTACCGCCGCTTCATCGACGAATTCGTCGTGCGCGTCGGCGAGCTGCCCGACGTACTGCCCTATGCCCGCGGCACCGTTGCGATGGACCCCGTCCTGCTCGAAATGGCCGACAACGACCGGCTTCTCGACAAAGCCTTCGCCGGGCTCGCCACGTTGGCACCCCACGCCCACTAACACCGAGGCGCCACCAAAACCCTTGCCGCTGCCCCCAATAGACCATCCGGTAATGTTCGGCAAATAACCCATCGGCGAAGGGGCGCCCCAGATGGTGGCATCCGACCAGGTGGCCGGCCGATCCTCGGCTGCCGTCTCGGAGTGGTTGCGCGACCCGGGCCGGCTGCTGTGGACGATCGCCGCGCTGTGCTGGGTGGCGCTGCTGGCATCCGGACATCACCATGACGGCCTCATCTCCGGGGGTAACCGGCCGGAATCGGCTGCGGGCATTGCGGTCTCCGTTGCGTTGCTGGCCGCTGCCTGGCTCGAGATGACCGCGGCGATGATGTTGCCGACGACCATTCCGATGGTGCGGATGTTCACCGTCGTCAGCGCCCGCGCGCCGCGCACCGCCGCGGTGCGTACCGCCTTTCTCGCCGGCTACCTGGCGCTGTGGCTGGCGTTCGCGCTGGCCGCGGTCGCCGTGGCGACGGTGCTGCGGGCCTGGACGCCACCGGAGCAGCTGAGCTGGATCGCCGCCCGGCCGCATCTGGTGCTCGCCGCGGTGCTCGCGATCGCCGGCGTCTTCCAACTCACCCCGCTCAAGGACCGCTGCCTGACCCAGTGCCGCGATCCCCGGGCCTTCCTGTTCGCGCACTACCGCCGCGGTGTCGCGGGCGCCTGGAACCTGGGGCTGCGCCACGGCCTGTCGTGTCTGGGCTGCTGCTGGGCGTTGATGCTGATCATGTTCGGCACCGGACTGGGCAACGTGCTGGCCATGCTGGCGCTCACCGCGGTGATGCTGATCGAGAAGACCGCATCCTGGGGCCGGCGCATCGTCACGCCACTGGGGATCGGCCTACTGGCCGCGGCGGCGTTGGTCGGCCTGTTCGGAAACCAGCTGCCCGGCTGGGGATTGTATGAACCCCTGCAGTCATCGACCGGCACGCACCACCACTGAAAAGGAGATCGCCGTGGGATACCAGTTGAACGGACGGATGGCCGAGGTCTGCAGCTGCCGCTCCCTGTGCCCGTGCACCATCGGGGAGAACGCCGACGGCAACAACTGCGGGTTCAACTGGGTGTTCCACATCGACCGCGGCCAGATCAACGACGTCGACGTCTCCGGGCTCAACCTGGGACTGCTGGGGCATCATGCCGACAACATCTTCGACGTCAACACCCGGGTGTTCGTCATCGTCGACGACCGCGCCGACGACGCCCAGCAGAACGCGCTGGTGGCCGCCTTCACCGGCCAGGAGGGCGGGCCGCTGGCCGATTTGGCCGGCCTGGTCAAAGAGATCGTCGGCACGACCCGGGCACCGATCGAGTTCGACGTCGACAAGGGCAGCGGATATTTCAAGGTCGACGGGGTGTTCGAAGCCGAGGTCGCCGGCTTCACCGCCAAGGACGGATCGCACACCACCTTGAACAACACCGCGCTCGGTCACGTCTATGGTGCCCTGACCTACCCGGGCAAGGTGATTCGGCACCGGGTGACCGAGACCGAACACGGACTGCAGTTCCGGGGCCGCCAGTCGACCCAGACCGAGTTCAGCTTCGCCTCCTGACGCCGTGGACCTCTACGAGACGCACCTGACCCGACGTGAGCTGGTCGCCGAAGACACCATGGCGTTCCATTTCGCCCGGCCCGCAGGCTATGACTACCAAGCGGGCCAGTCGTGTCAGCTGACGCTGATCGACCCGCCGACGACCGACGACAAGGGTTCGACCCGCGAATTCACCATCGCCAGCGCCCCGCACGAAGCCGAGTTGATGGTCGCAATGCGGCTGCGGGACAGCGCGTTCAAACAGGTGCTCCGTGACGCGCCGATCGGGACCGCGGTGCAGATCAGCGAAGCCGACGGCGACCTGATCCTGCACCGCGACGCCGCCCGCCCGGCCGTGCTGATCGCCGGCGGTATCGGCATCACACCGTTCCTGTCGATGGTGCGACAGGCCGCGCGGGCGTCATTGGTGCATCCGATCTTCCTGTTCTACTCCAACTGGCGACCCGAACTCGCCGCGTTCCTGCCCGAACTCGAAGAGCTGCAACAGTCGCATCCGCCCTACCGGTTGATCGCAACCATGACCGACCCGGCCGCCTCGGCGCAGCCGTGGTCGGGCCAGACCGGTGTCATCGACGCCGACCTGCTCAAGGGGCATCTGCCAGACCTCACCAGCCCGATCTACTACGTGGCCGGGCCGCCGCCGATGACGCTGGCGATGCTGGACCTGCTGCAGGATCTCGGCGTCGACGACGACGCGATCAAGTCATCCGAGTTCTACGGCTACTGACCCGGGCTACTGTCGGCAGCCATGACCCACCCGGTGCGTTACCGACCCGGCGACGCGCTGCTGGCGCTGCACCGCCGCCGCGGCCCGATGGTCGACGCCGGGATCGGCCGCCACGGCTACGTCTACCTCTTCGGCGCCCAGGCCAACAAATTCGTCTTCGCCAACTCCGACGCCTTCAACTGGTGGGAGGCCTTTCAGGTGCTGGTGCCCATCGATGGGCCGACCGCGCTGATCGTCAGCGACGGGGCCGATCACCGTCGCCGCCGCAGCCTGGTCCAACCGGCATTCCACCACCGCCACATCGCCAACTATCTGCAGATCATGGCGGCCAACGCCGACGCCGTCATCGACTCCTGGCGCCCCGGCGACCCGGTAGACATCTTCGCGCAGCTGCGCTCGGCGATCCGGCGCAGCGCCATCGAATCACTGTTCGGCCAGCGCATGGCCGGGCACACCGACTTCCTCGGCGAGCAACTGCAACCGCTGATGGACCTGACCAGCCGACTGCCCCAGGTGCTGCGGGCCGAGCAACGGTTGCGCTCCCCGGCGTGGCGGCGCGCGATGGCCGCCAAGGCCCGCGTCGATGAGCTGATCTACGCCGAGATCGCCCGCGCCCGAGCCCATCCCGACGCCGACGACAACGTGCTGACCACCCTGATTAACGGCCGCACCGAGGACGGGCAGGCGTTGCGCGACGACGAGATCCGCGACCAGGTCGTCTCGCTGATCGCTGCCGGCTACGAAACGACCAGCGCGGCGATGGGCTGGGTGGTCTACACCCTGCTGAGCACTCCCGGGGTGTGGGAGACCGCCGCCGCCGAAGTCAAAAGCGTGGCAGGGGAGCGGGCGCCGGATGCCGCCGATCTGAACGCCCTGACCTACCTCAACGGTGTCGTGCACGAGACGCTGCGGCTCTACCCGCCCGCGGTGATCTCCGCGCGCAAGGTCACCCGCGACCTGACGTTCGCCGGCCGGCGCATCCACGCCGGACGCACCCTGGTGTTCAGCCCGTATGTCACCCACCGACTTCCTGAGCTGTGGGCCGACCCGTTGGACTTCCAGCCGCGCCGGTGGGACCCCGCCTCCCCGCTCTACCGCCGGCCGGCGCCGTATGAGTTCCTGCCGTTCGGCGGTGGAACACACCGCTGCATCGGGTCGGGTTTCGCCACCGCCGAGTTGACCGTGATGCTGGCCAGGCTGCTGGCCAAAACCGAGCTGACCCTGCCTGACCAGCGTATTCGTGCCGGTGGCTATGCCGCCCTGCAGCCGCGCGACGGCCTGATCGTCCACGTTCGTGGACTTCGGTAAACCCCTGCTCTGTGGTGCGTCGGCATGGACTGGCTTTTCACGCCGACATATGATGTGGTGTAGGCCACGTTGAAAATTGGATGTGACGCTTACCACAGGAGGCTACGGTAATGACGGCTTTCTTGAGCACCTTGGGCATCACCGCGGCCACCGCGACCATCGGCGCCGGCCTGATGGGCCAGACGACGGTGGCATTGTGCGTCGGCCTGGTTTCGTCGGCGTTCTTCGCCGGCCGGATGTGCTGATTTCGACACGAATCCGGGGCACCCGCCGGTAGGCGTGGCAGTCTCATCCGCGTGCCGGTTTCCCTCCCCGAACATCCGCGATTCGCCAGCCCCTCCGAGCGCCACGTCTACCAGGCGCTGATCGACCAGTTGCAAGACGGCGACGTGGTGGTCGCCGGTCAGCGCGTCACCGACCATCTCAAGGACCACGAGATCGACTTCGTGGTCGCGATTGAGGGTGCCGGCATCATCAGCATCGAGGTCAAGGGCGGTGAGGTCTGGCACGACGGGGCCGGGTGGCGTCAATTGCGCGGCGGCCGGGAGTACCGCATCGAACCGGTACGCCAGGCGCGCGAGGCCTGTTACGCACTGCGGGACTACATCGAGCACGACCCGCGCTGGACGCAGGACCGGCCGCGCTGGGATCACATCGTGGCGTTGCCGCACACCGAGCTGCCCGACGACTTCGAACTGCCGGAGTGCCCGCGCTGGAAGGTGATCGACCGCAATGACCTGCCGCAGCTGGTGTCCAAGCTGCGACACGTGCTCATCCGCCAGGAGCTGGACCGCCCGCTGCTGACCGCCGACGGCATCGACCAATTCCGCACCGCGCTCAGCGGTCGCGGGCTGCCGCAGCGCGATGTGGTGGCCCGCGCCCTGGCCAACGACAGCGCCGCCGACGCCCTCACCGAACAGCAGGCCGTGATCCTGGAAGCGATCCGGCTACTGAACCGGGTACAGGTGCGCGGCAGCGCCGGCAGCGGCAAGACCTACCTGGCCGTCGAGCAGGCCCGACGGCTCGCCTCCGAGGGGAAACGTGTTGCGCTGCTGTGCTATTCGCACGGGCTGGCCTCCTACCTCAAGCGCCTCACCGGGGCGTGGCGCCGCCGCCAGCAGCCCGCCTACGTCGGTGAATTCCACTCACTGGGCGTGGCGTGGGGCGCACCCGACGGGCCGAGCCACTCAGCGGATTCGGTGCGGTTCTGGGAGGAGCAGCTTCCGCAGCAGATGCTGGCGTTGGCGGAGAACCTCGATGACGGCCAACGGTTCGACGCGGTGGTGGTCGACGAGGCGCAGGACTTCGCCGACGCCTGGTGGGATCCGGTGCTGGCCTCGCTGCGTGACGACGAGGAGGGCGGGCTGTTCGTGTTCAGCGACGAAGGCCAGCGGGTCTTCGACCGGCAGGGCACCCCGCCGGTGCCGCTGGTCTCGCTGGTGCTGGACCGCAACCTGCGCAACACCCGCCAGATCGCCACCACGTTTCAGCCGCTGGTGGACCACCCGATCCGGTTCCTGGGCGCCGACGGGCCGGAGGTGCGGTTCGTGCCGTGCCGTCGCGAAGAGGCGGTGAACACTGGTGATGATCAGGTCGAGAAGCTGCTCGACGACGGCTGGCGTCCCGAGGACGTGGTGCTGCTGACCACCGGTAGCCGCCACCCCGAGCAGGTCGCCCGCCAGGAGCAGGGCGACCAGGCCTACTGGGACAGTTTCTGGGATGCCGATCAGGTCTTCTACGGACATGTGCTGGGCTTCAAGGGATTAGAGCGCCGGGCAGTGGTGCTCGTCGTGGACGCCAGCGGGCCGATCGAACGGGCCCGAGAACGGCTCTACGTCGGGTTGTCGCGGGCCCGGGATGAACTCGTGGTCTGCGGTGACCCGGACTTCATCGCCGAGGTGGGCGGACCGGCTTTGGCGCGGAAGTTGGGAATCGGGTAGCGCTCACGGCTTTCCCAGTGACTACTCGGGCCGAGCCGTCTGCGCCAAACTCTGCGCCAACCGAATGGAGGCGGCATGGGAAACCGGACGAACTTCGTCGTCGTCGAGAACCAAGCATGCGGCGCCGGCGTCGGCTCGAATTCCAGAGCGTGATATCATCGCATGGCTCTTGCTATCATTGGTGGTATGAAGCAGCTCCTGCTGCGGGTTCCCGAGGACCTGCACCACCGACTGATGGCCCGCGCGGCGCGGGAGGGCCGCAGCCTCAACGCGTTGGCCACCCAGATCCTCGATGCGGCGGCCGAAGCGGATTCCGGTGACCGCCGCGCGCAGGTGCGCGCCGCCGCGGCCGCATCCGGCGCGCTGCACACGGTGACCGCACGCCCGGTGAGTGCGGCCCGCCGACAGCGGGCCATCGCCTCGACTCGTGGCCTCGGAGCGCAGCTTGACCGTCTGCTCGACGAGGAACGCGAAAGGCCGTGATCGCCTACTTGGACTCCTCGGTCCTGGCGCGTGCCTATCTCGTCGACGAGGACGGTCATGAGCAGGCGACTGCTTTGCTCGCTGACCCTGACATCGCCACCGTCACCGGTACCTGGACACGCATCGAGGTTTCCGGCGCGCTGGTTCGCGCGGCGCGCGCGGGCCGTGCCGACGAAAAGGGGCTCCTGGCGGCGCTGGACGCCGATCTTGCCGGAGCGGTCGTCGTGCTGGCCGCACCGCAGCAGCAGGTGGAGCACGACGCCTTGGACCTGGTGCGCCGGCACGCCCTACGTGCCATGGACGCCTGGCACTTGGCGGTCGCGGCGTTGGTCGTTCCGCCGCTGTTGGACCCCGGCGAGCAGCGCGGGTTCGCCTCACGAGACGCCGCGCAGCGCCGGGTCGCCGAACATCTGGGCTTCGTGGCGATCTAGCCTGGCGCGACCTGCCGACACGAAGGGGTCACCGGGTCGCACATCACCGGCAGTGTGGTCCAGCCGCCGTAGGTGCTCGGCACATTCCAGGTCGGCATCAGCGGGCCGTCGTAGTACGGGTTGGGCATGTACTGGCAGGTGTCGTAGGCCGCGCACGGCGGCGGCGACTGGGCCCACGCGACCGCCGGAACGGCCAGCCCCAGCCCGAACACCGCCAGCGCGGCGAGCAGGTATCTCATGTACCCACGGTGGCATGGGGTACCGACAACTATCGTCGGACGATGACCGTCGAACAGCGACTGGCAGCCCTCGAACAGATCGAGGCGATCAAGGCCCTCAAACACCGCTACTTCCGCGCCTGCGACGCCAAGGACCCCGACACCTTCCGGGCCTGCTTCATCGCGTCCGGCGCCGACGTCGACTACGGCCCGCTGGGCGGCTTCACCGACGCCGATGAGATCGCCGAGACGTTTCGCCGCATCGCGCTGCACACCGTCGACGGCAAACACGTCATCTTGGACATGCACCACGCGATGCACCCGGACATCACCATCACCGGCCCCGGCCGGGCGAGTGGCCGCTGGACGCTGAAGTTTCGGCAGCTCAACCTGATTGAGCGCACCGAGCGACTGCTCACCGGCGAATACGACGACGACTACGTCATCGAGGACGGAATCTGGAAGATGTCACGCAGCCATTTCCGCCAGCTGTGGTCGATGGTCCGCCCGCTGGTCGACGCCGTGGTGGAGGCCTGAGATGAGCGCACGTGTCGCCCTGGTCACCGGCGCCAGCCGCAGCGTCGGCAAGGGCGTCGCGCTGGCGCTGGGCTCGGCCGGCTGGACCGTCTATGTCACCGCGCGGCGGGAGGGCCCGCTGGGCGAGACCGCCCGAAGCGTCACCGAACGCGGCGGGCGCGGCGTCGCCGTGCCGTGCGATCACCGCGACGACGCCCAGATCGCCGCGTTGTTCGCCCGCATCGCCGACGAACAGGAGGGCCGGCTGGACCTGCTGGTCAACAACGTATGGGCCGCACCCAAGGGCTTCGCCGGGTTCACCGAGAAATTCTGGGGGCGCCCGCTGTCGGACTGGGACACCCTGATCGGGGTGGGGCTGCGCGCGCACTACGTCGCCGCGGTGCACGGCGCGCAGCTGATGGTGACCCGCGGGTCGGGCCTGATCATCAACATCTCCTCGTTCGGCGCCCGCGGACATCTGCACTCGGTGCTCTACGGCATGTCCAAAGCCGGGCTGGACAAGATGGCCGCCGACATGGCCGTCGAGCTGGCCGGCACCGGGGTGAGCACACTGTCGGTGTGGCCGGGGCTGGTGAAAAACGAAGTCATGCAGGGCTTCATCGAGCGCGGCCTGGACAACTTTCAGGGCTTCGGCCTGGCCAACGCCGAGACACCGGAATTCATCGGCCGCGTCATCGCCGCGCTGGCGAACGACCCGGACATCGCGGCCCGCAGCGGACACACCCTGATCACCGCCGAGACCGCACTCGATTACGGCATCACCGACATCGAAGGCAACCAGCCCGACTCGCATCGGGAGCTGTTCGGCGGCGGGCCGCTGTATTGAGGGTGCACAACCCCCCAATACACTCGCTGGCGCCATGACCGACAACGCCCTGGACTCCGAAGCGGGCCGCCGCAGGACCTTCGCCGTCATCAGCCACCCCGACGCCGGCAAATCCACCCTGACCGAGGCGCTGGTGCTGCACGCCAAAGCCATCACCGAGGCCGGCGCCGTGCATGGCAAAGCCGGTCGTCGTGCCACCGTGTCGGACTGGATGGAGATGGAGAAGGCCCGGGGTATCTCCATCACGTCGACGGCCTTGCAGTTCCCCTACCGCACCGCCCGCGGACAGGACTGCGTCATCAACCTGCTCGACACCCCCGGCCACGCCGACTTCTCCGAAGACACCTACCGGGTGCTGACCGCAGTGGACTCCGCGGTCATGCTCATCGATGCCGCGAAAGGTCTTGAGCCGCAGACCCTCAAACTGTTCCAGGTGTGCCGGCATCGCCGGATCCCGATCATCACCGTGATCAACAAGTGGGACCGGCCCGGCCGGCACGCCCTGGAATTGATGGACGAGATCGCGACCCGGATCGGGCTGCGTCCCACCCCGTTGACCTGGCCGGTCGGCATCGCCGGCGACTTCAAAGGTGTGCTCGACCGCCGCTCCGGCAATTTCATCCGGTTCACCCGGACCGCCGGCGGCGCCACCGCGGCACCCGAGGAGCACATTCCCGCCGCCGCTGCGCACGGCGCGGCCGGTGTCGACTGGGACACCGCGGTCGAGGAGTGCGAGCTGCTGAGTGCCGACGGCTCCGACTTCGACCGCGAGGCGTTTCTCGACTGCGCGGCGACACCGGTGCTGTTCACCTCGGCGGCGTTGAACTTCGGGGTGAATCAGCTGCTCGACGTGCTCACCGAGTTGGCGCCGCCGCCCGGTGGGGCGCTCGACGTCGACGGTGTCCGGCGCGCCACCGACGCGCCGTTCAGCGCCTTCGTTTTCAAGGTGCAGGCGGGCATGGACTCCGCGCATCGCGATCGCATCGCCTTCGCCCGGGTGTACTCGGGAACCTTCGAACGCGGCGACGTGCTCACCCACGCCGCGACCGGCAAGCCCTTTGTCACCAAGTACGCCCAGTCGGTGTTCGGTCAGCAGCGTTCCACGTTGGATACCGCCTGGCCCGGTGATGTGATCGGGCTGGCCAACGCGGCGTCCCTGCGTCCGGGTGACACACTGTATTCCGATGTGCCCGTGCAGTACCCGCCGATTCCGAGCTTCTCGCCCGAGCATTTCGCGGTGGCGCGCAACGTCGACCCCAGCAAGCACAAGCAGTTCCGTCGCGGTATCGAGCAGTTGGACCAGGAGGGCGTCGTTCAGGTGCTGCGCTCGGATCGCCGGGGCGACCAGGCGCCGGTGCTCGCCGCGGTCGGCCCGATGCAGTTCGAGGTGGCGGCACACCGGATGGCATCCGAGATCGGTGCGCCGATCTCACTGGAGTCGCTGCCGTATCAGGTCGCGCGGATCGTGGATGCCGGCGACGTCGATTTCGTCAACAGGCAGTCGTTGGCGGAAGTCATGACCCGCACCGACGGGGTGCACCTGGCGTTGTTCTCCAACAGCTGGCGGCTGCAGGGATTCCAACGCGACAACCCCGAGGTGCAGCTGCGGTCATTGGTGGCCGCGGAGGGGTAGGCCGCTTCACTAACTGCGCAGCCGCACCATGCGCGTCGTCGAACTCTCGTCGAGCTCCACCAGGTCCGAGTAGGACCGGAGGAAGTCACTGAATGACTTGTAGCCCAGCGCTTTTTCGCTGAACGAGGGATCCATCCGCTTCATCTGCGCCTTGACCGAAGAGTTGTGCAGCCACTCGACATCGTCCTTCTCCAGGCCGATCTGCAGCGCGCGGGTGAGCAGCGCGGTGGCGGTGTCCACCGGATCCGGCGCCGGCGGCTCTACCGGCTCCTTCTTGGTCTGGCGGGTGCGCCGCTTCGGTTCGGCGTCGGCGTCGGCGTCGGCGTCGGGGTCGGCCGGTGCGGGCTCGAACACCGGCACCCCGGGCAGCGCGTCGTAGCTGACGAAGTCGTCGCACGCCGCGGCGAGCGCCCGGCTGGTCGACCCGGCCACTCCGATGCCGACCACGTAGCGGCCCAACCGTTTACAGCGCTGCGCCAGTGGGATGTAGTCGGAGTCGCCGGCCACGATCACCACATGGGTCAGATCCGGCAGCCGGAACATGTCCTCGACCGCGTCGACAGCCAACCGGATATCGGCACCGTTCTTGCCGTAGGCCGCCGCGGGGAACAACTGCACCAGATCGACCGCGCGGGCGACCAACTGTTGGCGGTAGCCGGTGTTGACTTCGGCCGACCAGTCGGCGTAGGCGCGGGTGAGCACCAGCGTCCCGAACGACGACGCGAAGTCGATGATCGCGCCGACGTCGACGGTGGCCCGTGCCAGCCGATCCGGCTGCTTGGCCAGACCCTTGGCTTTGTCCTTCTGGAACGAGCTGCGCCCGTTGACCTGGTCGTAGCGGGAGATCACGATGTTGTCGAAGTCGAGGTACACCGCGACCCTGGTGTCGCCGGATTCCGTCATGGATGCCAGTGTGGCACGCACCACCGGGTTCAGCCGTGGCGGCTTGGCGGGCATAGGGGAGTTGCCCGGCTCTCAGCGACAACTTTCGATGCGAGGTGGTGTGGTCGCGATTTGTCGCTCAAAGGCGGGCAACTGCCCCTATGGTCCCGGCTCACCGATCTGATCAACCCGCCTTGTACCACCGCGGAATCAACTCCTGATCCGGCAGCGGGTACTGCCCGTAGAACCCGTGCGGGTCACCGCGCAGCACCTGGGCGTTCTGGATCTCCGCGCGCTGCCGCATCGCCTGAAGCCGGTCCCCTTCGGCCCTCCGACGCACGGCGTAGCTGCGCAGCAGCCGTCGCACCACGATCACCAGCACGGCGATCACGGCGCCGGCCACAATGAACCAGCGCAGCCACCACAGCAACGCGAGAAACACGATGATGGCCAAGCCCCTGCCGCCGCCATCGGACCGTTTGCTCCTGCTCATAACCGTCACGGTAGAAGCGGGGTCCGACAAACCCCTCAGGCCTCCCGCAGCCGCAACGCCAGCCCGGACGCCCGCACCGCTCGCCGATCCAGCGCGGCACGGATCTCCCCCTCGGACCCGATCACCCGCACCCGGTGCTTGGCGCGGGTCACCGCGGTGTAGAACAGCTCGCGGGTCAGCAGCCGCGACTCGACCGGCGGCATCAGCACGGTCACCACGTCGGCTTCGCTGCCCTGACTCTTGTGGATGGTCATCGCGTACATGCTGTCGACGTCGGTGAGCCGGCCGGTGGCGAAATCCACCGGGCCCGACGCGGTGGCGATCACCGCCCGCAGCCCATCAGCGCGCGCCACGACCACCCCGGTGTCGCCGTTGCGCACGCCCAGCCCGTAGTCGTTGGCGGTGACCAGCAGGGGCCGCCCGGCATACCAGTCCGCCCACACCGGATCCCCGGTCTGCTCGGAGACCCACCGCCGAATCTGACGATTCCAATGATTCGCGCCATGCGGGCCGTCGCGGTGCGCACACAGCAGCCGGTGTTCGTCGAGGTTGCGCAACGCCTCGTCGGCGTCGCCGAGCAGCGCCGCCTGGCGCACCCGCAACGCGTGCGGCACCGCGATCGCCGCCAACTGGTCGGCCAGCGCGGCCGGGGTCGTCACGTCGATCCATTCCCGGTGCTCGTCGCCGGAGCGCAGCAGCTCGATCACGGTGTCGCCGTCGCCGGCGCGGATCGCCGCAGCCAGCTCGCCGATCGGCTTCTTGTAGCGATGCGCCGTCGCCAGCGTCGCCACCCGGGTGCCCGGGCGGGCGGCCAGGCCGTCCACCAGGTCGGCCAGCACCGCCCCGGCCTCCACCGACGCCAACTGATCGGGGTCACCCACCAGGATCAGCCGGGCCTGCGGCCGAACCGCCTCCAGCAGCCGGGCCATCATCGTCAGCGACACCATCGACGTCTCGTCGACCACGATCACATCGTGCGGCAGCCGGTTGCCGCGATTGTGCTTGAACCGCGACGAATTCCCCGGCCGGTAGCCCAGCAGCGAGTGCAGGGTGCTGGCCTGCAGCTTGAGTTGCCCGGTCAGCCGATCCTTGTCCACCGTCTCGAGTCCGGCCACCTCCCCGGCGACCGCCTCGGTCAGCCGGGCGGCGGCCTTACCGGTCGGGGCGGCCAGCGCGATCCGCAGTTTTGCCTTTCCCGGCGGCGCCGACACCTCGGCCTGCTCGGCCAGCAGGGCCAGTAACCGGGCCACCGTGGTCGTCTTGCCGGTGCCCGGGCCGCCGGTGAGCACCGTGACCGCCTGGGTCAGCGCGATCTCGGCGGCGGTGCGCTGCTCGTGGTAGTCCGGCGGGAACAGCCGCTGCAGCCCGGGCAGCTCGGCCGGCCCGGCCTGCGGCGTCGACAGCGCCAGCAGGTCCGCGCAGACCTGCTCCTCCTCCCGCCAGTAACGGTCGAGGTAGAGCAGCCCGCCAGAAGGGGTGTCGTAGAGCCGCAGCACCTGCTTGGCGACCAGCGAGCTGGCGCGCACCGCCGTCAGCCACGCCGCGGGTTCGGGCCAGCTCAGCTCCGGCAGCTCGGTGCCTTCGGCCACGGTGGCCAGCTCGACGCAGACCGACCCGGTGCGCAACGCCCGTACCGTCAAAGCGACTGCGAGCGCGACCGATTCGTCAGTTTCGCCGCCCAGCGCGCAGATCCGCTGGGCGGTGTGCACGTCCGCGGCATCGAGCACGCCGGCCTCGTTGAACTCCCGCAGCACGCCGGTGGCGCGCAACGCCACCCGGCACGACAGCGGGTCGACATCGGTTGTGCTCACCTGGCCACCCCCTGGTGCAGCAGATCCGACAGCGCGACCACCAGTTCCACCGGCGGCCGCCAGCTGAACACCCCGGCCGGATGCCCGCCGAGAATCGGGGTGTCCGGCCCGCACATGCCGCGCACGAACAGATAAAGCACCCCGCCCAGATGCCGCGCCGGGTCGTAACCCGGTTGGCGCCACCGCAGAAACCGGTGCAACACCGCGGTATACAGCAGCGCCTGCAGCGGGTAATCCGAGTGCAGCATCGCCTCGGCCATCCGGGGGAAGCTGTAGTCGGCGGCGGTCTCGCCGAGCTGATTGGTCTTGTAATCGACCACCAGGTAACGCTGATCGGGCAGCCGTAGCACCACATCCAGCGAGCCTGACAGATATCCGCGCAGCGACTGCCCACCCAGCGCGTCGGAGAGCAGCCGGTCGGCGTAGACGCCGAACGGATCCTCGGGTGCCAGGTGTTCGCGCAGCAGCGCGCCCACGTCGGCGACCCGTGCCTGCGATGCCGCCCCCGGGACGTCGCCGCCGGCCAGCGGAATTTCGAAGTCCAACTCCCGCAACCGATCCGGTACCCCGATCTGGCGCAACGTCAACCCCACGGCCAGCGGGCCGAGCGGGGTGTCATGCATCGGCACCAGGGCCGCCGCCAGTACCTCGGCGTCGACCCCGATCGGCCACCACGGCTCGTGGGCCCGCACCTGCTCGGTCAGTTCGGCGGCCAGGTCCGCCGCGAACGGGTCGGCGGTCTCCAGCACCGCGTGCACCAGCGAGCCGAATGTCTTGCCGCCGGGCAGATCCGCCATCGGCGAGCGCAGTTCGGCGCCGGTAACCGGGGCCGCCGCGGTGACCGTGACCTCCTCGGACTCGTCGTCACGGGTGTGGGCCTCGGGTTCAGAGTGCGTGCCGGCCGCCGCCTCGTCGGCAACACGGATCAGCGCCGAGTAGGAGGTGCGTCGCCAGCCGGTGTCGATGTGGCGGTGGAAGTGGCGCACCGCCAGCTCGCCGGGAGCCTCGCGAGGCACCGCCGGCGTCGGCGGGCCGACCACCGATTCCTCCACCACCGGCCCGCCCCGGTCCTGCCAGCCGGTGAACACCGCCCAGGCGTCGTCGTCGGAGATTCGCGGCGTGCACCGGTCGGGTACCTCCGCTTCCCCGGGTGCTCTCCCGCGCAGCAGCCGCGACAACCCACCGTTGATCTCATCGCCGGCCGGCGCCCACCAGGCCACGACCTGGGACTGGGCCCGGGTCAGCGCGACATAGGTGATCCGGATGTGGTCGAGCGCTTCCTCGCGCCGGTGCAGCTCGATGACCTCGGCGCTGCGGCCGCCGCCGATGTGCAGGCAGCGGACCTCCGCCCCGTCGGCACCGGCCTCGTGATAGAGCAGGTTGCCCTTGTCGCCGATGTAGCGGCGAAACATGAACGGCAGGTACACGATCGGGAACTGCAGACCCTTGGCGGCGAACACCGTCATGATCTGTACCGCGCCGGCATCACTGTCCAGGCGGCGGTTGCGTTCGGTCGCGCCGGTCCGGTCCTCGCGCTGACGACGCAGCCAATCCCGCAACGCCGGCAGGCCGAGCCGATCGGCGTGCGCGGTCTCCTGCAGCAGCTGACCGATGTGGGCCAGGTCGGTCATGTGCCGTTCACCGCCGCGCCGGCTCAACACGCGCCGGCCCATCCCGGCGAGTTGGGCGGCCTCCAACACCGCTGCGACGCCGCGCAACCGGGCATGGTCGGTCCACTCGCGCAGCGTCTGGGTGACCCGGTCGGTCAGCTTGTCCCCGCCGCGGGCCAACGATTCCGCGGTCTCGCCGAAGAACATGGTGCAGGCCGCCGCACGCGCCAACCCGGTGCGGCCCGGCTGGTCGAACGCCTCCAACAGGCACAGCCAGTCCTCGGCGGCCCGCGAGGCGAACACGTCGGTGTCGCCGGTGTAGACGACCGGGATGCCCAGCTTGGTCAGCGCGTCGCGGCACAACGCCGCATCCTGGTGCTGCTCGACGAGGACCGCGACGTCTCCGGCGCGCACCGGCCGGCTGTCGTAGCGGGCACCGGAGTTCAGCAGGGCGCCGATGTCGGCGGCCAGATCAGCCGGAATGTGTTCGCGCAGCGGCCCGATCAGCAGGCTGTCGAGGCCCTGGCGGCCCAGCGTGGGCCGCTTGACCACCCGCAGCCGAAACGGGGCGTTGTGCGGCGCCCCGGTCAGCCGATGCCCGCTGCGGTGGGCCTCGATCGGCGGCACGGTGATCTCGGGGTGACCCAGTTGGGCGCCGCCGAGCACGGTCTGCAGGCTGTCGACGACTGCCTTGTCGCTGCGGTAGTTGGTGGGCAGGGTGCGCTGGTCGCCGGCGGCGCGGACAGCCGCCAGGTAGGTGTAGATGTCGCCGCCCCGGAAGCCGTAGATGGCCTGCTTGGGGTCGCCGATGAGCACCAGCGTGGAATGCCCGGTGAAGGCGCGGTCGATCACCTGCCACTGCACCGGGTCGGTGTCCTGGAACTCGTCGACCATCACGATCTGCCAGCGCCGGCGCATCCGGTCGGCGGCGTCGGAGTCGCTGTGCTGCAGGGCTTCGGCCAGCCGGGTCAGCAGGTCGTTGTAGCCGAGGATGCCGAGCCGGCGCTTCCGGTGCGCGAGCTCGTCGAGCACCGCCTGGGCGAACGCCAGCCGCACACCCGCCTCGGATTCCGGGTCGGGGTGCGCCGGGCGCAGCTGGGCGGCCGGGTCTTCGACGACCTGGGTGGCCAGATCGATCGCGTCCTTGCGTGTCAGCGGCGGTGGATTCTCGTCGCTGCCGAAATGCGCCAGGTAGTGGTCGTCGACGATCTCGGTGACCAGATCGGTGAGGCTTTCCACCAGGGTCGCCGACGACGCGGTATCCCCGGCCACCCCAAGGGATTTCAGCACCATCGCGCAGAACTGGTGGATCGTGACGATGGTCGCGGCGTCGAAATCGGCCAGCGCGTCCCGCAGCAGGGCGCAGCGCGAAGGAGCGTCACCGGTGGCGAGCAGATGTGACTCCAGCTCGTTGGCGGGCTCGCGGCGGCCCTCCAGCACCGCTGCGGCGTCACCGATCTGGGTGCGCACACGTTCTCGCAGTTCCTGGCTGGCCACCCGGCCGAATGTGATCAGCAGCAACTGGTCCACGGTCGCGGCGCCGTCGGCCAGATAGCGGGTGACCAGGCCGGCCAGCGTGAACGTCTTACCGGTGCCGGCGCTGGCTTCCAGCACCACGGTGGACCGCTCGGCGGGCAACGGCCCCAGCAGGTCGAAACGATGAGTCACGAGAGCACCTCCGCGCTCAGCAGCGGCGCCCACAGTCGCAGCGCCAGCGCTCCCAGCCGGGTGCCTTCCCCGGTGACTTCCTCGCCCGGATGCGGAGTACCGAGAATCTTCTCCAACGGGGCACTGGGACCCCACACCTTGACGTGAGGCGCATCGGTGCAGTCGCCGTACTTGCCGCCCCAGGCGCCCCGGGCGGCGTCGAGCGGGTCTTCGACTGCCCGGCGAGCCTCGGCCCAGGCATACGACGTCGGCAGCGGAAGCGGTAGCGGCTCACGGCGGCCCGCGTCGTAGATCGCCACCAGATCGGCGAGCACCGCGACCGGATCCGGGGGCGACGTCCACAGCCGCTGCCGGATGTGGGTGCGGCCGACGCCCCGGCCGACGCACAGTGCGCTCCACTGCGTTTCGGGATGCTGGGCTGCCAGCGCCAGCAGCGGAATCCAGGCTGCCAGCACATGTTTCGGCGCCAGGCGCGAATAGGTCACCGAGACGGTGCGGTTGCCGTAGACGCCGGTGACCGTCCCGGTCAGTCGGCGGCCCCCGCCCAGGTCCACGTCGACGTCGTAGGCGGCCGGATCCCCGCTCCGGTGCGCGATCGCGGCCTCGGCGAGCGCGCGGGACAGGTCGCGGATCTCGCAGGCGGTGCGCATGCCGAGCCGGCCGGGCGGCAGGGTGCCGCGGCGCCATTCGGCGTTCGCGGCGTCGTCGGGGTGCATGCCGGCGAGCATGTCGGCGAGCATCCGGTCGCCGACCGTCCACTGCTGCAAGCCCTCGATCTCGACGGGCATGGAGTCCTGGACCCCCTCGACGTCCCACGGCAGGGTGTAGTCCAGCGCCCGGAAGTAGCCCTTGACCGGGTCCTTGAAGAAGCGGGTCAGCTCTTCGAGCTCCACGTCGCCGGCCGGCGGCGGCGGCAGCAGCGCGGCGAAGGTGTCGGTGGGTTCGGTGCGTCTCCCGGCGGCCGCCTCGGCGGCGGTCAGTGCCGTCGGGTCGAAGGTGAACGGCTTGCCGGGCAGCCCCAACTCACCCGGCTGGACGTTGCGGATATCGAAGGGCTGCAACGGGTGCCGTACCACGACGTGCGCGCGCACCGGCTCCGCGGTGGTGGCGTCCAGTGAGTCGAGGAGTTCGGCGAGCGGCACCGCCGGCGGGCGCACCTTACCGGTGCTCTCGTCGGCGCCGGCGTAGGTGACGACCAGGGTGTCGGTGGCCGCGCACACCGCATCCAGCAGCAGCTGCCGGTCCTCGGAGCGGATGTCACGTTCCCCGGTCAGTGGACGGCGGCACAGCGCGTCGTCGCCGTCGACGTGATCCACCCGCGGGAACACCCCGTCGTCGAGACCGACCAGACACACCACGCGGTGCGGTACCGAGCGCATCGGCACCATGGTGCACACCGTCAGCCCGCCGGTGCGGAAGTTGGCCCGGGTGGGCCGGCCGGCCAGGTGACCGGCCAGCAGGGCGCGCACATCGGGCAGCTGCAGCGCGGTCGCGGCGTGCGAACCGGCCTCGGCCACCACGTCGGACAGCTCCCGCTGCAGCTGGCCGACCTGCCAGCCGTCGTCGATCGAGACCCGGGTCAGGGCGGTCACCCCGTCGATCAGGGCGGCGATCCACTCGGTGAGCGGCTGGGCCCCGGTGAGGGCATCCGCGGCGGTCTGCAGCCGCGCGACGAACTCGGCCAGTCGCCCGGCCAGCTCCACCTGGTTGCTGCCGACGTCATCGAGGGGTAGCGCCGTGCCCAGCCACGCCCGGGAGTCCTGCGACATCGCCACCCCGGTCAGGATCCGGTCCAGCCCGAAGCGCCAGGTGTTGTGCTGAATATCCTTGAGCCCGTATGGCTCCCGATGCGCCGCGTCGAAGCTCCACCGCACGTTGGCTTCCTGCACCCAGGTGGTGATGTCCTCCAGGTCGTCGTCGGTGAACGCGAACCGCGCCCGCACCGGCGCGGCCTGCGCCAGGTTGAGCACCGCACTGGCGGTGGCGCGGCTGTCGGCGATGCCCAGCAGTTGCTCGGCGACCCCCAGCAGCGCGTTGGTCTGGGTGAGCGCCCGGTCGGCCAGCTGCACCCGCAGCCGGTGCGCGGGATGGCTCTCGCCGACCAGCTCGCCGAGCCCGAATCCGGCGATGATCAGCGGCGCGTAGGTCTCGATGTCCGGGCACATCACCACGATGTCGCGCGGTTGCAGCGTCGGGTCGTCTTCGAGCAGGCCGAGCAGTACCTCACGCAGGACGTCGACCTGGCGGGCCGGGCCGTGGCAGGCGTGCACCTGCACCGAACGGTCCGCCGCGGTAGCCGAGCGCCCGGCCGGGCGTACCGCGTTCGCGGCGATGTCGGCCTGGAGCCAGCCCAGCAGCGTCCCGGGTTGTGCTGCGGTGCCGAGGTATTCATCGCTGTCGGGAGCCGGTGGCAGCGCGCGTTGCAGCTCGCGCAGATCGCGGCCCAGGGTCTGCAGCAGCGGATGGGCAGCGCTGCGCCGGCTTTCGTCGGTGGTGCGCGGCACCGTCCCGTGCACGCCGCGCAGCGCCTGCCACAGCGCATCGGAGGGGTGCGGCAGCCACAGATGCAGCTCGTGGTGGGTGGCCAGTGCGCCCAGCAGCGCGATGTCGGTGCGAGACAGGCGGGTGTGGCCGAACAGCGACAACCGGGCCGGCAGCGCCGGCGCCGGAGCTTCCTGCAGCCGCGTGACGGCGCGGCGGTGCCGCAGGTGTGGGGGATCGGCCGGGATCGCCGCGGCCAGCGCCCGCCACAGTGGCGGCTGCCACGCCAGGTCGGAGTCCAGTTGACCGCCTGAGCCGTCGCCGCAACCGCCGTCGAGCCAGTCCGCCAGCATGTCGGGCCGCTGCCTGGCATAAGAGGCGAACAGCCCGGCCAGCCGGCGCGCCACCGCATAGCGCCGGCCGCGCCGCACCTGCGCGTCGTCTCCGGTGTGGAAATGCCCTAGATGCCTTGCCAGCGTGGCACACCAGGACTCGTCCAGGCTGGCGTCGATCACCGACAGCAACGGCCAGCTCATCGCGTCCGGTGACCACGGATCGTCATCGGCGATTCCGGTGATCTCGGCGATCAGCGATCCCGGATTGCGAAACTCCACCCCGGCGCAGACCCCGTCGCCCCCGGACCCGGCACCGAGCACGTGCGACAGCCGTTGGGACAGCCAGCGCTCCACCCCGCGAGCCGGCACCAGCACCAGCTCCTGGGCGAACGGGTCGGCCGGCGGCGTCGCCAACAGCGCACCGAGACCATCGGCGAGGGCGTCGGTGCGTTCGGCGCGGTGCAGGTGCAGTCCCATCGCGGCCACCATAAACCGCGGCCCCGACACCCGGTGCTGAACTATCGGCCGGTCGCCATCGTCGTGCATGGCATGAGGATCTACACGCTGATACTGGCCGCCGTTGCCGCACTGGTCGTCGGGTTGGCCGCCCCACCGGCCGCCACCGCCTCCGATGACCGGTTGCAGTTCGCCACCACCACCGTCGACGGGGCGGCGTTCAACGGCGCCAGCCTGCAGGGCAAGCCCGTGGTGCTGTGGTTCTGGAGGCCGAGCTGCCCGTTCTGCAACGCCGAGGCGCCGTCGGTGAGCCAAGTCGCGGCCGCCAACCCGCGGGTGAGGTTCGTCGGGGTGGCGGGGCGCTCCGATGTGGCGTCTATGCAGAACTTCGTGGACAAATACCACCTGAACTTCACCAACCTCAACGACGCCGACGGCTCGATCTGGGCGCGCTTCGGGGTGCCGTGGCAGCCCGCGTACGTATTCGAGCGCTCCGATGGCACCTCGACATTCGTGAACAACCCGACTTCGGCGATGTCGCAACAGGAGTTGTCCGACCGGGTCGCGGCACTGAGCTAGGTGAACCAGAATCTGCCGGGGCTGGCCTTCGCCGCCGGGCTGGTGGCTGCTCTCAATCCGTGCGGATTCGCGCTGCTGCCCGCCTATCTGGCGTTGGTGGTGCGCGGTGAGCACGGCGGCGGCTGGGCCGCGGTCGGCCGGGCGCTGGCGGCCACCGCGGCCATGACCCTCGGCTTTCTGGCGGTGTTCGGCACTTTCGGGCTGCTCACCGTCACGGTGGCGTCCAGTGTGCAGCGCTACCTGCCCTACGCCACCGTTGCGATCGGCATCGTGTTGGTGGCGCTCGGTGCCTGGCTGCTGGCGGGCCGCCGGCTCGCGGTCGCCGCATTCGGCGGGCGATGGGCACCGACCGCCCGGATCGGGTCGATGCTCGGCTACGGAGTGGGCTACGCGTGCGCATCACTGGGCTGCACCATCGGCCCTTTTCTGGCGGTCACCGGGGCGGCACTGCGCGGCGGCGTCAGCGGGATGACGGCCTATCTGGCGTATGCGGCCGGGTTCGGTCTGCTGGTCGGGGTGCTGGCGATCGCGGTGGCGCTGGCCCGCTCGGCGCTGATCGACCGGATGCGCCGAATCACCCGCTACGCCAGCCGGATCAGCGGTGCACTGCTGGTGGCCGTCGGGCTCTACGTTGGCTACTACGGCTACTACGAGGTTCGGCTGTTCGAGCTGGGCGGCGGCACGGGGGACCGGGTGCTGGCCGCGGCGGGGCGGCTACAGGGCACGCTCGCCGGCTGGGTGCACCAGCAGGGGGCCTGGCCGTGGCTGGCGGCCCTGGCGTTGCTCGGGCTGGGTGCGATGCTGGGTGCTCGCCGCCCCGGTCGTTGACAACACCGCAAACCCCGGCGCCGGCGGGCCTGCCTCGTAGGCTGGAGTTTGTGAAAGCGGTCAGCTGTAAGAACTCGCAACTCGAAGTCGTCGACCTGCCCACCCCGGTTCCGGCCAAAGGCCAACTGCTGCTCGAGGTGCTGCGCTGCGGCATCTGCGGCTCGGACCTGCACGCCCGGCAGCACTGCGACGACGTCGCCGACATCATGGCCGAGACCGGCTACGACGGGTTCATGCGCTCGGATCAGCAGGTGGTGCTCGGGCACGAATTCTGCGGTGAGGTGCTCGACCACGGGCCCCGGACCCGCAAAGCGCCGCGGCCCGGCACCCGGGTGGTCGCGATCCCACTGTTGCGGCGCGGCGAGGACGTCCATGCGGTCGGGCTGTCGGAATCGGCGCCGGGCGGCTACGCCGAGCAGATGCTCGTCGAGCAGTCGCTGGCCCTGCCGGTTCCCAACGGGCTGTCGGTGGACGCGGCCGCCCTCACCGAGCCGATGGCCGTCGCCTGGCATGCCGTACGGCGCGGCGAGGTGCGCAAACGCGACGTGGCGATCGTGATCGGCTGTGGACCCATCGGCCTGGCGGTGGTGTGCATGCTCAAGGCGCGCGGGGTGCGCACGGTGATCGCCGGCGACTTCTCGCCCGGCCGGCGCGCGCTGGCCACCCGATGCGGCGCCGACATCGTCGTCGACCCGGCACAGGACTCGCCGTATGCCGCCGCCGCGGGCCACGGCCACCTGGAGAAAGCGCCGGATGCGCTGGGCCTGGCGGTGGGCACCGTCGAAAAGCTGTACAAGGCACGGTTGCCCTGGTGGCACGTCTGGCGGGCCGCCGAAGCCGTCGGGGCCGCCACCCCCAACCGCCCGGTGATCTTCGAGTGCGTCGGGGTACCGGGTGTCATCGACGGCATCATCGCCGGTGCGCCCCTGTTCTCCCGGGTGGTCGTGGTCGGGGTGTGCATGGGAAACGACGCGTTCCGGCCCGCGATCGCGATCAACAAGGAAACCGACCTGCGGTTCGTATTGGGATACACGCCAATGGAATTCCGTGACACCCTGCACATGATCGCCGAGGGCAAGGTCGATGTTTCGCCGCTGATCACCGGCACTATCGGACTGGGCGGGGTGGCCAATGCGTTCGACGCGCTGGGTGACCCGGCCAAGCACGCCAAGATCCTGATCGACCCGAAGAGCGCGTCACAGGAGGTGTCGTGACGCCCGGCATCAAACGCATCGCGATCAGTACCGGCGGCGGCGACGCGCCCGGTCTCAACGCCGTCATCTACGCCACCACGCTGGCCGCCCGCAACCGCGGCTGGGATGTGGTCGGCATCCGCGACGGCTTCAACGGGTTGCTGCTGGGCGACGACTACGCCGACGGTGGGCTGATCGACCTGACCCGCGACCGGGTGCGCGGCATCATCCACCAGGGCGGCACCATTCTGGGCAGCACCAACCGCGGCAACCCGATCGCCTACCCGGTGCAGCAGGCCGACGGCAGCTGGGTCGAGGTCGACCGCACCGAGGAGCTGCTCGAGCTTTTCGCCGAACGCCGGGTCGACGCGCTGGTCACCGTCGGCGGCGACGGGTCGCTGACGATCGGCGACCATCTGCACAAGGCAGGGCTGCGGTTGGTCGGGGTGCCCAAGACCATCGACAACGATCTGGACCGCACCGCGTCGACATTCGGCTTCGACAGCGCCGTCGGGTTCGCCTCGGAGTGCATCGACCGGCTGTTCGCCACCGCCACGTCGCACAGCCGGATCATCGTGGTCGAGGTGATGGGCCGCTACGCCGGCTGGATCGCCCTGCACGCCGGCATGGCCTCCGGGGTACACGCCATCCTCATCCCGGAGATCCCCTACCGCCTCGAACCGGTCGCCGAACTGATCAACCAACGGGCACAACGCGGTTCGACGTACTCCATCGTGTGCGTGGCCGAGGGCGCCATGCCGGTGGGCGGCGAGCGCACCGTGATGGCCAAGTCGGTGGGCCAGGCCGAACGCCTGGGCGGCGTCGGTGCGAAGGTGGCCGCCGAACTCGAGGCGCTGACCGGGCGCGAATCGCGCGCGGTGGTACTCGGCCACCTGCTGCGTGGCGGATCGCCGACGTCGCTGGACCGGCTGCTGGGGCTGCGGTTCGGGGCCGCCGCGGTGCGCGCCCTCGATGAGGGCCACAGCGGGGTGATGGTGGCGCTCAACCCGCCGACGGTGGACTATGTGCCGCTGGCCGACGCCATCAGCCGGCAGAAAACCGTTCCGCCGGACTGCGATTCGATCCAGACCGCTCGCGACATGGGTATCCGGTTCGGCGATGAGAGCGTTGCTGCGGGCTGAGCCCGCGGCCTGCGGCGGTGGTCCTCCGGCGTCGTGGGGGATGTGATGTGTGCCCGCCTTTGAGCGACAGGCGGCGTTATGTCAGCCCGCCCGGGGCGCGCGGCGGGAATCGGGCGTCGGGCCGGCGCCGCCACAGCTTGACATAATCGGCATTGTCGCTCAAAGGCGGGCACACACCCATATCCTCCGGACCGGTGACGGATGGGGCGGGCGGGAAACGACGCGCTCAGTATCCGATCGTAAACCCGTGTCGCAGCACCAGATCCGCTGTCACGTCGGGGCGCTGCGACAGCGGCCACGCCGCCACCTCGAACGCTTCGACGGCGAAGAACGCGAAGTTGACCGAGGTCTCCGGGGTGGTGCGCGACCGGTAGACGATCGCATCCGGGCATTCCTCGGGTTCGGGCCACCAGCGCCGCACCGCGTCGGCCAGCTGTTGGCAGGTGCCCCACACCGCGTCGTGCTGGCCGGTGCTGATCTGGTCGTCGACCCCCAGGGCGTCCAGGTTGCGTTCGGTGCGCAGGTCGAGCACCCGCAGGTGCCGGGCGGCGGTCAGCAGCACCAGGTGGTGGCCGGAGTGGTCGGCGGGGATCATCAGCCCGGTCAGCCGGTAGCGCTCCCGGAACGCGCCGAGCAGATCGGTTGCGCCGTAGCGGGTGCGGAAACCTCCCGACGACGGGTCGAAGCGGTAGCGCGGTTCGGCGAAGCCCTCCCACGTCCAGGCGCCGGGATGCTCGGCGTCCAGGCGCCACAGCTGCGTCCCGGCGGTGATCCGGCGGCGGCGCAGCCCGGTCGGCCGGGCATCGGGCAGCGGGGCCCGGTAGCCGGCGGGAAGCTCAGGCACCGAGCGCGGTGAGCATCCGCCGGGCGGTCGCCGCGGTGTCGGGGCGGCGCAGCGCCTCGGCGATCGAGACACCGCCCAATTCGTCATGGGTGAGCCGCATGACGCGGTCGGCGGCCAGCGGATCGGTGGTGAACCGGCCCAGCAGCTCCAGGATCTCGGGCAGGTCGGCGCGCAGCCGCGCGTCGTCGAATTGCCAGGCGGGGAACCAGGTCTGGTTGCCCACGGGCGCGCCGATGAGCTTGCCGCGGCTGCGCAGCCGGTGCACGGCCTGCGGTGTGCCGAGCCGCAGCAGCGCCTGGACCTTCGGGGTGGGCAGTGCCCCGGCGACGAAGTCGTCGATCAGGGCGGCGCGGCGCTGGTCGTTCAGCGCGTGGGCGGCGATGCGCTCCAAGGTGCCCTGCGGCGCGGTCGGCGCCTCCATCAGGGCGTCGAGCACCTGGGCGAACCCGGCATCGGCGCGGGCGCGTTCGGCGATCAGGCGGGCGATGGGTGCGGCGGCGGTGGGCATGGGTCCATGCTACCCGCGAGTGCGCCTAATTGAAACAATCGAAACCGATACTAGTACTACGGCCGCTCCCAACAGCGGCCAGGCCCCCAGCGCGTCGACCTGATCGGCCAGCCAGGACTGCACCACGCCCGCCGCGTGGATCACCGGATCGTCGGCGCCGGCCCCGGCGAAGTACAACCGGATCTCGTAGTAGCCGTAATAGGTGACGTACAGCCCGGTCAACACCACGATCACCCCGGCGATGCGGCCCACATACGGCAGCACCCGGCGCAGCGCCGAGGTCGCCGAGGAGCCGGCCAGTGCCACCGCCAGCGCCGCGACCCCGACGGTGATGCTCATACCGGCGGCATAGGCGACGAACGCCAGCACCCCGGCCAGCGTGGAGCCCCGTTGGAACGTGGTGCTGATCACCGCGAGGAACGGCGCGATCGTGCAGGACAGCGACGCGACCGCGTAGCCGACGCCGTAGCCGTACATCGAGCCCAGTCGCGCCGTCGGGGTTGCGCCCACCGCCTTGGGCAGCAGCACCGAGATGTCCCGACCGGACAGCAGCCAGGCGCCCATCGCCAGCAGCCCTACGCCGATGACCACGGTGGCGAACGGCAGATACCTCTGCGCCGAGGCGATCAGCGGCGACACCGCCAACCCGAAAATCCCGAACACTGTCAGGAATCCCGCCGACATCGTCACCGTCGCCGCACCGGCCCGGGCCAGCGCGACCGGCCGCGACGCGCCCCGGCTGTCGGCGATCACCAAACCCAGATAGCCCGGAAGAAATGCGAACCCGCACGGGTTCAGCGCCGCGACCAGCCCGGCGCCCAGGGCGAAACTCAGTGTGGCGGTGTCGATCACGACTGCGTCAAAGCATGCACTCGGGCACTCAGATCGGCTTCGGACAGTGAGCCCTTCACCACCTCCACCTTCCCGTCCGGGCTGATGAAGGCGTACGCGGGCTGACGGGTCACCCCGAAGCGGGCCCACACCGCGGCGTCGGTGTCGGCCAACTGGGTGAACTTGTCGACGCCGTACTTGGTGCTGAACCGCTGAAGTGCGTCCAGCTGGTCCTGGGCGCCCACCCCGACGAACGTCACCGCCGGGTTCGCGGCGGCCACCCGCACCACCAGCGGTGCATCCCGCTGGCAGGTGGGACACCACGGCGCCCAGAACCACAGCACCGCCGGCCTGCCGTGCAGGCTCGCGCCGGAGAACGGCCGGCCGTCGAGGGTTTGGGCGGTGAAGTCCAGCTGGGTGCTCGCGGATGTGGTCCGCGAACCGCAGCCCGCGGCCAACAGCGCCGCCGCGGCCATCAGTACGGCGATCAGCAGGCGCAGTCCGGAGACTTTGGCAGGGGGCATGCCGCCGAGTATGCCAGCGGTCCTCACCGGGCTAAGGTCGCTGACATGGCCTGCGGACGCCTGGAGCACACCGCCGACATCGCCGCGCCCCCGGACGCCGTCGCGACGTTTCTGGCCGACCTGGTCAACTACGAGGCCCTGCATCCGATGTTGGTGGACGTGCGCCGGATCCCCGGCGGTACCGACGGCGCCACCCGCTACCTGGCCCCGCACCGCATGCGCCTGTACGGCATACCGATCCGCTTCACCTGCCGGGTGGAGCTGCGGGCCGACCGCCCCGGTGAGATCCGCAGCCACACGCTGCAGCGGCCCGGCATCGAGATGTGGTCGACGGTGACCGTGCGCCCGCACGGTGGCGGCAGCCGGTTGCACGAGCAGGTCGACATCACAGCGCCCGGGTTGTTGATGAACACCGTGCTGCGCGACGGCGGCAGTTCGCATGCCGCGATGTGGGAGAACCTGCGCCGCTATTTCGAAGGCTGAGCGACACGGGCATGCTGGAAGCCATGAACCGACGCGAGATCACCGAGCAGATCGTCGCCGCCCGGCTGGCCAAGGGCCTGACCTGGCAGGAGTTGGCCGACGCGATCAAGAGACCGGTCGTGTGGACCACCTCGGCGCTGCTGGGCCAGCAGCCCATCCCCGCCGAGCTGGGTGAGATCCTGGCCGGGCTGCTCGGGCTGGATCGTTCGGTGGTGCCGGTGCTGGCCGCGGTGCCGATGCGCGGCCAGCAGTCTCGCGTGCCCGCCGACCCGACCATCTACCGGCTGCATGAGGCGGTGAGCGTCTATGGCCCGGCGATCAAGGAACTGATCCACGAGCAGTTCGGCGACGGCATCATGAGCGCGATAAATTTCAGCGTGGACATCGACAAGAAGCCGCACCCGGGCGGTGATCGGGTGGTGATCACCCTCGACGGCAAATTCCTGCCCTACGAGTGGAACTCCGCGGACTGAGCGCCGACCGATGGCCGCTCGCGGATCGCCGAAGACCCAGCCGCTGAACGCGGACCTGGTGCTGTCCGGCGGGGGAGTGCGGTTCATCGGGCTGGTCGGCGCGGTGGTCGCGCTGATGGACGCCGGGTATTCGGTGCAGCGCATCTCCGGGGTGTCCGGCGGATCGGTCGTGGGCACCATCCTGGCCGCGGCCGCACAGGGCGATCAGTTGACCGCGGCGCAGGTCAAGGAACTGGCGCTGTCGGTGCCGCTGCACACCTGGCGCGACACCGAGGTGCCGGTCCCGCTGTTGGGCGCGGCGTACGGATTCCTGCGCGACAGCGGCCTGTACCGCGGCGACGTCGCCCACGACTGGATCCGCAGCGAGCTGGCCAACCTGGGGGTGCGCACCTGGGGAGATCTGGCCTACGACAGCACAGTCAACCTGCTGACCGAGCGGCGCTACCGGGCGGTGGTCAGCGTGACCGACGTGACGACCGGGCAGCTGGTCCGGCTGCCGTGGGACTACCGTCGCGTCTACGGCCTCGACCCCGACGAGCAGTCCGTCGCCGACGCGGTGCGCGCCTCGATGTCGGTGCCGTTCTTCTACCGCCCGGTGACGCTGACCAGCGCCGCCGGGCGGCGATCCACCCTGGTCGACGGCGGGGTGCTGTCGAACTTCCCGATCTACACGTTCGACCGGCTCGACGGCCGCGCACCGCTGTGGCCCACCTTCGGGGTGACGGTGGTGCCGGAGCTGTCCGGCGGCGACATCGGTGACATGGTTCCGGGCCTGCGGCCGCTGCGCATGTTCGGGCAGTCGCGGCTGCTGGAGAACCTGATCAGCACCCTGCTGATCGGCCACGACCAGACCTACCTGAACCAGCCGTGGGTCAGCGTGCGCGCCATCAAGATCCACCCGACTGACGTCGGGGTGCTGGACTTCGGGATCTCCCGCGCCCGCCTCGAAGAGCTCTACGACAACGGCTACGTCGCGACGCAGGAGTTCCTGTCGGGCTGGGACTGGCCGGCCTACCTCCAGCGGTTCCGGGTGGCGCACTACCCGGGCGCCGAGTGACGCGGGCTCAGTGGCGGTGCTTGCCCAGCTCGGCGCTGGCATCGCCGAGCCGCACCGTGATGTCGGTGTTGCCGGCGCCCTCGAGCTGCTCCCGGCCGCGCAGCCGGTCCTGGATCTCGCGGGCCGCCCCGTTGATCCGCTCGATCTCGCCGCGGAACACGTCCGGGCGGGTCTCCTTGCTGGCGTAGTGGAAGTAGCTGAGCAGGCTGCGCAGCAGCTCCAGCTTCTGCTTCTCCCGCTTGGCCAGGTCGTGGGTGGTCATCAACTCGACGCGGCGCACCGGCGGCAGGTCGCCCCAGTCCAGCGTCACCTTGTTCTCGTAGCGGGTCCGCTTGCCACGCCCGAACCAGCCCTTGGGCTCCTCGGGGGTGTCGAAGTAGCTGACCGTCCCGGTGAACCGCGACTCGATGCCCTCACCGAGCTCGGCCCGGTCGATCGCCGAATCCCACACCGTGCGCCACTCCTGGTTCGGCGCCAGCACCGTCAGCTCCTCGGGCAGCTGCAGCGCGACCACGTCGGCGTAGCCGTCCGAAGCCGTCTCATAGCGGGCCACGGTCGGCGGCTGGGCGAACGAGAACCGGATGTCATAGGCGGCGGTCTTGCCGAAGTTGCGGACCACCAGCTCGATGACGTGCCAGTCCGCGGCGTGCGGCTCCATGAACATCGCCACGTGCGGGCGGGTCTGCTCGGCCGCCGCACGGCGGTTTCGCTGCAGTTGCCGGTTCAGATAGAACAGCGCCAGCACGGTGATCCCGATCGCCAGCCACGCGGCGAACGCGAGCCAGGTCTCCGGCCCCGCGTGGGTGACGTCGTACCAGCGGTCCTCGACTGATCCCATCGGCTATCCCCTCATCCGCCCATCAGCATGCGCCACCGGTCCAGGCTTCCGGCGCTGAATACGTAGTTGGATCGTTTGACCTCGGAGAGCGCGGCGCTCGGATCGGCCGAATACCAGTGACCGGGAAACACCGTCGGGTCGCCCGGCAGGGCGGCCAACTGCTGCAGGCTGCGGTACATCTCGTCGGAGTCGCCGCCGGGAAAATCGGTGCGGCCGCAGCCCTCCAGGAACAACGTGTCGCCGGCGACGAGCCGGCCGTCCAACAGGAAACACTGACTGCCCGGGGTGTGCCCGGGCGTGTGCAGCAGCTCGATCTCGATGTCGCCGATGCTCACCTTGTCGCCGTGCTCATGCGAGGTCAGGTCCGTCATCGGAATCTCTGTGATCCGCGAAACCCACTGCGCTTCATGGGTATTGACGTGAACCGGGACGCTGACCCGCTCCAGCAGCTCTGCGAGGCCCTTGAGTTCGAATCCCATCATCGACCCGCCCACATGATCGGGGTGGTGATGCGTCACCAGCACGCCGGACAGTCGCATGCCGTCGCCTTCGACGGTGTCGAGCAAATCGCCGGCGGCGTAGGCCGGGTCGACCACCACGGCGTCGCCGGTCTGCCGGTCACCGATCAGATACGCGAAATTGCGCATCTGGGTGGCCATCGGGTCCCCGACCGCGAAATCGCGTCCGGAGAGCAGTTGGCGGAAATACAACCGGTCGGATTCGGGCACGCCCTCTACCCTAAAGCAGCGGTGACCGCTACCGCGGTGAAGGCGGGCGCGGCAGGTCGTCGCTGTCGGCACCGCGGTTTGGTGACCTCGTGGCCGAGGTTGTAACCTTCTACAGGCTCACGGCGCCGCATGGCCGCCGTGTGTCAGGCCCCCTTAGCTCAGTCGGCAGAGCGTTTCCATGGTAAGGAAAAGGTCAACGGTTCGATTCCGTTAGGGGGCTCGGTGGACGCCGGGCCTGCTGGCAGGTGTATTACCCGCGGCGATGTAGCTCAGTTGGTTAGAGCGAACGACTCATAATCGTTAGGTCGCCGGTTCAAGTCCGGCCATCGCTACTACGAGAAACCAGCGCAACAATAGATGAAAGAGGGCAGCTGACGTGGCCTCCAGCACCGATGTGCGGCCGAAGATCACCTTGGCCTGTGAGGTGTGCAAGCACCGCAACTACATCACCAAGAAGAACCGCCGCAACGACCCCGACCGGCTGGAGCTGAAGAAATTCTGCCCCAACTGCGGCAAGCACCAGTCTCACCGCGAATCACGCTAGGTAGCGCAAACCGTGTCGTTGGCCGAGCGCCTCGCCGGGGCGCACTACCGTTATCCCGACCACTACGAGGTGGAGCGGGAGAAGATCCGTGAATTCGCCCGCGCCGTCAAGGCCGTGGACCCGGCCAGTCTCGACGTACGGGCGGCCGCCGGCCTCGGTTACGAGGGGCTGCTGGCACCGCTGACGTACATCTCGGTGTTCGGGCACAAGGCGATTTCGTCGTTCTTCGAGCACGTCGGGGTCACCACCGACGACGCTCAGATCGTCCAGGTGGACCAGAAGCTGGAGTTTCACCAGCCGATCAAAGAGGGGGACCGGTTGTACTGCGACGTCTCGGTCGAATCGGTTCGTCGCGCACACGGCACCGACATCATCATGACCCGGCAGGTGGTCACCAATGATGCCGGTGAGATCGTGCAGGAGACGTACACGACGCTGGCTGGTCGTGCCGGCGAGGAAGATAAGGGTTTCACCGATGGCGTTGCGTGAGTTCAGTTCGGTCAAGGTCGGCGATCAGCTGCCGGAGCGGGTCATCACCCTGACGCGGCAGGACCTGGTCAACTATGCCGGCGTGTCCGGCGACCTGAACCCGATCCACTGGGACGACGAGATCGCTCAGCAGGTCGGCCTGGACACCGCGATCGCCCACGGCATGCTGACCATGGGGCTCGGCGGCGGCTACGTCACCGCGTGGGTGGGTGACCCGGGAGCGGTGACCGAGTACAACGTCCGTTTCACCGCCGTGGTGCCGGTGCCCAACGACGGCAAGGGCGCCGAGATCGTCTTCAGCGGCCGGGTGAAGTCTGTGGACCCCGATTCCAAGTCGGTGACGATCGCGCTCACCGCCACGACCGGTGGAAAGAAGATCTTCGGACGGGCGGTCGCCTCGGCGAAGCTCGCCTAGGGGATTCAACGATGGCGATCAAAACCGACATCCGGGGCCTGATCTGGCGCTACCCGGAGCCGTTCTTGGTGGGCCGCGAGAAGATCCGCGAGTTCGCCAAGTCCATCAAGTGCGAGGACCCCGCCTGCTATGACGAAGCGGCGGCGGCCGAACTGGGCTACGACTCGGTGTTGGCCCCGCTGACCTTCGTGGCGATCCTGGCCAAGCTGGTGCAGTCCGACTTCTTCCGCAACGTCGACACCGGCTACACCACCATGCAGATGGTGCAGGTCGACCAGGGGTTCACCTACCGCAAACCGATCAAGGCCGGCGACGTCCTCTACGCGCGGATGGAGATCGCGTCGGTCAACGAGCGGTTCGGCGCTGACATCGTGACGACCCGCAACATCTTGACCAACCAGGACGGCGATGTCGTGCTGGAGGCGTTCACCACGATGATGGGCCACGACGGCGACGATTCGGTGAGCCTGAAGTGGGACGCCGAATCCGGTCAGGTCGTCCGAACAGCCTGATTAGTAACTGGCCGCAGCGGCGAGGTACACTCGGACCTCGGGGTTTTCCCAGCACTAGCGCGCTTTCCGTGAGGCGAACGGGGAGCGCGCGAATTGTGTGGGCCGGAGACGGTGCACAGGTGAGGCCCCGGAACGCAGGTTGGTCTGCCAACCGCGAAGGGGCGTAGCTCAACTGGCAGAGCAGCGGTCTCCAAAACCGCAGGTTGCAGGTTCAAGTCCTGTCGCCCCTGCTGACGTGCCATGGTGGACAGTGGACACTGGAACTCACCAGGTGCGGTACGGCAACACGTAAGCGAGAAGAACGAAGGAGCATGCGGTGACCGACGAGCTCGACCGTCCCGACGCCGCAGCCGACGGCGACAGCGAGGCCGACTCCACGGTCCGCCCCGGTCGCACGGCCGTGGCGAGCAGGCAGGTCGGCGACCCGCTGCGGCCCACCGGCAAGCGCTCCCGTCGGCGGGTGTCCGACGACGTCGAGGAACTGGAGTCCACGGCGACGGAGCTGGGTGGCGACGACACCGGCGCCAAGAAGCCCAAGAAGGCCAAGAAGAAGTCGGACGGGCCGTCGCGTAATCCGTTCCTCTTCGTCTTCAACTATCTCAAGCAGGTCGTCGGCGAACTTCGCAAGGTGATCTGGCCGAACCGCAAGCAGATGGTCACCTACACCGCGGTGGTGCTGGCGTTCCTGGTCTTCATGGTGGCGTTGGTCGCCGGTGCCGACTTCGGATTCGCCCGGCTGGTGCTGCTGGTGTTCGGCGAGTGAAGTTATAGGAAGGACTGACAACCGTGACTACCTTCGACGGCGATACGCCTGCGGGCGAGCCGGTCGACGTGGCGGAGACGACCGAGGTGCCCGACGAGGCCTCGGCTGAGGAGACCCCTGAGGCTGCTGAAACCGCCGAGACCCCGGAGGTCGCCGAGGCGGCCGAGGCCGAGCCGGCCGAAGCCGAGCCGGCCGAACCCGAGGAACTCGACCCCGCGGTGGCGCTGAAGGCGGAGCTGCGCACCAAGCCGGGCGACTGGTATGTCATCCACTCCTACGCCGGCTACGAGAACAAGGTGAAGGCCAACCTCGAGACCCGCGTGCAGAACCTCGACGTCGGGGATTACATCTTCCAGGTGGAAGTGCCCACCGAAGAGGTCACCGAGATCAAGAACGGCCAGCGCAAGCAGGTCAACCGCAAGGTGCTGCCGGGCTACATCCTGGTGCGGATGGACCTGACCGACGACTCCTGGTCCGCGGTGCGCAACACCCCGGGCGTCACCGGATTCGTCGGCGCCACCTCGCGCCCGACCTCGCTGCCGCTGGACGACGTGGTCAAGTTCCTGCTGCCGCAGGGTGCGGCCAAGAAGCAGGCGCGCGGGGCGGCCAGCACCGCGGCGGCCGCCAGCGAGGGCGGTCTGGAACGGCCGGTCATCGAGGTCGACTACGAGGTCGGCGAGTCCGTCACCGTCATGGACGGACCGTTCGCCACGCTGCCCGCCTCGATCAGCGAGGTCAACGCCGAACAACAGAAGCTCAAGGTGCTGGTGTCCATCTTCGGCCGCGAGACGCCTGTGGAACTGACCTTCACCCAGGTCTCCAAGATTTAGTACGTAGGAAAGGAACACCCTTCATGGCCCCCAAGAAGAAGGTCGCCGGTCTGATCAAGCTTCAGATCGAAGCCGGCCAGGCCAACCCCGCTCCGCCGGTCGGACCCGCGCTCGGTCAGCACGGCGTCAACATCATGGAGTTCTGCAAGGCCTACAACGCCGCCACGGAGAACCAGCGCGGCAACGTCGTACCGGTGGAGATCACCGTCTACGAGGACCGCAGCTTCACCTTCGCGTTGAAGACCCCGCCCGCGGCGCGGCTGCTGCTCAAGGCCGCCGGCATCGCCAAGGGCTCGGCCGAGCCGCACAAGACCAAGGTCGCCAAGGTGACCTGGGACCAGGTCCGCGAGATCGCCGAGACCAAGAAGGCCGACCTCAACGCCAACGACGTCGAGGCCGGCGCCAAGATCATCGCCGGCACCGCCCGGTCGATGGGCATCACCGTCGAGTAGCGCGCGTTGATCCTGCGCTGACGGCGTAAAAGTGCGAGTAGGCACCGCCGTGAACGCAGAGTCAACGCAAAGAAAGCGTGGGAGGGCCAGCTCGGCCCGCTAACCACAACCAACCACGAGATTGGATAACCGATGAGCAAGAACAGCAAGGCCTACCGCGCCGCCGTCGAGAAGATCGACCGCGACAACCTCTACAGCCCGCTGCAGGCCGCCAAGCTGGCCAAGGAGACGTCCTCGACCAAACAGGACGCCACCGTCGAGGTCGCCATCCGGCTCGGTGTCGACCCCCGCAAGGCAGACCAGATGGTCCGCGGCACCGTGAACCTGCCGCATGGCACCGGTAAGACCGCCCGCGTGGCGGTGTTCGCGGTCGGCGAGAAGGCCGAGCAGGCCATCGCCGCGGGCGCCGACGTGGTCGGCAGCGACGACCTGATCGAGAAGATCCAGGGCGGCTTCCTCGACTTCGACGCCGCGATCGCCACCCCTGACCAGATGGCGAAGGTGGGTCGCATCGCCCGCGTGCTGGGCCCGCGTGGCCTGATGCCCAACCCCAAGACCGGCACCGTCACCCCCGACGTCGCCAAGGCCGTTTCCGACATCAAGGGCGGCAAGATCAACTTCCGGGTGGACAAGCAGGCCAACCTGCACTTCGTCATCGGCAAGGCCTCCTTCGAGGAGTCCAAGCTGGCGGAGAACTACGGCGCCGCCCTCGAGGAGGTGCTGCGGCTCAAGCCGTCGTCGTCCAAGGGGCGCTACCTCAAGAAGATCGTGATCTCGACGACGACCGGCCCCGGCATTCCGGTGGACACGACCGTCACCCGCAACTTCGCGGCCGAGTAGACACCAGCGAGAAGCCCCCGCACGCCAGGCGTGACGGGGGCTTTTCGTTGTGAGATCGCGGGTCAGGCCGCTTGCTTGACGTAGCTGACCAGGCTGACGTCCAGGACCTCATCGGCGAAGTAGTACTCGCAGCCGCGCAGGTACTTCATGTAGCGCTCGTAGACCTCTTCGGACTGGATCGCGACGGCCTCGTCGTGATGGGCTTCCAGCGCGTCGCCCCAGATCCTGAGCGTCTTGATGTAATGCGAGCGCAGTGAAAGCGCTTCCGGCACAGTAAAACCGGCCTTCTGCCCATGCTCCACCATCATCTCGGTGGTGGGCAGTCGGCCGCCCGGGAAAATCTCGGTGAGGATGAACTTGATGAACCGGGCGGTCTCGAACGTCAGCTTCTTGCCGCGGGCGTTCAGGTCATAGGGGTGGAAGCTGACGCTGCTCTGGATGGCCATCCGGCCGTCGGCCGGCATGATCTCGAAGCAGTTCTTGAAGAAGTCGTCGTAGTTCTCGAAGCCGAAATGCTCGAACGCCTCGATGGAGACGATCCGGTCCACCGGCTCGTGGAACTCCTCCCAGCCCCGCAGCAGAACCCGACGGGACCGCTCAGTGTCGATCTCGTCGAGCAGATTCTGGGAGTAGACGTGCTGGTTCGTGCTCAGGGTCAGCCCCACGACGTTGACGTCGTATTTCTCCACGGCGCGTTTCATGGTCGCGCCCCAGCCGCAACCGATGTCCAGCAGCGTCATGCCGGGCCGCAGATCCAGCTTGTCCAGGTTCAGATCGACCTTGGCGATCTGCGCCTGCTCCAGGGTGAGGTCCGGCGGCTCGAAGTACGCACAGCTGTAGATTCGGGTCGGGTCCTGGAACAGCGCGAAGAAGTCATCGGACAGGTCGTAGTGGGCCTGGATATTTTCGAACTTCGGACGCATCCCCGCGGTGTGTGAAGCTTTCTCCGCCATCTGTGACTGGTTGCCTTCCTGATGTAACCCGCCGTTGGACCGGACGTGCCGGTGGTGTCGCCCGTGCCGGTCAACTGTTGCAGCTTAGCTGGTAAAGGGGGAATCGGTTGAGGTGAATCGCAGCCGAGCCGACGGCCGCGAAGAGCGGGCCGGTGCTACTTCTGCAGCGTGTACTGGTGCACGCTGTTGTAGCCCTCGCGAAAGAGTTTCACGCAGCCGTTGAGGTACTTGTCGAAACGGTCGTAGGCCACCTGGCCCTGCACCTCGATCGCCCGCTCCTTGTTGGCCGCCAACATCGCCGCCCAGTCCTCCAGGGTGCGCGCGTAGTGCGGCCCGATCTCGTCGTCCCGGGTGACGGTGAAGCCGGCCTCAGCAGCGAACTTGCGGGGCAACCACGCCGAGGGCACCTGCCCGCCGGGGAAGATCTCCTTCATGATGAACAGGGTGAACTTGGCCAGGTCCATCGTCAGCGGCAGGCCCTTGGCCAGCGCGTCCTCCGACCCGGCGATCGCGGTGATGGTGTGCAGCAGCATCCGCCCGTCGGCGGGCAACGCGTCGTAGCTGATCCGGAAGAAGTCTTCCCAGCGGTCACGGCCGAAGTGCTCGAACGCGCCGATCGACACGATCCGGTCCACCTTGTCGGTGAACTCCTCCCAGCCCTGCAGTCGCACCTCGACGTTGCGGTTGGTCTTCACCTTGGCCAGTTTCTCCACCGCGTACTCGCGCTGCTCGCCACTGAGGGTGAGCCCGATGACGTTGACGTCGTACTTCTCGATCGCTCGTTGCATGCAGGCCCCCCAGCCGCAGCCGATGTCGAGCAGCGTCATCCCGGGCTGCAAGCCCAGTTTGCCCAGTGCCAGGTCGAACTTGGCGATCTGGGCTTCGTCGCAGGTGGTGTCCTTGTCCGGGTAGAACCCGCAGGTGTAGCCCATCGTGGGCCCTAGAAACAGCTCATAGAACTCATTCGAGATGTCGTAGATGGACTGTAGTTCCTCGTACTTCGGCTCCAGCTTGGACATTCCTGATTACTCGCGATCTTGGGTGGGGGGGTAGGCAAATCCAACACAGACTACCGGTAGTCGGCCGGGTGTCTTGCCTGCCTACCTGCTCACAGCGAACGTGGCGGTCAATTCACCGATGACCTGGTCCCACAACTCCTCGGGCAGGTCATGGCCCATGCCCTCGACCAGCACCAGCCGGGCCCGGTCGATGGCGTCGGCGATCGCCCGTCCGCCCGACGGGCGCATCAGCTTGTCGGCCAGTCCGTGGATGACCACGGTCGGCGCGGTGATCAGCCGGTCGTAGGCGGCCAGGCTGCCGCTGGCCAGGATCGCGCCGAACTGCCGCGCGATGCCCCAGGGGTAGTAGCTGCGTTCGTAGGCCTCGACGATGTTGGCCCGCAGCTGCTCCTCCGGAGTCGGGTAGCGCGGGCTGCCGATGATCCGGCTGGCCCGCATCGCGTTGTCGATGATCACCTCACGCGGTGAGTCCGGCGGCGGCCCGGACAGCAGCGCCAGCAGCGCCCGCGGCGCCGGTGGCGGTAGGAACCGCCGGTTGTTGCTGGAGAAGATCACCGCCAGCGACCGGGTCCGGTCGGCGAATCGGGCCGCGAACACCTGCGCGATCATCCCGCCCATCGAGGCGCCGACCACGTGCGCCTTGTCGATGCCCAGGTGATCCAGCAGGGCGGCGGCGTCGTCGGCCATGTCCTCCAGGGTGTAGACGGCCGAACTGGGCTTGCCCAGCCAGAACCGCGCCATCCGGGGCACCAGTGCGCCGCGGGCGTGCTTGCGGCCCAGCTTGGTGGACAGGCCGACATCCCGGTTGTCATAGCGGATCACCCGCAGGCCCTGCGCCACCAGCTTCTCGCAGAACCCGGTGCGCCACAGCAGCAGCTGTGCGCCCAGGCCCATCACCAGCAAAACGGCCGGGTCATCGGGGTTTCCCATGTCCTCGTAGAAGATGTCCAGGTCTCCGGAGCGGGCGGTACCGCTGCGAACGTCCACGGCTATACCTCCGGTGAGTCTTTGTGTTCGCGGCTGACGTCGACCATGAAGTTAGCGAAGTAGCCGGTCAGCTGCGGGTCCGACATCATCTGCCAGCGTGGCGCCAATAGTTTCATGTAACGCTCTACGTACAGGAACTGCTTGCCGATCAACACCAGCTCACGCGGCAGCTTGACGTCGTAGGCGTCGGCCAGCGCACCGAGCTGCTTGCCGATCTCGGCGTAGGACATGTCGCCCAACGACTTCATCGTCAACGGCGTGGCGAACGCCTCCAGGTCCTGGGCGGCCTGGCCCTCGGGTTTGACGGTGCCGACCGCGCCCATCAGCACCACGATCTTGCCGGCCGCGGCGTGGTCCTTTTTGACCAGCAGGGCGTACACCAGCTCGCGCAGTAGCCAGCGGGTGCGCGGGTCGATGCGGCCCATGATCCCGAAGTCCAGGAACACCACCCGGCCCGCTTCGTCGACCAGCAGGTTGCCGGCGTGCAGGTCGCCATGGAACAGACCGTGCCGCAGCCCGCCCTCGAAGGTGGAGAACAGCAGCGCCTTGACCAGCTCCACCCCGTCGAAGCCGGCTTTGCGGATGGCGGGGGCGTCGTCGATGCGCACCCCCGACACCCGTTCCATCGTCAGCACCCGTTCGCTGGTGAAGTCCCAGTGCACGTCGGGCACTTTGATGTTCTTGCCGAGCGGTGAGGCGTGCAGGTGCGACACCCAGGTCTGCATGGACTGCGCCTCGATGCGGAAATCCAACTCCTCGGCGAGGTTGTCGGAGAAGTCGGCGACGACGTCCTGGGCGGACAGCCGGCGACCCAGCTTGGCCAGTTCGACGACCTGCGCGAACCGTTTGAGGATCTGCAGGTCGGCGGCGACCCGGCGGCGGATGCCCGGACGCTGGATCTTGACCACGACGTCCTCGCCGCTGTGCAGGGTGGCGAAGTGGACCTGGGCGATGGACGCCGAGGCGATCGGTGTCTCGTCGAACTCGGCGAACAGTTGCTGCGGTTCGGCGCCCAGTTCCTCGACGAACAGTTTGTGCACCGCGGCCGGGTCGGCCGGCGGCACGGAGTCCAGCAGTCCGCGGAACTCCCGCGAGAGCGGCTCGCCGAACGCCCCGGGGCTCGAGGCGATGATCTGGCCGAACTTAACGTAGGTGGGTCCCAGGTCGGCGAACGTCTGCGGCAGCTCCCGGATCACCTTCTGCTGGATCGGTCCCGGTCCGAGCAGTCGGGCGCAGACCCGGGTGGCGGCGCGGGTGAGCTGCCAGCCGGTCACACCGACGCGGGCGGCCTCGACCGGCAACGGCACCCGGTCGAGCTGGACCACCTGGCGGGGCGGGGTCGAACTCATTGCTGCAGTCTGCCAAATCACCGGCGGAAGTTCTCCGCCAGCGCACCGTGCTACGCCGTGGCGCCTGGTCGCCAGGGGGTCAGCCATGCGGTCGGTTCCCAGCCCTCGAACCCGGCGATCAGTTCGTACATGGTGGCACCGTCGATGCTTTCCCGGATGATGTCGGCGTGCCCGGCGTGCCGCGCCAGCTCGTTGATCACGTGATGGAACACCCAGCGCACCGTCCACGCGTCGACGTCGGCGGGGAACCACGGTGCGTCGCGCGGCACCGGCACCGCGGCGTCGAGGTCGGCGGACTCCAGCAGGCGCAGCGTCTCGGCGTTGTGCGCCGCGAACGCCTCCAGTACCCCGGCCAGGCTTTCGTCCTGGCGCAGTACGTACTGGTCCTGGTATTCGCGGGCTCTCTGCTCGCCCGGTCGGCTGTCCGCGGCCGGTGCGGCCGGCGCGGCGGCGACGCGGGACATCCAGCTGTGTTGCATCCCGGTTGCGTGCTTGATCAACGCGCCGATCGACAGGGAACTGGCGGTCGGGGTGGCACGGGCCTGCTCATCGGTGAGGCCATAGGCCACCGCGAAGTAGGCGCTTTGGTGATAGGCCACGAATTGGCGCAGGGCGTCGCGTTCGTCGGTCACCGGTGGGGCAAGTCCAGGCATGGGCTAGTTGTACTGACCTGAGAGGTTAGGTACGCGACTGGCGGGTGGTTGACCTTTGAGTGAGGTGTGGCCGCGGTGGTGATTGTAGTGGTGCACCCAGAGTGGGAATTCGGCGCAGCGTTCGGCGTCACTGGTGTAGAGCCGCACGTAGGCCCATTCGTCGGCCAGAGTGCGGTGAAACCTCTCGACCTTGCCGTTGGTCTGCGGCCGATACGGTCGGGTTCGGCGATGCTTGATGCCACCGAGGGCGTCACGGAATACGTGCGAGCGATAGCAGGAACCATTGTCAGTCAACACATTTCGCACGGTGAAGCCGCACTGAAGGAACCAAGCGTTGGCCCGTTTCCAGAAGTCAGCCGCAGTTTGTTTGCGTTCGTCAGCCAAAATCTCGGAGTACACCAGTCGGGAGTGAGCGTCCAGGGCGGTGTGCAGGAAGTGGTGTCCCCGCAGTGGATCGCCCCACTTGCTGCGACGGCCTGAACTTTTATCAGCTCGTGAGTTGTGATTGCCCTGGGTTCGACCGAGCATGCGCCAGCCGCCGCCAGCGGGGATCTTCCCGAGTTTCTTGACATCGACGTGCACCAGATCGCCCGGGGCTGCGGATGTCATCCGGCGGATGACGCGTCCGGTGGGGCGGTCCAACCAGCGCAGTCGGGCCAGCTTGTAGCGACTCAACACTTTGTGCACGGTGGAGACGTTGAGCCCGAGCAGATAGGCGATGCGGGCCGGGCCCCACCGTTTGATCACCCGGACTTTGATGATGCGCCGTTCGGTCCGCGTCGGAGTCTGGTTGGGGCTGCGGTGCGGGCGTGAGCTGCGATCAGCCATGCCGGCCGGACCCTGCTCGCGGTAGCGCCGAGCCCATCGCTGGGCGGTGGTTACCGCGACCTGGAACCGTTCGGCAGCTCTGCGCAACGACCACCCGTCCTCGACGATGCAACGAGCCAGGCGCAGACGACCGGTTTCTGACAAAGGGGCATTACGGTGGGACACGAAGACCTCCGAGATTGAGCAGTGCGTTCCTTAGACAGCTCGCACTTCACTCGGAGGTCTTCTTCATGTCACCACGCCACGCCGTACCTAACGTCTGTGATCAGTACAGCTAGTCCTTTCGATCGAGTCGGTGCGCGTACAGGTCACGCAGGCATGCGATTTCGGCTCCGTGATGGATGACTTCGCGGTTGATGTGCAAGACCAGCTCCGCCATGGTGCGGTCGGCCCACGGCCCCTCCGCCGCGCCGATGGGCCGGTCCAACGCGGACTCATCGAGGCCACGTACCCCGGCGAGCCAGCCCGCGTAGGCGTCGTCGAGCTGGCGCAGCGCGGTGGCGGCATCGAGGGCGTACGGCCAGCTCTGGTAATCGGCCGGCGGCCCGCCGAAGTGGTGATGGTTGCGCATGGCGAACACGCCGACGATGACGTGCGCCATCCGCCAGGCGATGGTGGTGAACGGCGCCGGCTCGGGCGGCGGCAACGCAAAGTCGATGCCGTCGCGGCGAACGGACCAGCAGCCGGTCACCGCCTCCCACAGGTACTCGTCATCGGTGAGGCCGTCCAGCCGCGGGCGCAGCTGGTTCTGCCAGTGCCAGTCGAGCTGGTCGGCCAACAGGTCACGTGAAACGGGCATGATCCGAGCCTGCCAGCCGGGTCGGACAATTCCCACGCGCGCACTCCAGAACAAGCGGTCGCCGAAAGACTCCGCTCGGTGGGCCGTGCATCCGTACGTTTGGGGAATGCGGATCCTCGACGTCGAATCGACCGAGAAGTTCGTCGGGCCGGTCGACACGCCCGCGCAGCTGGTCCGGATCGGCTACCGCGACGCCGACGTGGCGACACCGCTGCGTATCGACGGCGAGGGCCTGGCCGGCGAAGCCGTAGCCGAGCCCGGCGACGGTGTCGTCGAGGTGGCGGTGACCGTCGAGGACCCGATGCCGGGTCAGCAGCGGACCGCCCGCGTCAACGACACCGGCTTCACCTTCACCGTGGCCGAACCCGGCTGGACGATGTTCATGATCGGCCACTTCCACTACGACCCGGTCTGGTGGAACACCCAGGCCAACTACACCAGCGCGTGGACCGAGCACCCGCTTGGCGCGTGCCGGCAGACCAACGGCATCAACCTGGTGCGCGGCCACCTGGACTGGGCGCGGGACAACCCCGAGTACAAGTTCGTCCTGGCCGAGGTCGACTACCTCAAGCCCTACTGGGACACCCACCCGCAGGACCGTGCCGAACTACGCCGGCTGATCGCCCAGGGCCGGGTCGAGGTGATGGGCGGCAGCTACAACGAGCCGTCGACCAACCTCACCGACGCCGAGACCACCATCCGCAACCTGGTGGCCGGGATGGGTTTTCAGCGCGACATCATGGGCGCCGCACCGGCGACGGCGTGGCAGCTCGACGTGTTCGGCCACGACCCGCAGTTCCCCGGGCTGGTCGCCGACGCCGGACTGTCCTCCAGCGCCTGGGCGCGCGGGCCGTTTCACCAGTGGGGTCCGATGGCCGACCGGGGCGATCCGCGCCGAATGCAGTTCGCATCCGAGTTCGAATGGATCGCGCCGTCCGGGCGCGGCCTGCTGACCCACTACATGCCGGCGCACTACGCGGCCGGCTGGTGGATGGACGCGCAGGAGTCCTTGGCCGACGCCGAGGCCGACGTCTACCGGTTGTTCACCGAATTGAAGAAGGTCGCCGCCACCCGCAATGTGCTGCTGCCGGTGGGCACCGACTTCACCCCGCCGAACCGCTGGGTCGCCGAGATCCACCGGGACTGGAACACCCGCTACACCTGGCCGAAGTTCATCTGCGCCGTGCCGAGTGAGTTCTTCGCCGCGGTGCGCGCCGAACTCGCGCGGCGCGGCGAGGCCGCGTCGCCGCAGACCCGCGACATGAATCCGATCTACACCGGCTGCCACGTCTCCTACATCGATACCAAGCAGGCCAACCGGGAAACCGAACGTGCGCTGCTGTCCGCGGAGCGCTTCGCGGTGTTCGCCGCCGCACTGACCGGGGCGCCCTACCCGGAGGCGGCGCTGGCCAAGGCGTGGGCGCAGCTGTGTTACGGCGCCCACCACGACGCCATCACCGGGTCGGAGGCCGACCAGGTGTACCTGGACCTGCTGACCGGCTGGCGCGACGCCTGGCAGCTCGGCACCGACGTCCGCGACAACGCTCTGGCGGCGCTGTCCGGGCTGGTGCGTACCGGCGCCGAAGGCCAACGCGCCGTGGTGTGGAACCCGGTGGCCGACGACCGCACCGACGTGGTCACCGTGCGGCTGGACACGCCGCCGGCAGCCGGGATGCGCGTGCTCGACACCGACGGAACCGAGCTCGCCGCCCATGTCGAGCACGACGGCAGCACGGTCAGCTGGCTGGCCCGGGACGTGCCGTCGTTGGGCTGGCGGGCCTACCGCCTGGTCCCCGCCGACAGCTCGCAGGGCTGGCAGCGCATCCCCGGCTCCGCGATCAGCAACGAGCACCACCGGCTGACCGCCGACCCGGACCGCGGCGGCGGCATCGCGTCGTGGCGGTGCGACGGCCGGGAGATGATCATCGAGGGCGGGCTGGGAAACCAGCTCGCCGTCTACGACGAGTACCCCAAGCACCCGCAGTCCGGAGAGGGTCCGTGGCATCTGGTGCCCAGCGGCAACCTGTTCACCTCCGCTGTCGCCTCCGACGTGAGCGTGCAGGCCTACCGCGGGCCGCTGGGAGAGCGGTTGGTGGCCTCGGGGCGAATCCGCAACATGCTGGCCTACCGCCAGACCCTGACGCTGTGGCACGGGGTGGACCGGGTGGATTGCTCGACCACCATCGACGAGTTCACCGGCGCCGACCACCTGCTGCGGCTGCGGTGGCCCTGCCCGGTGCCCGGCGCGCTGCCGGTCGCCGAGGTGGCCGACGCCGTCATCGGCCGCGGCTTCGGCCTGCTGCACGAGCCCAGTGGACGCTCGGTGGACACCGCGCAGTACCCGCGGACCCTCGACACCCCCGCCCACAGGTGGTTCGGGCTGTCGGCAACCGCGCGGGTCAGCGTCGGCGACGGCACCCGGGCGGTGTCGGTGGCCGAGGTGATCGGCCCGGCGCCGCGGGAGCTGATGGTCGCGCTGGTGCGCGCCGGGGTCACCGCCACCTGCTCGGGCGCCGACGGGCCCCGCTACGGCAACCTCGACGTCGACTCCAACCTGCCCGACACCCGGATCGCGCTCGGCGGGCCGGACCGCAACGCCTTCACCCGCGCGGTGCTGGCCGCCGCCGATCCGGCCTACACCGACGAACTGCAGCGGCAGCTGGCCAGGGACGGCCGGGCCCGGGTGTGGGTGCCCGCGGAGAAGCCCCTCACCCAGGTCTGGGTCCCCGGCGCCGACCTGAGCGGCCCGCGCGCCCTGCCGGTGCTGGTGATCGCCGGCCGCGACGACGGGGATCTGGCGGCCGAGATCGCCCGGATAATCGGGGAGCTGGCCGACGCCGAGATCGCCGTGGACCAGCAGGCCCCGGCCGAGATGGCGCCGTTCGAAGCGCGCACCGTCGCCCTGATCAACCGCGGCATGCCCAGCTTCGCCGTCGACACCGCCGGCACGCTGCACACCGCGCTGATGCGGTCCTGCACCAGCTGGCCGTCGGCGGCCTGGACCGACGACCCGCGCCGCACCGCACCCGACGGCAGCGCCTTCCAGTTGCAGCACTGGACGCACACCTTCGACTACGCGCTGGTGGCCGGCGACGGTGACTGGCGACAGGCGAGGATCCCGGCGCGCTGCGCGGAGTTCGCCGATCCGCTGCGGGCCGTCGCGGTGGCCGGCGACGGCGGTCCGTTGCCGGCCAGCGGCTCGCTGTTGCGCGTCGAGCCGGCCGGCGCAGTCGAGCTCGGTGCGCTCAAGGCGGCCGGCAACCCGACAGCGCGCGGCAGCGCCCAGCGCGTCGACCCGAACATCCTCACCCTGCGTCTGGTGGAGACTCGCGGCGCCGACGCCTCCGTCACGCTGCGCAGCGACCTGGGCGAGCTGACCGTACTGGGCCGCGCCGACCTGCTCGAGCAGCCGCGCGAGCACCCGGACCCGGCGCGGTTGCACGGCTACGAGATCGCCACCGTCACCGCCGGGCTGGACGCCGAACGCGTGGGGGCCGGCCACCGCCTGGGGCCCGAGGCCGAAGTCGCCCAGCCGCTGTACGCCCGCTACTGGCTGCACAACCGCGGAACGGCACCGCTGGGCGGGCTGCCGGCGGCCCCGGCGTTGCACCCGCACCTGCTGGACGCGAATCCGGGCGGACGGGTGAGCCTGGATCTGAGCGTGGCCAGTGACAGCGTCGATGCGACCCTGGCCGGCGCGGTGACGCTGGCGTGTCCGGGCGGCTGGACGGCCACGCCCGGCGAGCACCCGGTGCGACTGAAGGCAGGCCAGCACACGCGCACCCCGGTGGCGGTGACGGTGCCGGCCGACACCCCACCGGGGCTCTACCCGATCCGCGCCCGGCTCGACATCACCGGAGACCTGCCGCCGTCCTGGCGCCAGCCCGTCGAAGACGTGGCGGTGGTGCGCGTCGGCGATCCGGGACCCGACCGGCTGCTCTATGTCGACGGGCTGTCCGACGTCGAGGTGACCGCCGGGAAGACCGCGCGCCTGAGCGTCATCGTCGGCACCGACGCCCACGCCGACCTGGCGGTCGAGGCGCATCTGATCAGCCCCTGGGGCACCTGGGAGTGGGCCGCGCCGGCCGCGGTGGGCGCGCTGGTCCCGGCCCGCGGCAGTGTCGCAGTCGAGTTCACGCTGAGACCGCCGGCGTGGGCGAAGCCCGGGACGTGGTGGGCGCTGGTCCGGGTCGGCGGGGCGGGCGGGCTGGTGTACTCACCGGCGGTGCGGATCGCGGTGCCCGCGGCCGAGACGGTCGGCGTCCCATGACGGGCGGCGACCCGGCGACCCTCGCGCTGGACGTCGGCGGCACCAAGATCGCCGCCGGCCTGGTCGGCGCCGACGGAGCACTGATCTACACCGCCACCCGGCCCACCCGGGGGGATCAGGGCGCCGAGGTGGTGTGGGCGGTGGTGGCCGATTTGCTCGCCGACGTCCTGGCGGAAGCCGGCGGGCGGGTCGGTGCGGTCGGGATCGGCTCGGCCGGGCCGGTCGACGTGAACGCCGGGACGGTCAGCCCGATCAACATCCCGGGCTGGCGCAGATTCGGCCTGCGCGACCGGGTGGCCGCCGCGGTGCCCGGCGTGCCGGTCGCCCTGGGCGGCGACGGCGTCTGCATGGCACTGGGCGAACACCGGCACGGGGCCGGCCGGGGGACGCGATCGATGCTCGGCATGGTGGTGTCGACCGGGGTGGGAGGGGGGCTGGTGCTCGACGGGGCGCCCTTCCACGGCCGCACCGGCAACGCCGGGCACGTCGGACACGTCGTCGTCGACGCCGATGGCGAGCCGTGCCGCTGCGGCGGCCGGGGCTGTGTGGAGACCATCTCCTCCGGCCCGGCGATGGTGCGCTGGGCGCTGGCCAACGGCTGGACGCCGGAAGCCGACGCTGACGCCAAGGTGCTCGGCGCGGCGGCCGAAGCCGGCGACGAGGTTGCGATGCGGGCATTTCGGCGCGGTACCGACGCGCTGGCGGCGATGATCGCCTCGGTGGCCGCCGTCTGCGATCTGGACCTGGTGGTGATCGGCGGGGGAGTCGCGAAATCCGGTGCGCTGCTGTTCGATCCGCTGCGGACCGCGTTGGCCGAGCACGCCCGGCTGGATTTCCTGACCGGGCTGCGGGTGGTGCCCGCCGAACTCGGCGGCGACGCCGGCCTGGTGGGGGCGGCCGTGCTCGCGGGGCTGGCCTGAGCCTCAGCCGGCCGCCCCGCGGGTCATGTGCCCGCGGCCCCACTCGCACAGCGCCTCGAGCACCGGTGCCAGCGTCTTTCCGTACGCGGAGATCGAATAGTGCACGCACGGCGGCACCGTGCCGGCGTCGTGGCGGTCGATGATGCCGTCGGCGACGAGTTCGTGCAGATGACGGATGAGCATTCGTTCGGTGATGCCCGGGATGCTGCGCCGCAACTCGGCCGTGCGCATCGGCCCGTCGGCCAGGCGCCACAGGATGGTGCCCTTCCAGCGGCCGTCGATCACCGACAGCGCGGCGTCGATCGGGCAGTCGCCGACCTCTTTCTTCGATACCGCCACCGCACCTCCTCATGCTGACTAATTTGTCAGTACCTTGTTTTTTGTCAGCATAACGGTCATAGTCGGTGCCGTGCTGGAGATGATCTGGATTCTTGCGATATTGATGGCCGGGACGCTGGTGGGCGCGGAGTTCGCCGTGGCGGCGTTCCTGCACCCGGTTCTCGGGCGCCTGGACGGCGACGCGTTCCGGGACGCCCGCGGGGACGCCGCCCGGCTGCTCGGACGGGTGATGCCGTTCTGGTACCTGACCGCACTGGCCCTGCTGGTGGCGGCCGCCGTCGTCGCCGACGCGCAGCGCTGGCCGATCGGTGCCGGCGTGGGTCTGATGATCGTGGTCGTGCTGATGACGGTGACCCTGATGGTGCCGATCAACAACCGCATCGGAGCCGGTGAGGTCTCCCGCCCGCTGGTGGTGCGCTGGGATCGGCTGCACTGGTTGCGGGTGGCGATGCTGGCCGCGATGTTCGTCCTGCTGATGATCGGCGCACTGAACGCCTGAGCGGTGGCGGCCGTTTTGGCTGATTGCCACCGGTCACGCTATGGTGTGAACCGATCCACCGAAGACCGTCGGTCACCGAGCAATCGGTTGAAGGTCCGGGAACATCCCGGCGGCCCACGCAGGAGGACGAGGCACCGGCCCCGCCGGCACTGCATTGTGACGCCCCGACCGCATCCTGCGTCGGGGCGTTCGTCATTTCCGGGTGGGTCACCGAGACAAGTACAGCGACACCGAGGAGGTATGCATGGCGCGGGCTGACAAGACCGCCGCCGTCGCGGACATCGTCGAGCAGTTCAACGACGCGACCGCCACCGTGATCACCGAGTATCGCGGTCTGACGGTGGCGAACCTGGCGGAGCTGCGGCGTTCGCTGGCCGGCTCGGCCACCTACACGGTGGCGAAGAACACGCTGGTCAAGCGGGCCGCGGCCGAGGCCGGGCTCGAAGGGCTCGACGAGCTGTTCGCGGGCCCGACGGCGATCGCGTTCGTCCGGGGCGAGCCGGTCGACGCCGCCAAGGCCATCAAGAAGTTCGCCAAGGACCACAAGGCGCTGGTCATCAAGGGCGGCTACATGGACGGTCACGCGCTGACCGTCGCCGAGGTGGAGCGCATCGCCGACCTGGAGTCGCGCGAGGTGCTGCTGGCCAAGCTGGCCGGTGCCATGAAGGCCAACCTGTCCAAGGCGGCCGGCCTGTTCGCCGCCCCGGCGTCGCAGATGGCCCGCCTGGCCGCGGCGCTGCAGGAGAAGAAGCCCGCCGAGGCTGTGGAGGCCGCACCGGCCGCCGAGGCCCCGGCTGCCGAAGCACCCGCCGAGACCGAAGCACCCGCCGAGACCGAGGCCCCGGCCGAGACCGAGGCTCCGGCCGAGACCGCCGAGGCTCCGGCCGAAGCCGCCGAGTAACCAATCCCAACCCCAACTTCCTAACCGGAATCAGAAAGGACCGAAATCATGGCTAAAATTTCCACCGACGATCTGTTGGACGTCTTCAAGGAGATGACCCTGCTGGAGCTGTCGGACTTCGTGAAGAAGTTCGAGGAGACCTTCGACGTCACCGCCGCGGCTCCGGTCGCCGTCGCCGCCGCCCCGGGCGCCGCCCCGGCCGCCGCTGAGGCCGGCGAGGAGCAGTCCGAGTTCGACGTCATCCTGGAAGCGGCCGGCGACAAGAAGATCGGCGTGATCAAGGTGGTCCGCGAGGTCGTGTCCGGCCTGGGCCTCAAGGAGGCCAAGGACCTGGTCGACGGCGCTCCCAAGCCGCTGCTGGAGAAGGTCGCCAAGGAGGCCGCCGAGGAGGCCAAGGCCAAGCTCGAGGCCGCCGGCGCCACCGTCACCGTCAAGTAGTTTCTACCGCCCAAACCCCCGGCAGCCGTAAGGCTTCCGGGGGTTTGCGCTATTCAGGCCCGGTCGCTCACCGCGGCCAGCGACTCCGCCACCCTCTCGGGGCTGTCACCGAGCGCCACCAACAGGCCGGTCGCCATCGGGCCCAGCACCGGCCCCACCGCCATCGCCCGGTCTTGGGTGTCGCCGAAGAACCCGGCCAGCTCCAACATGACGAAGCCGTGCATCACCGTCCAGAACTGCGCCGCGGTCGCCACCACCGCTGCGTCTGAAGCGGCCGAGCCCACCGAACCGTTCGGCGCCGCCGTGATCCGGCCCGCCTGTATCGATCGGTGTACGCCACGGACCACGTGGGCGAAGCTGGGGATGTGGTCACCGATCTGCGCCAGGCTCAGCGTGAGCATGTTGTGGGCCGGGGCGTTGATGCCGCTCGCACTGGTGCTGCCGAACATCAGCCGGTACAGGTGCGGCCGTTCGATGGCGAAGTCGCGGTAGGCCATGCCGGTGGCCAGCAGATCGGCCACCGGATCCTCGGTGAGCGGGATCGTCAGCGCCGCGTCGAATTGGCGCAGGCCCTCCTGGGTGACCGCCGCGATCAGCTGGGGCATGCCGCCGAAATGGGTGTAGACCGCCATCGTCGAGGTTCCGGCCGCGGCGGCCACCTTGCGAGCCTGCAGCGCGTCGGGCCCGTGCTCGTCGAGCAGCCCGACAGCCGCGTGCAGCAGCTCATCACGGACGGTGCGTTCCGGCTGCGACGTCACGGTTGCCATCGTCGCACAGTCGGCGTACGGTATCCATAACGTTGAAATAACATTGTTATAGGAGCCGTCATGAGCCTCAACACCACCAGCCGGACCGCGCCGGCGGCCAACCCGTACCTCGAAGGCGTCATGGGGCCCGTGCCCACCGAGATGACGGCCACCGAACTGCGGGTGACCGGAGAGATCCCCGATTATCTCGACGGTCGCTACCTGCGCAACGGACCCAATCCGGTCGCCGAGGTCGACCCGGCCACCTACCACTGGTTCACCGGCGACCCGATGGTGCACGGCGTGGCGCTGGAAGAGGGCCGCGCCCGCTGGTACCGCAACCGTTGGGTGCGCACCCCGGCGGTCTGTGCCGCGCTGGGCGAGCCACTGCCGGCCCGGATCGACGTCCGGGCCGGGATGCAGTCCGTCGGGCCCAACACCAACGTCCTCGGCCACGCCGGCAAGACGCTGGCGCTGGTCGAGGGCGGCGTGGCCAACTACGAACTCACCGAAGACCTCGACACGGTGGGAACCTGCGACTTCGACGGCACCCTGGCGGGCGGCTACACCGCGCACCCGCACCGCGACCCGCTCACCGGCGAGCTGCATGCCGTTTCATACTCCTTCGCCCGGGGCAACACCGTGCAGTACTCGGTGATCGACAACACCGGACGCGCCCGCCGCACCGTCGACATCGAGGTGACCGGGTCGCCGATGATGCACGACTTCTCGCTGACCGAGAAGTACGTGGTGGTCTATGACCTGCCGGTCACCTTCGATTCGGCCCAGGTGCTGCCGGTCAACATGCCCCGCTGGCTCAAGACGCCCGCCCGGCTGGTGCTGAGCAGCCTGGTCGGCAAGGTCCGGGTGCCCGGGCCGTTCACCTCGATCGTCAACCGCGACAGCCGGCCGCCGGCCGGACTGCCGTACGCGTGGAACCCCGGCTACCCGGCGCGTATCGGAGTGATGCCGCGTGAGGGCGAAGCCCAGGGATGGGTCCGGGCGGGGGAAGCGCAGGTGCGCTGGTTCGACGTCGAACCGTGCTATGTCTTCCACCCGGTCAACGCCTACTCCGACGTGACGCCGGCCGGACAGGAACTGCTGGTGCTCGACGTGGTGCGCTACGCGAAGGTCTTCGACGTCGACCGGCGCGGGCCGGGCGACGCCCCGCCCAGGCTGGACCGCTGGACGATCAACCTGGACACCGGCGCGGTGAACACCGAGACCCGCGACGACCGGCCGCAGGAGTTCCCCCGGATCAACGAGACCCTGCTGGGCGGAAAGCACCGCTTCGGTTACACCGTCGGGATCAACGGCGGTTTCATCGGTGACACCGGGGCCGAACTGTCAACGGCGCTGTACAAACACGACTACGCGACCGGGTCGAGCATGACGGCGCCGCTCGACCCGCAGCTGGTGCTCGGAGAGATGTCGTTCGTGCCGCGCCCGGGGGGCGTGAACGAGCACTTGGCCGAGGATGACGGCATCCTGATCGGAATGGGCCACCACCGCGGGTCGGACGAGGGCCAACTGCTGATCCTCGACGCCGCATCCTGTGAGACGGTGGCGACCGTGCACCTGCCGCAACGGGTGCCGATGGGCTTTCACGGAAATTGGACACCGGCTGACTGAGGCGGACGGGCGTTACGGGTCGCAACGGTGCGCTACAGTGGCCCAAGCCACAAGGGGAGTCGTGGCACGACCAAGAGTTGCGGAAGGACCTCACTAATGGGTGTCGCCATCGATGTACAGGGGCTGACGAAGTCCTTCGGATCGGCCCGGATCTGGGAAGACGTCTCCCTGACGATTCCCGAGGGTGAGGTCAGCGTGCTGCTGGGACCCTCCGGCACGGGCAAGTCGGTGTTCCTCAAGTCGTTGATCGGGCTGTTGCGGCCCGAGCGCGGCTCGATCGTCATCGACGGCACTGACATCTTGCAGTGTTCGGCCAAGGAGCTCTACGAGATCCGCACGCTGTTCGGGGTGCTGTTCCAGGACGGCGCGCTGTTCGGGTCGATGAACATCTACGACAACACCGCGTTCCCGCTGCGTGAGCACACCAAGAAGAGTGAGAAAGAGATCCGTGACATCGTCATGGAGAAGCTCGAGCTGGTCGGTATGCCCAACGACGGCTACAAGTTCCCGGGTGAGATCTCCGGTGGTATGCGCAAGCGTGCCGGCCTGGCTCGCGCGCTGGTGCTGGACCCGCAGATCATCCTGTGCGACGAGCCCGACTCCGGTCTGGACCCGGTCCGCACGGCGTACCTGAGCCAGCTGCTGATCGACATCAACGCCCAGATCGACGCCACCATCCTGATCGTCACGCACAACATCAACATCGCCCGCACCGTTCCGGACAACATCGGCATGCTGTTCCGCAAGCAGTTGGTGATGTTCGGGCCGCGCGAGGTGCTGCTGACCTCCGATGAGCCGGTGGTGCGCCAGTTCCTCAACGGCCGGCGTATCGGGCCGATCGGCATGTCCGAGGAGAAGGACCAGGCCACCGCGGCGGCCGAGGAGGCCATGATGGCAGCCGGCCAGAGCGACGGCGGCGTCGAAGAGGTCTTCGGGGTGCCGCCCCAGCTCAGCGCGACCCCTGGCCTGCCGGAGCGCAAGGGTGTGGCCCGGCGTAAAGCCCGGGTGCGCGAGATCCTGCACACCCTGCCCGCAGGCGCCCAGGCCGCCATTCGCGACGACCTCGAAGGCACCCACAAGTACGCGGTGCACGAGTTCCCGGAAGCCGACGAAGCTCCCACCGCCTCGCTCCAGACCCCGCCGGGCTGACACCTGGCCGTCGGCCCGCGCCGTGTCAGCTCTTGACGGACGGACGTAAACGGTCCAATCTGGTCACCAGTGTTTGTGCGAGGGTTCTGGCGGAGGCCAGCCAGCACCGATAGGACCCCGGGATGCTGCAGTTGAGGTTTGCGTGAGCCTGCGCTATTGTTGGACGTTGCGCTGGCTTCCTCCTGCCCACCCTTACCCGCACCCGAACCCGCAGTACCAGCCTGAGTCGCGTTCGTCGGCTCGTTTAAGGCTTGTGACGTCGTGGTTTGGCTGTGCGTGAGACCGGACTAGAGCGTCCGCCAGCCGAACCAACGGTTGATATTCGCAGCGAACGGGGTCTGGTGTTCACCGGGACCCGTTAGCCGCATTAGGTGCTGGAAGGATGCATCTTGGCAGTCTCCCGCCAGAGCAAGAAGAACGCTTCAGGTACTACCACCCAAAATTCCCCCAACAGTTCCGTGCCCGGGGCTCCCAACCGGATCTCCTTCGCCAAGCTGCGCGAGCCGCTTGAGGTTCCGGGTCTGCTCGACGTGCAGACCGATTCCTTCCAGTGGCTGATCGGGGCGCCGGAGTGGCGGGAGAAGGTGGCCAAGCAGACCGGCGCGACGCCCAAGGGCGGCCTCGAAGACGTGCTCGAGGAGCTGTCGCCGATCGAGGACTTCTCCGGCTCGATGTCGCTGTCGTTCTCCGACCCGCGGTTCGACGACGTCAAGGCGCCGGTCGAGGAGTGCCGCGACAAGGACATGACCTACGCCGCGCCGCTGTTCGTCACCGCGGAGTTCATCAACAACAACACCGGTGAGATCAAGAGCCAGACGGTGTTCATGGGCGACTTCCCGATGATGACCGAGAAGGGCACCTTCATCATCAACGGCACCGAGCGTGTCGTCGTCTCCCAGCTGGTGCGGTCGCCGGGCGTGTACTTCGACGCCAACATCGACAAGTCCACCGAGAAGACGCTGCACTCGGTCAAGGTGATCCCGGGCCGCGGTGCCTGGCTGGAGTTCGACGTCGACAAGCGTGACCTGGTCGGCGTCCGTATCGACCGCAAGCGCCGTCAGCCGGTCACCGTGCTGCTCAAGGCGCTGGGCTGGACCAGCGAGGCGATCCGGGAGCGGTTCGGCTTCTCCGAGATCATGATGTCGACGCTGGAGAAGGACAACGCCGCCAACTCCGACGAGGCGCTGCTGGACATCTACCGCAAGCTGCGTCCGGGCGAGCCCCCCACCAAGGAGTCCGCGCAGACCCTGCTGGAGAACCTGTTCTTCAAGGAGAAGCGCTACGACCTGGCCCGGGTGGGTCGCTACAAGATCAACAAGAAGCTGGGCCTGCCGGCCGCACCCGCCGACGTCGAGACGTCGCCGACCACGCTGACCGAAGAGGACATCGTGGCCACCATCGAGTACCTGGTGCGGCTGCACCAGGCCGCTCAGGACGGTCAGTCCGGCACCATGACGGTGCCCGGCGGTGTCGAGGTGCCCGTCGAGGTCGACGACATCGACCACTTCGGCAACCGGCGGCTGCGCACGGTGGGTGAGCTGATCCAGAACCAGATCCGGGTCGGGTTGTCCCGGATGGAGCGTGTGGTCCGCGAGCGGATGACCACCCAGGACGTCGAGGCCATCACGCCGCAGACCCTGATCAACATCCGCCCGGTGGTCGCCGCGATCAAGGAGTTCTTCGGCACCAGCCAGCTCTCGCAGTTCATGGACCAGAACAACCCGCTGTCGGGTCTGACCCACAAGCGCCGGCTGTCGGCGCTGGGCCCGGGTGGTCTGTCCCGTGAGCGGGCCGGGCTTGAGGTCCGTGACGTGCACCCGTCCCACTACGGCCGGATGTGTCCGATCGAGACCCCGGAGGGTCCGAACATCGGTCTGATCGGCTCGCTGGCGACCTACGCGCGGGTCAACCCGTTCGGGTTCATCGAAACCCCGTACCGCAAGGTCAACGACGGTGTGGTCAGCGATGAGATCGTCTACCTGACCGCCGACGAGGAGGACCGCCACGTCGTGGCGCAGGCCAACTCGCCGCTGGAGGACGACAGTCGCTTCGCCGAGGACCGAGTTCTGGTGCGCCGCAAGGGCGGTGAGGTCGAGTACGTGTCGTCGGCCGAGGTCGACTACATGGACGTCTCGCCGCGCCAGATGGTGTCGGTGGCCACGGCCATGATCCCGTTCCTGGAGCACGACGACGCCAACCGTGCCCTGATGGGCGCCAACATGCAGCGTCAGGCGGTTCCCCTGGTGCGCAGCGAGGCGCCGCTGGTGGGCACCGGCATGGAGCTGCGTGCGGCGATCGACGCCGGCGATGTGATCGTCGCGGACAAGACCGGTGTCATCGAGGAGGTCTCCGCCGACTACATCACGGTGATGGCCGATGACGGTACGCGGCAGACCTACCGGATGCGTAAGTTCAACCGGTCCAACCACGGCACCTGCGCCAACCAGCGTCCGATCGTCGACGCCGGCCAGCGGGTCGAGGTCGGCCAGGTGATCGCGGACGGTCCGTGCACCGACAACGGTGAGATGGCCCTGGGCAAGAACCTGCTCGTGGCGATCATGCCGTGGGAGGGGCACAACTACGAGGACGCGATCATCCTGTCCAACAGGCTGGTCGAGGAGGACACGCTGACCTCGATTCACATCGAGGAGCACGAGATCGACGCCCGCGACACCAAGCTGGGCGCCGAGGAGATCACCCGGGACATCCCGAACGTCTCCGATGAGGTGCTGGCAGACCTCGACGAGCGCGGCATCGTCCGCATCGGCGCCGAGGTCCGCGACGGCGACATCCTGGTCGGCAAGGTGACCCCCAAGGGGGAGACCGAGCTGACGCCCGAGGAGCGGCTGCTGCGCGCCATCTTCGGTGAGAAGGCCCGCGAAGTGCGGGACACCTCGCTGAAGGTGCCGCACGGCGAGTCCGGCAAGGTCATCGGCATCCGGGTGTTCTCCCGCGAGGACGACGACGAGCTGCCCGCCGGGGTCAACGAGCTGGTGCGCGTGTATGTCGCGCAGAAGCGCAAGATCTCCGACGGTGACAAGCTGGCCGGCCGCCACGGCAACAAGGGCGTCATCGGCAAGATCCTGCCGGCCGAGGACATGCCCTTCCTGCCGGACGGCACCCCGGTCGACATCATCCTGAACACCCACGGTGTGCCGCGACGGATGAACATCGGTCAGATCCTGGAGACCCACCTGGGCTGGATCGCCAAGACCGGCTGGACCATCGAAAAGGACAGTGGTGGCTCCGTGCCGGACTGGGCCGACAAGCTCCCCGAGGAGCTGCACTCGGCCGGTCCGGACACCCGCACCGCGACCCCGGTGTTCGACGGCGCTCAGGAGTCCGAGCTGCAGGGTCTGCTGTCCTCGACCCTGGCCAACCGCGACGGCGAGGTCATGGTCAACGGCGACGGCAAGGCGATGCTGTTCGACGGTCGCTCCGGTGAGCCGTTCCCGTACCCGGTGACCGTCGGCTACATGTACATCATGAAGCTGCACCACCTGGTGGACGACAAGATCCACGCCCGCTCCACCGGTCCGTACTCGATGATCACCCAGCAGCCGCTGGGTGGTAAGGCGCAGTTCGGTGGCCAGCGGTTCGGTGAGATGGAGTGCTGGGCCATGCAGGCCTACGGTGCGGCATACACGCTGCAGGAGCTGCTGACCATCAAGTCCGACGACACCGTGGGCCGCGTCAAGGTCTACGAGGCAATCGTCAAGGGCGAGAACATCCCCGAGCCCGGTATTCCGGAGTCGTTCAAGGTGTTGCTCAAGGAGCTGCAGTCGCTCTGCCTCAACGTCGAGGTGCTGGCGAAGGACGGCGCGGCCATCGAGTTGCGCGAAGGCGAGGACGAGGACCTGGAGCGGGCAGCCGCCAACCTGGGAATCAACCTGTCCCGCAACGAATCCGCGTCAGTCGAGGATCTGGCCTAGATCTTTTTCACTAGTTACTAAACCCGCAAGGGGAAAGGGAGTTACGTGCTAGACGTCAACTTCTTCGATGAGCTCCGCATCGGCCTGGCGACCGCGGAGGACATCCGGCAATGGTCCTACGGCGAGGTCAAGAAGCCGGAGACCATCAACTACCGCACGCTCAAGCCCGAGAAGGACGGCCTGTTCTGCGAGAAGATCTTCGGACCGACTCGCGACTGGGAGTGCTACTGCGGCAAGTACAAGCGCGTGCGCTTCAAGGGCATCATCTGTGAGCGCTGCGGCGTCGAGGTGACTCGCGCCAAGGTGCGGCGTGAGCGGATGGGCCATATCGAACTGGCCGCCCCGGTCACCCACATCTGGTACTTCAAGGGCGTGCCGTCCCGGTTGGGTTACCTGCTGGACCTGGCGCCCAAGGACCTCGAGAAGATCATCTACTTCGCGGCCTACGTCATCACCGCCGTCGACACCGAGATGCGCCACAACGAGCTGTCCACGCTGGAAGCCGAGATGGTCGTCGAGAAGAAGGCCGTCGAGGACCAGCGCGACGCCGACCTGGAGGCGCGTGCCCAGAAGTTGGAGGCCGACCTGGCCGAGCTGGAGGCCGAGGGCGCGAAAGCCGATGTGCGGCGCAAGGTTCGCGACGGCGGCGAGCGCGAGATGCGTCAGCTGCGCGACCGGGCCCAGCGTGAGCTGGACCGCCTCGACAACATCTGGGACACCTTCGTCAAGCTGGCTCCCAAGCAGCTGATCGTCGACGAGACCGTCTACCGGGAGCTGGTCGACCGCTACGGCGAGTACTTCACCGGTGCGATGGGCGCGGAGTCGATCCAGAAGCTGATCGAGACCTTCGACATCGACGCCGAGGCCGAGTCGCTGCGCGACACCATCAAGAACGGCAAGGGGCAGAAGAAGCTTCGCGCCCTCAAGCGGCTCAAGGTGGTCGCCGCGTTCCAGCAGTCGGGCAACTCCCCGATGGGCATGGTGCTCGACGCGGTGCCGGTGATCCCGCCGGAGTTGCGCCCGATGGTGCAGCTCGACGGTGGCCGGTTCGCCACGTCCGACCTCAACGACCTGTACCGCCGGGTCATCAACCGCAACAACCGGTTGAAGCGACTGATCGACCTCGGTGCGCCCGAGATCATCGTCAACAACGAGAAGCGGATGCTGCAGGAGTCCGTCGACGCGCTGTTCGACAACGGCCGTCGCGGCCGGCCGGTCACCGGCCCGGGCAACCGTCCGCTGAAGTCGCTGTCCGATCTGCTCAAGGGCAAGCAGGGCCGGTTCCGGCAGAACCTGCTCGGTAAGCGTGTCGACTACTCGGGCCGTTCGGTCATCGTGGTCGGTCCGCAGCTCAAGCTGCACCAGTGCGGTCTGCCCAAGCTGATGGCGCTGGAGCTGTTCAAGCCGTTCGTGATGAAGCGACTGGTCGACCTGAACCACGCGCAGAACATCAAGAGCGCCAAGCGGATGGTGGAGCGGCAGCGGCCCCAGGTGTGGGATGTCCTCGAAGAGGTCATCGCCGAGCACCCGGTGCTGCTCAACCGTGCACCCACGCTGCACCGCCTGGGTATCCAGGCCTTCGAGCCGCAGCTGGTGGAGGGCAAGGCCATTCAGCTGCACCCGCTGGTGTGTGAGGCCTTCAACGCCGACTTCGACGGTGACCAGATGGCGGTGCACCTGCCGCTGAGCGCCGAGGCGCAGGCCGAGGCCCGCATCCTGATGCTGTCTTCCAACAACATCCTGTCGCCGGCCTCGGGTCGTCCGCTGGCCATGCCGCGACTGGACATGGTGACCGGTCTGTACTACCTGACCACCGAGGTCGAAGGGGACACAGGCGAATACACTCCGGCCGCCAAGGACCGCCCGGAGAGCGGCGTGTACTCCTCGCCGGCCGAGGCGATCATGGCCGTCGACCGCGGTGCGCTCTCGGTGCGGGCCAAGATCAAGGTGCGGCTGGACCAGCTGCGGCCCCCGGCCGCGGTCGAGACCGAGCTGTTCGGCGAGAACGGCTGGCGTCCGGGCGGTGCCTGGATGGCCGAGACCACGCTGGGCCGGGTGATGTTCAACGAGCTGCTGCCGACCGGGTATCCGTTCGTGAACAAGCAGATGCACAAGAAGGTTCAGGCCGTCATCATCAACGACCTGGCCGAGCGCTACCCGATGATCGTGGTCGCCCAGACCGTGGACAAGCTCAAGGACGCCGGCTTCTACTGGGCCACCCGTTCGGGGGTCACGGTCTCGATGGCCGACGTGCTGGTGCCGCCGCGCAAGAAGGAGATCTTGGACTCCTACGAGGAGCGCGCCGACAAGGTCGAAAAGCAGTTCCAGCGTGGCGCGCTCAACCACGACGAGCGCAACGAGGCGCTGGTGGAGATCTGGAAGGAAGCCACCGAGGAGGTGGGTCAGGCGCTGCGTGACCACTACCCGGCCGACAACCCGATCATCACCATCGTCGATTCCGGTGCGACGGGTAACTTCACCCAGACCCGGACGCTGGCCGGCATGAAGGGTTTGGTGACCAACCCCAAGGGTGAGTTCATCCCGCGGCCGATCAAGTCCTCGTTCCGTGAGGGCCTGACGGTGCTGGAGTACTTCATCAACACCCACGGCGCCCGAAAGGGCTTGGCGGACACCGCGTTGCGTACCGCCGACTCGGGCTACCTGACCCGTCGTCTGGTGGACGTGTCGCAGGACGTGATCGTGCGCGAGCACGACTGCGGCACCGAGCGCGGCATCATGGTGGAGCTGGCCGAGGTCGCTGCGGACGGATCGCTGATTCGCGACCCGTTCATCGAGACCTCGGCGTACGCCCGCACGTTGGCGGTCGACGCGGTCGACGAGAAGGGCAACGTCGTCATCGAGCGCGGCCACGACCTCGGCGACCCGTCGATCGAGGCCCTGCTGGGCGCCGGTATCTCGGCGATCAAGGTGCGCTCGGTGCTGACCTGTGCCACCGGAACCGGCGTGTGCGCGACCTGCTACGGCCGGTCGATGGCCACCGGCAAGCTGGTCGACATCGGCGAGGCCGTCGGCATCGTCGCGGCCCAGTCCATCGGTGAGCCCGGTACCCAGCTGACCATGCGCACCTTCCACCAGGGTGGTGTCGGTGAGGACATCACCGGCGGTCTGCCACGGGTGCAGGAACTGTTCGAGGCCCGCATCCCGCGCGGCAAGGCGCCGATCGCCGACGTCGCCGGACGGGTGCAACTCGAAGAGGGCGAGAAGTTCTACAAGATCACGATCGTGCCGGACGACGGTGGCGAGGAAGTGGTCTACGACAAGTTGCCCAAGCGTCAGCGGCTGCGGGTGTTCAAGCACGAGGACGGCTCCGAGCGGTTGCTGGCCGACGGTGACCACGTCGAGGTCGGCCAGCAGCTCATGGAGGGTTCGGCCGACCCGCACGAGGTGCTGCGCGTGCAGGGCCCCCGCGAGGTGCAGATCCACCTCGTCAAGGAGGTCCAGCAGGTCTACCGGGCCCAGGGTGTGTCGATCCACGACAAGCACATCGAGGTGATCGTCCGGCAGATGCTGCGCCGGGTGACCATCATCGACTCGGGCGCCACGGAGTTCCTGCCCGGTTCGCTGACCGAGCGGGCCGAGTTCGAGACGGAGAACCGTCGGGTGGTGGCCGAGGGCGGCGAGCCCGCGGCCGGGCGTCCGGTGCTGATGGGTATCACCAAGGCGTCGCTGGCCACCGACTCGTGGCTGAGCGCGGCGTCGTTCCAGGAGACCACCCGCGTGCTGACCGATGCGGCGATCAACTGCCGCAGCGACAAGCTGCAGGGCCTCAAGGAGAACGTGATCATCGGCAAGCTGATCCCGGCCGGCACCGGCATCAACCGGTACCGCAACATCGCGGTGCAGCCGACCGAGGAGGCCCGGGCCGCTGCGTACACGATCCCGTCCTACGAGGATCAGTACTACAGCCCGGACTTCGGCGCCGCCACCGGTGCCGCGGTGCCGCTGGACGACTACGGTTACAGCGACTACCGCTAGTCCCTTCTGCGCGAGCAGTCGCGAAAGCCCCCATTTCGAGGCCGAAATGGGGGCTTTCGCGTCTGATGGACGGGTTGTGAGCCGACCGTCGCGGGTGCGGGCGGGCCGCCACGGGTTGCGGCGCCCGCGCCGAGCAGGTTGCATCGTGGGCATGGGGGACGAGGTCAAGAGCTCCGACTACAGTCGCACCCAACGTCAGCTCTACCGGCGCAAGATCCAGCAGTGCCTCGACGTCTTCGAGACGATGCTGGCGCAGTCCAGCTTCGACTGCGACCAGCCGCTGACCGGCATGGAGATCGAGGCCAACCTGGTCGGTGGTGACTACCGGCCGGTGATGGCGAATTCCGACGTGCTGGCCGCGATCGACGATCCGGCCTATCAGCGCGAACTGGGTGCCTACAACATCGAACTCAACGTCCCGCCCCGACCACTGCCCGGGCGGCTGGGCCTGGAGCTGGAGGCCGAGGTGCGCGCCAGCCTCAATGCCGCGGAGGCCAAAGCCCACGCCGACGGTGCACGCATCGTGACGATCGGCATTCTGCCCACGCTGATGCCCGAACACCTGACCGGTGATTGGATGAGCGACTCGGCCCGCTATGCGGCGCTCAACGATTCGATCTTCGCCGCGCGCGGTGAAGATCTCGCCATCGACATCGACGGCCCCGAACCCCTGACCCTGCGTGCGCCCACCATCGCTCCGGAATCGGCGTGCACCAGTATGCAGTTGCACCTTCAGGTGTCGCCGGCTCAGTTCGCCGACCATTGGAACGCCGCCCAGGTGCTGGCCGGTCCGCAGCTGGCGCTGGGTGCCAATTCGCCGTACTTCTTCGGCCACCGGCTGTGGGCGGAGACCCGGGTCGAGGTGTTCGCCCAATCCACCGACACCCGACCCGACGAGCTGAAGAACCAGGGGGTGCGCCCGCGAGTGTGGTTCGGCGAGCGGTGGATCACCTCGATCTTCGACCTCTTCGAGGAGAACGTGCGCTACTTCCCGTCGCTGCTGCCGGAGGTCTCCGAGGAGGATCCGGTCGCCGAGCTGGCGCAGGGCCGCACACCGCAGCTGGCCGAGCTGCGCCTGCACAACGGGACGGTGTATCGGTGGAACCGGCCGGTTTATGACGTCGTCGACGGACGGCCCCACCTGCGGGTGGAGAACCGGGTGCTGCCGTCGGGGCCCACGGTCGCCGACATGCTGGCCAACGCGATCTTCTACTACGGACTGCTGCGCAGGATGGCCCGGGAGCGACGGCCGTTGTGGACCCAGATGAGTTTCGCCGTCGCCCACGACAACTTCCGCGCGGCCGCCCGCCACGGCATGGAGGCCCGGCTGTACTGGCCGGAGCTGGGTGAGGTCGGCGTGCAGGAGCTCACCCGGCGCGAGCTGCTCCCGATGGCCCGGCAGGGCCTCGACGAGTGGGGGGTGGCGCCGGAGGTGTCGGAGCGGTTCCTCGGCATCATCGAGGGCCGGGTCGCCTCGGGGCGCAACGGCGCCACCTGGCAGGTGTCGACGGTCCAGGCGTTGCAGGCGCAGGGGGCGAGCCGGCCGGACGCCCTGGTGGAGATGCTGCGGCGCTACTGCGCGCACATGCACACCAATCAGCCGGTACACACCTGGGAACTGGCCTGACGGTTCGGCTTCTCAGCGGGCTCGTCCCTCGCCCGCATCGTCGCCGAACTAGTCTTCTGGTCCGGCTTCTCAGCGGGCTCGTCCCTCGCCCGCATCGTCGCCGAACTAGGCTGACCGCCGTGTTGATCGGTTCCCACGTGCGCCCCGCTGATCCGTTGGCCGCCGCGGAGGCGGACGGCGCCGATGTGGTGCAGATCTTCCTCGGCAACCCGCAGAGCTGGAAGCCGCCCAAACCGCGCGAGGACGCCGAGCGCCTGCGACAGGCGGCGCTGCCGATCTACGTGCATGCCCCGTACCTGATCAACGTGGCGTCGCCGAACAACCGGGTGCGCATTCCCTCGCGCAACGTCCTGCAACAGACCTGTGACGCCGCCGCCGACATCGGCGCCGCCGCGGTGATCGTGCACGGCGGGCATGTGACCGCCGACGACGACGATGCGCAGGCCGGCTTCATCCGCTGGCGCAAGGCGCTGGACCGGCTGGAGACGACCGTCCCGGTGTATCTGGAGAACACCGCCGGCGGCGAGCACGCGATGGCCCGGCGCTTCGACACCATCGCCGAGCTGTGGGACCACATCGGCGACACCGGCGTCGGGTTCTGCCTGGACACCTGCCACACCTGGGCGGCCGGCGAGAAGCTGGCCGACGCGGTGGAGCGGATCAAGGCCATCACCGGACGCATCGACCTGGTGCACTGCAACGACTCCAAGGACGCCGCCGGCTCCGGCCGGGACCGGCACGCCAACTTCGGTACCGGCCAGATCGACCCCGAGCTGTTGGTCGCGGTGGTCAAGGCGGCCGGCGCCCCGGTCATCTGCGAGACCGCCGACGAGGGCCGCAAGGCTGATATCGCGTTCCTGAAAGAACACGTCGACTGATTCCGGCGGGTCTCGGGAGGTTCCGGCGCTGGTGAGGGGCGAATCTCGGGGTGGGGTTCCAGGCTGTCGATCAGTGGCTTTGTCATGCCGCAGGCCGGCGTCACACTCAGACCGATCACTTTCTAGTCGGCCTAAAACCATCCGCATTGATTGGTTACCCTTGAAACAGATGACAAGTGGTTGGTGGTGTGCTATTAATTTGCTATGGCCTCGCCAGCAAGGGCGGCTTGCACGTTCATTCCGGCTAAAGGATCCCTGATGACTGAGCGCCACCGCTGCGGTGCGGCGGGAATGAGCAACCCCTAGCGCGGCACCCACAGACGCGGCGGTCACGGCCTGGAACCTCCCGACCTCGGGCCGTGACCGCCGTTTTATTTGTCGGGCATAACTAGAGTTACATCCATTGTGCGTGCGTCGAAAAACTGTAATACTGCGGTATGGCCGACACGCACATCGTCACCAATCAGGTCTCTCCGCTGGAGGGCTACAACCCGGCGTCGTCGCCGGTCCTCATCGAGGCGCTCATCCGCGAGGGCGGTCAGTGGGGCGTCGACGAAGTCACCGACCTCGGCGCGATCTCCGGCTCGGCCCAGACCCAGCGCTGGGGTGAGCTCGCCGATCGCAACCGGCCGATCCTGCACACCCACGACGTCGTCGGTAACCGCATCGACGAAGTGGAATACGACCCGGCATACCACGAGCTGATGCGCACCGCGATCGCCCACGGCCTGCACGCCGCGCCGTGGGCCGACCCCCGGCCGGGCGCCCACGTGGTGCGTGCCGCCCAGACCGGGGTGTGGACCGCCGAACCCGGCCACATGTGTCCGATCTCGATGACCTATGCGGTCATCCCGGCGCTGCGCTACAACCAGGAACTGTCGAAAACCTACGAGCCGCTGTTGACCAGCCGGGACTACGACCCGGTGCTGAAGGTGCCCGCGACCAAGGCCGGCATCACCGCGGGCATGTCGATGACCGAGAAGCAGGGCGGCTCGGATGTGCGCGCGGGCACCACCGCCGCGGTGCCGAACGATGACGGCAGCTACACCCTGACCGGACACAAGTGGTTCACCTCGGCGCCGATGTGCGACGTGTTCCTGGTGCTGGCGCAGGCGCCCGGCGGCCTGAGCTGCTTCTTCCTGCCGCGAGTGCTGCCCGACGGCACCCGCAACCGGATGCGGCTGCAGCGGCTCAAAGACAAGCTCGGCAACCACGCCAACGCCTCCAGTGAGATCGAGTACGACGGCGCCACCGCGTGGCTGGTCGGTGAGGAGGGCCGCGGCGTCTCGGTCATCATCGAGATGGTCAACCTCACCCGGCTGGACTGCGCGCTGGGCAGCGCCACCAGCATGCGGATGGGGCTGGCCCGCGCCATCTACCACGCGCAGCACCGGAAAGCGTTCGGCGCCTACCTGATCGACCAGCCGCTGATGCGCAATGTGCTGGCCGACCTGGCGGTGGAGGCCGAAGCGGCCACCATGGTGACCATGCGGATGGCCGGCGCCACCGACAAGGCGGTTCAGGGCGACGACCGGGAGGGGTTGCTGCGCCGGATCGGCCTGGCGGCCACCAAGTACTGGGTCTGCAAGCGCGCCACCCCGCACGCCGCCGAGGCGATGGAATGCCTGGGCGGCAACGGCTATATCGAGGACTCGTTGATGCCGCGGCTGTACCGGGAGGCGCCGCTGATGGGCATCTGGGAGGGCTCCGGCAACGTCAGCGCCCTGGACACGCTGCGGGCGCTGGCCACCCAGCCCGACTCGGTGGCCGTGCTCTTCGACGAGCTGGCCGGCGCCGCCGGGCAGGACCGCCGCCTGGACGCGCACCTCGACAGCCTCAAGGCGCAGCTGGGTGACCTCGGCGACGGACGCGATCTCGCCGGCGCGCAGTACCGGGCCCGCAAGATCGCCGAGGACATCTGCCTGGCGCTGCAGGGCACGCTGCTGGTGCGCCACGGCCACCCGGCTGTCGCCGAGGCGTTTCTGGCCACGCGATTCGGCGGCCAATGGGGCGGGGCGTTCGGTACGCTTCCCGCGGGCCTGGACCTCGGGCCGATCCTCGAGCGTGCTGTCGTAAAAGGGTCGTAAAGGCCGTCAAAGGGTCGTAAACAGTCAGGAAAAGGCGACACCATGCGGCACCACATTGCCCCGGTCGAGTTCGACAACCTGCGAACGATGACCTACGAGGTCACCGACCGCATCGCCCGGATCACCTTCAACCGCCCGGAGAAGGGCAACGCGATCACCGCCGACACCCCACTGGAGCTGTCGGCCCTGGTGGAGCGCGCCGACCTCGACCCGAATGTGCATGTGATCCTGGTGTCCGGTCGCGGCGAGGGGTTCTGCGCCGGCTTCGACCTGGGCGCCTACGCCGACGGGTCGTCGTCGGCCGGCGGCGAGAACTACCGGGGCAGTGTGCTCGACGGCAAGGTCCAGGCGGTCAATCATCGCTCGGACCAGCCCTGGGATCCGATGATCGACTACCAGATGATGAGCCGTTTCGTCCGGGGCTTCGCCTCGCTGATGCACGCCGACAAGCCGACCGTGGTCAAGATTCACGGCTACTGCGTGGCCGGCGGCACCGATATCGCACTACACGCCGACCAGGTGATCGCAGCCTCGGACGCCAAGATCGGCTACCCGCCGATGCGGGTATGGGGAGTGCCGGCGGCCGGGCTCTGGGCGCACCGGCTCGGCGACCAGCGCGCCAAACGCCTTCTGCTGACCGGGGATTGCATCACCGGCGCGCAAGCCGCCGAATGGGGGCTGGCGATCGAGGCTCCCGACCCGGCTGATCTCGACGAGCGCACCGAACGCCTGGTGGGCCGCATCGCCGCCATGCCGGTCAACCAGTTGATCATGGCCAAGCTCGCGCTCAACACCGCGCTGCTGCAACAGGGTGTGGCCACCAGCCGGATGGTCAGCACCGTCTTCGACGGGGTCGCACGGCACACCCCGGAGGGGCACGCGTTCGTCGCCGACGCGGTGGCGCACGGTTTCCGCGACGCGGTGCGGCACCGCGACGAGCCGTTCGGGGACTACGGCCGACGGACATCCGGGGTCTAGGGCGCGCGAGATGGCCGACCCGCCCGTTCGCATGACGGCCCGATCGGTGGTGCTGTCGGTGCTGCTGGGTGCCCATCCCGCCTCGGCCAGCTCAGCTGAACTCCTCAGGCTCACAGCGGGTTTCGGTATCAAGGAAACCGCTATGCGAGTGGCGCTGACCCGGCTGGTCGCCGCCGGGGACCTGGTCCGCTCCGCGGAGGGCTACGGGCTCGCCGAACGTCTGCTGGAACGTCAGCGCCGACAGGACGAGGCGCTGAATCCGCGCACCCGGCGCTGGGGTGGCGACTGGCTTGCCGTGGTGATCACCAGCGTCGGCTGCGACCCCCGGACCCGGGCCGCATTGCGGTCCGGCCTCACCGAGCGGCGATTCGCCGAGCTGCGCGAAGGGATCTGGATGCGGCCGGACAACATCGACGTCGACCTCGGCGATGAGCTGGCTTCCCACACCCGGCTGCTCACCGCCCGCGACGAACAACCGGCCGAACTCGCCGGCCGGCTGTGGGACCTGGCCGACTGGGCGGCCACCGGTGAGGGGCTGCTCGCCGAGATGGCACAGGCCTCCGACGTCCCCGACCGCTTCACCGTCGCCGCGGCCATGGTCCGCCACCTGCGCCGCGACCCGGTGCTGCCGGCCGAACTGCTGCCGCCGGGCTGGCCGGGAGAGCGGATCCGCAGTCGCTACGCGGAGTTCGTCGACGAAGTGGCGGAACGGCGCGATGCGGGTCGAACGGCGGAGGTGCCCTGATGACGGATTCGGTGCGGGTGGAGCGCAGCGGTGCGGTGACCACGGTGATCCTGAACCGGCCGCAGGCACGCAACGCCGTAGACGGGCCGACCGCGGCCGCGCTGTATCAGGCCTTCGCCGACTTCGATCGCGACGACACCGCGTCGGTGGCGGTGCTGTGGGGGGATAACGGAACCTTCTGCGCGGGAGCAGATCTCAAAGCATTCGGCACCGAGAAGGCCAATCAGACCCACCGCACCGGGCCGGGGCCGATGGGCCCGACCCGGATGACGCTGTCCAAGCCGGTGATCGCCGCGGTGAGCGGGTATGCGGTGGCCGGGGGCCTGGAGTTGGCGCTCTGGTGTGACATGCGGGTCGCCGAGGCCGACGCCGTGTTCGGCGTGTTCTGCCGGCGCTGGGGGGTGCCGCTCATCGACGGCGGCACGGTGCGCTTGCCCCGGCTGATCGGTCACAGCCGCGCCATGGACATGATCCTCACCGGCCGCGCGGTGGACGCCGACGAGGCGCACGCGATCGGGTTGGCCAACCGGGTGGTGCCGAAAGGCCAGGGCCGCAACGCAGCCGAGCAATTGGCCGCCGAACTCGCCGAGCTACCGCAGGGTTGTCTGCGCTCGGATCGGCTCTCGGCGCTGCGGCAGTGGGGGATGACCGAAGCCCATGCGATTGATCAGGAATTCGCCAGCCTCTCCAGGGTGGCCGAAGAGGCGGTGCACGGGGCGGGCCGGTTCGCCGGCGGCGCCGGCCGGCACGGCTCCAAAGCCTGACCTGAGCTCAACCAGGTCAACGCTTTTCGGCGATGGTGTTGCCCGACCCGCGATCGTCCACCGTCGGCTCGCCGCCGTGGTAGGTGACGGAGTTGTTGAGCCCGGTGACGGTCAGCGACTTGTCGACCCGCTCGAGGGTGATCCGGTTGTCGGCACCCGCGACATCCACCGTCGCGCAGCGGCCCCGGACGGTCAACCGGTTGTTGGATCCGGCCACGTTCAATGACTTGCCGTCGGCGCAGTCCACCGCCGACGTCGTCCCGAACGAGCCGTAATGGATGGTGTTGACGTTCGAGCTCATCGACAGCCGCTTCGGGGGAGACGCCTCCGTCGAGGCGTCGCAGCCGGCCAAGCCGAGAAACAGTGTCGTGATCGCGACGCAGATACTTCGGCGGCGATCGCCGGTCACGCCGGTACGCGTTGGAGCCGGTTGGTCATGCCCAGCTCACGTCCGCGGTCGAACAGGAAAGGGTCGCCGTTGTGGTAGTAGACGGTCTGGTCGTAGCCGTAGACGGTGACGTCGTTGACGATGGTGTCGGCGATGACGGTGTTCTGCGAGCCCTGCATGGTCACCGCCCAGCAGCTGCCCATCGCGTGGACGGTGATGTTGACGCCGTTGATGAACAGGGTGCCGCCGTCGCAGTCCAGCGTGCGCGTCTCGTGCACTCCGTAGACGTGGATGTCGCCGGGAACGGCGTTCGCGTTCGGGAGGCCACTGGCCAGACCGGCGGCAGAGCACAGCAGCGCCATACCCAGCGCGGTCCATTTCATCTCCCGTGCCCCTCTCGCCGGACGCGATCTCGGCAAAGCTTACGTCGCGCCGGCTCGGCCGTACGCGGGTTCCCCTACTTATCGGTGGATTAGAGTTCTTAGCTGACCTCTCCAGTCCGGCCACCACCCGAAGGGCGAACGCCATGCCAGCTCGACCAGACCCGCCGGCGGCGGGCGGTCGCTCGCGTACCAACGGAAAATCGGGGGCGCGACCGGTCAAGCTGAGTCGCGACGTCATCGTCAACGCGGCACTGAATTTCCTGGACCGCGAGGGCTGGGACGCGTTGACCATCAATGCGCTGGCCACCCAGCTGGGCACCAAGGGCCCGTCGCTGTACAACCACGTGCACAGCCTGGGTGACCTGCGCCGCGCGATGCGGATGCGGGTCATCGACGACATCCTCGAGATGCTGACCCAGGTCGGCCAGGGCCGCGCCCGCGACGACGCGGTGCTGGTGATGGCCGGCGCCTACCGCAGCTACGCCCACCACCACCCGGGCCGCTATTCGGCTTTCACCCGGATGCCGCTGGGGGGTGAGGACCCGGAGTACACCGCCGCGGCCACCCGCGCCGCCGCACCGGTGATCGAGGTGCTGGCGTCCTACGGGCTCGACGGTGACCGGGCGTTTCACGCGGCATTGGAGTTCTGGGCGGCGATGCACGGATTCGTGCTGCTGGAGATGACCGGGGTGATGGATGACGTCGACACCGACGCGATCTTCTCCGACATGGTGCGCCGGCTGGCCTCGGCGATGGAGAGCCGTACCGGGTAGCCGTAGCGGACGCCGGAGGGGCCGGGGCGACGCGCTTTGACCTGCCGGAGTCCAGCCGGGTATTGTGGTAGCTCGTGCCTGGCCACGAGGCGCGTATTGGTGACATGACGCGCGCGCCTGGCCCAATTCGCATGTCCATTATGCAGCGGAGCGATCCGCGGCCGGCCCATGCGACACGCCCGACCGCGGGTAGCGGTAGGGCACAGGACTGACAAGTTTTGCAGAGTTCGAACAGCGATACAGGAAGCCGGTAGATGCCAACCATTCAGCAGCTGGTCCGCAAGGGCCGCCGCGACAAGGTCGCCAAGGTCAAGACCGCGGCCCTCAAGGGCAGCCCGCAGCGTCGTGGCGTGTGCACTCGCGTGTACACCACCACCCCGAAGAAGCCGAACTCGGCGCTTCGCAAGGTGGCCCGCGTCAAGCTGACCAGCCAGGTCGAGGTGACCGCCTACATCCCGGGCGAGGGCCACAACCTGCAGGAGCACTCGATGGTGCTGGTGCGTGGTGGCCGGGTGAAGGACCTGCCGGGTGTGCGCTACAAGATCATCCGCGGCTCGCTGGACACCCAGGGGGTCAAGGGCCGCAAGCAGGCCCGCAGCCGCTACGGCGCCAAGAAGGAGAAGAGCTGATGCCGCGCAAGGGTCCCGCACCGAAGCGTCCCCTGGTCTCCGACCCGGTCTACGGGTCGCAGCTGGTCACCCAGCTGGTCAACAAGGTGCTGCTGGACGGCAAGAAGTCGCTGGCCGAGCGCATCGTCTACGGCGCGCTGGAGCAGGCTCGCGACAAGACCGGCACCGACCCGGTCGTGACGCTCAAGCGTGCGCTGGACAACGTCAAGCCGGCCCTCGAGGTGCGCAGCCGCCGTGTCGGTGGCGCCACCTACCAGGTACCGGTCGAGGTGCGCCCCGAGCGCTCCACCACGCTGGCCCTGCGTTGGCTGGTCAGCTTCTCCAAGGCCCGTCGCGAGAAGACCATGGTCGAGCGTCTCGCCAACGAGATCCTCGATGCCAGCAACGGGCTGGGTGCCGCGGTGAAGCGCCGTGAGGACACCCACAAGATGGCCGAGGCGAACCGGGCCTTCGCGCACTACCGCTGGTGATCTTGCCGGTGTAGCCACCGGACCCGGCCCGGGCGATGGCAAGACAAGCAATTGAAGTTATCGAAAGAGTGGGAAGACTGCTGTGGCACAGGACGTGCTCACCGACCTGAACAAGGTCCGCAACATCGGCATCATGGCGCACATCGATGCCGGCAAGACGACGACGACCGAGCGGATCCTGTACTACACCGGTGTCAATTACAAGATCGGTGAAACGCACGACGGCGCCTCGACCACCGACTGGATGGAGCAGGAGCAGGAGCGCGGCATCACCATCACCTCGGCCGCGGTGACCTGCTTCTGGAACAACAACCAGATCAACATCATCGACACCCCGGGCCACGTCGACTTCACCGTCGAGGTGGAGCGGTCCCTGCGTGTCCTCGACGGTGCGGTAGCCGTGTTCGACGGCAAGGAGGGCGTCGAGCCGCAGTCCGAGCAGGTGTGGCGGCAGGCCGACAAGTACGACGTGCCCCGGATCTGCTTCGTCAACAAGATGGACAAGCTGGGCGCGGACTTCTACTTCACCGTGCGCACCATCAAGGAAAGGCTGGGTGCGACTCCCCTTGTCATCCAGCTGCCGATCGGCGCGGAGAACGACTTCGAGGGCATCGTCGACCTGGTCGAGATGAACGCCAAGGTCTGGCGCGGTGAGACCAAGCTCGGTGAGACCTACGAGACCATCGAGATCCCGGCCGACCTGGCCGACAAGGCTGCCGAGTACCGGACCGCCCTGCTGGAGGCCGTCGCCGAGACCGACGAGGCGCTGCTGGAGAAGTACTTCGGCGGCGAGGAGCTCTCGGTCGAGGAGATCAAGGCCGGTATCCGCAAGCTGACGGTCTCTTCGGAGCTGTACCCGGTGCTGTGCGGCAGCGCGTTCAAGAACAAGGGTGTCCAGCCGATGCTGGACGCCGTGATCGACTACCTGCCGTCGCCGCTGGACGTCGAGTCGGTGCAGGGCCACGTGCCCGGCAAAGAAGACGAGGTCATCAGCCGCAAGCCCAGCATCGACGAGCCGTTCTCGGCGCTGGCCTTCAAGATCGCGGTGCACCCGTTCTTCGGCAAGCTGACCTACGTGCGGGTGTACTCCGGCAAGGTGGAGTCCGGCGCCCAGGTGATCAACTCGACCAAGGGCAAGAAGGAGCGGCTGGGCAAGCTGTTCCAGATGCACTCCAACAAGGAGAACCCGGTCGAATCGGTCTCCGCCGGCCACATCTACGCGGTGATCGGCCTCAAGGACACCACCACCGGCGACACGCTGTGCGACCCGAACAAGCAGATCGTGCTGGAGTCGATGACGTTCCCGGCCCCGGTCATCGAGGTCGCCATCGAGCCGAAGACCAAGAGCGACCAGGAGAAGCTGGGCCTGGCGATCCAGAAGCTGGCCGAGGAAGACCCGACCTTCAAGGTGCACCTGGACTCCGAGACCGGCCAGACCGTGATCGGCGGGATGGGTGAGTTGCACCTGGACATCCTGGTGGACCGGATGCGCCGCGAGTTCAAGGTCGAGGCCAACGTCGGTAAGCCGCAGGTGGCCTACAAGGAGACCATCAAGCGCACGGTGGAGAAGGTCGAGTACACCCACAAGAAGCAGACGGGTGGCTCGGGTCAGTTCGCCAAGGTCCTGATCAGCCTCGAGCCGTTCACCGGCGAGGACGGCGCGACCTACGAGTTCGAGAACAAGGTCACCGGTGGCCGGGTGCCCCGCGAGTACATCCCGGCGGTGGACGCCGGCGCCCAGGACGCCATGCAGTACGGCGTGCTGGCCGGCTACCCGCTGGTCAACCTGAAGGTCACCCTGCTCGACGGTCAGTACCACGACGTCGACTCCTCCGAGATGGCCTTCAAGGTGGCCGGCTCGCAGGCGCTGAAGAAGGCTGCCGCAGCAGCGCAGCCGGTGATCCTGGAACCGATCATGGCCGTCGAGGTCACCACGCCCGAGGACTACATGGGCGATGTGATCGGCGACCTGAACTCCCGCCGTGGTCAGATCCAGGCCATGGAGGAGCGCAGCGGTGCGCGTGTCGTCAAGGCGCAGGTTCCGCTGTCGGAGATGTTCGGCTACGTCGGAGACCTCCGGTCGAAGACCCAGGGCCGGGCGAACTACTCCATGGTGTTCGACTCCTACGCCGAAGTGCCGGCGCAGGTGGCGAAGGAGATTATCGCGAAGGCGACGGGCGAATAAGCACCATCTGCCCGTGCCGCTACGGTGGCACAAACTAAAAAGATCAATCCTGCTGTAACCCAGCACCAACAAGTCCAGGAGGACAAGAAGTGGCGAAGGCGAAGTTCGAGCGGACGAAGCCGCACGTCAACATCGGGACCATCGGTCACGTTGACCACGGCAAGACCACGCTGACCGCGGCTATCACCAAGGTTCTGCACGACAAGTACCCGGACCTGAACGAGTCGCGTGCATTCGACCAGATCGACAACGCTCCCGAGGAGCGTCAGCGCGGTATCACGATCAATATCTCCCACGTGGAGTACCAGACCGAGAAGCGGCACTACGCCCACGTCGACGCGCCGGGCCACGCCGACTACATCAAGAACATGATCACCGGTGCCGCCCAGATGGACGGCGCGATCCTGGTGGTCGCGGCCACCGACGGCCCGATGCCGCAGACCCGTGAGCACGTGCTGCTGGCCCGTCAGGTCGGCGTGCCCTACATCCTGGTGGCGCTGAACAAGTCCGACATGGTCGACGACGAGGAGCTCCTCGAGCTCGTCGAGCTGGAGGTCCGCGAGCTGCTGGCCGCCCAGGAGTTCGACGAGGACGCCCCGGTGGTCCGGGTGTCGGCTCTGAAGGCGCTCGAGGGCGACGAGAAGTGGGTCAAGTCCGTCCAGGACCTGATGGAGGCCGTCGACGAGTCCATCCCGGACCCGGTGCGCGACACCGACAAGCCGTTCCTGATGCCGGTCGAGGACGTCTTCACCATCACCGGTCGTGGCACCGTGGTCACCGGTCGTGTCGAGCGCGGCGTGATCAACGTCAACGAGGACGTCGAGATCGTCGGTATCAAGACGACCGTCACCAAGACCACCGTGACCGGTGTCGAGATGTTCCGCAAGCTGCTGGACCAGGGCCAGGCCGGTGACAACGTCGGTCTGCTGATCCGCGGTATCAAGCGTGAGGACGTCGAGCGGGGTCAGGTTGTGGTCAAGCCCGGCACCACCACCCCGCACACCGAGTTCGAGGGCCAGGCCTACATCCTGTCCAAGGACGAGGGTGGTCGCCACACGCCGTTCTTCACCAACTACCGTCCGCAGTTCTACTTCCGCACCACCGACGTGACCGGTGTGGTGAGCCTGCCGGAGGGCACCGAGATGGTGATGCCCGGTGACAACACCGAGATGAGCGTGAAGCTGATCCAGCCCGTGGCCATGGACGAGGGTCTGCGGTTCGCCATCCGTGAGGGTGGTCGCACCGTCGGCGCCGGCCGGGTCACCAAGATCATCAAGTAGTACCTGTACGACCAGCCTCCCGCAAGCGGGAGGCGCCCCAGCGAAGACCCCCTTTCCCGTGTGGAATGGGGGTTTTTGCGTTTGCTCGCCGGGTGACCGGCGCTAGTGTGTCGCACATGTTGTGGCGCTACGTCAAAGCCCAGGCCATGGTGCTGGGCTTCGGCGGCCTGGTCGGGCCGATCTTCCTGGTCGTGTTCTTCGCGACCGGGCAGCAGGCGGACCTGAAATGGATGTTCTACACCGGGCTGCTGGTCACGTTCTGCGACGTCCTGGTCGCGTTGGTGTTGACCGACTTCGGTACGAAGTCGGCGGCCAAGACCCGCTTCCTGGAGCAAAACGGCGTGCTGGCCCTGGCGCAGGTGACCGGTATTCACGAGACCGGCACCCGGATCAACGACCAACCGCTGGTCAAACTCGACCTGCATATCGAGGGAGCGGGCCTGGCGCCCTTCGACACCCAGGACCGGGTGATCGCCTCGGTGACCCGCATGCCGCTGATCTCCGGGCGCAAGCTGGCCGTCCTCGTCGACCCCACCACAAATAGCTACCGGATCGACTGGCAGCGCAGTGCTCTGCTGAGCGGTACGGCGCCCGCCCGGTTCACCCTCGCCGAGGACAACCAGACCTATGACCTGGCCGGCCAGGACGGGCCGCTGATGGAGATTTTCCAGATCCTGCGGGCCAACGGCATACCGGTGCAGGGCACGATCGACATCCGCTCCAACCCGGCGGTGCGCCAGCAGGTGGCCGCGGTGGTCAGGCGGGCCGCCGAGCAGAGCGCCGGGGCGCCGGCCCAGGAGGCCGTCCAGACGCGGTCTGCCGGGGAACGCCTGCAGGAATTGGACGCCTTGCGCAAACAGGGCGTCCTCACCGACGAGGAATACGCGCAGAAACGCCGGCAGATCATCGCTGAGTTGTGAAAGGTTCACCGGCAGTAGAACACGTTCCAGTTTCAGCTGCTAGCCTCGTCGCGTGAGCGAGAACCAGAAGCACGGCCTGCAGGGCAAGGTGGCATTGGTCACCGGCGCGGCGCGCGGCCAGGGGCGGGCACACGCAATCCGGCTGGCGGCCGCCGGCGCCGACATCATCGCCGGCGACATCTGCGCACCGGCCTCGGACTGCATCACCTACCCGGCGGCCACGCCCGACGATCTGGCCGAGACGGTGGCCGGGGTCGAGGCACACGGCCGCAAGGTGCTGGCCCGCCCGCTCGACGTCCGCGACGACGCAGCGCTGCGCGCCCTGGTCTCCGACGGGGTGGAGCAGTTCGGCCGCCTCGACGTCGTGGTGGCCAACGCCGGAGTGCTGAGCTGGGGCCGGCTCTGGGAGCTCACCGACGAACAGTGGAACACCGTCATCGACGTCAACCTGTCCGGTACCTGGCGCACCATCCGGGCGGCGGTGCCGGCGATGATCGAGGCCGGCAACGGCGGTTCGATCGTGATCGTCAGTTCCTCGGCCGGGGTCAAGGCCACCCCCGGCAACGGCCACTACGCGGCCTCCAAGTACGGCCTGGTGGCGTTGACCAACACCCTGGCGCTGGAGGTCGGCGAGCACGGGATCCGGGTCAACTCCATTCACCCCTACTCCGTGGACACCCCGATGATCGAGCCGCAGGTGATGGCCAAGATCTTCGGCGAGCACCCCGACTACCTGCACGCCTTCCCTCCGATGCCGTTGCGTCCCAACGGTTTCATCTCATCCGAAGAGGTCGCCGAGGTGGTCGTCTGGCTTGCCGGTGACGGCTCCGGGGTCCTGACCGGTGTGCAGATCCCGGTTGACAAGGGCGCTTTGAAATACTGAGCGCTCTGCTGGGACCACAACGGGGGGGATCGACGTGCCCGAACACGGGATCGTCATCGTGGGCGGCGGCCTCGCGGCCGTGCGCACCGCCGAGGAACTGCGGCGCGAGGAGTACGCCGGGCCGATCACCATCGTCTCCGACGAGACCCGCCCGCCCTATGACCGGCCGCCGCTGACCAAAGACGTGCTGCGCGGCGAACGCGACGACACCACGCTGGAACCGCCGGAGTTCTACGCCTCGCGCGACATCGACCTGCGGCTGGGCTGCGGCGCCCGCGGTGTCGACACCGCAGCGCAGACGGTGACGCTGGCCGACGGCACCGTGCTGCCCTATGACCAGCTCGTCATCGCTACCGGGCTGGTGCCGCGGCGTCTCCCCAGCCTCGGAGACCTGAACGGCATCCGGGTGGTCCGCTCGTTCGAGGACAGCCTGGTGCTGCGCGGGGACGCGGCCGCGGCTCGGCGTGCGGTGGTGATCGGCGCCGGCTTCATCGGCTGCGAAGCGGCGGCCAGCCTGCGCAGGCTGGGCGTGGACGTGGTTCTGGTGGAGCCGCAACCCACCCCGCTGGCCGCGGTGCTCGGAGAGCAGATCGGCGAGCTGGTCGCACGGCTGCACCGGGCCAACGGTGTCGACGTCCGCAGCGGCATCGGGGTGGCCGAGGTCCGCGGCGAAGGCCACGTCGAGACCGTGGTGCTCGCTGACGGCGCCGAGCTGGCCGCCGACCTGGTGGTGCTGGGCGTGGGATCCCGGCCGGCCACCGAGTGGCTGGACGGCTGTGGCGTCGACTTGTACGGGCGGGATAACGGCGTGCTCTGCGATCTGACCGGGCGCACCAGCGCGCCGAACGTGTGGTCCGTCGGCGATGTGGCGTTCTGGCGCGGCCGCGGCGGGCATGAGGCCCGGGTGGAGCACTGGAGCAATGTCGTCACCCAGGTGCGGGTCATGGTGCCGGCCATGTTGGGCCGGGAGTCGCTGCATGACGTGGCGGTGCCGCCGTACTTCTGGAGCGATCAGTACGACCTCAAAATCCAGTGCCTGGGCGAGCCGCGGGCCACCGACACCGTGCATCTGGTTGAAGACGACGGCCACAAGTTCCTGGCGTACTACGAGCGCGACGGCGTGGTGGTCGGGGTCGTCGGCGCCGGCCGGCCCGGCAAAGTGATGGGGGCGCGGGGCAAGATCGCCACCGGCGCCCCGATCTCCGAGGTCCTGGGTTCCTAGCGCCGGAGCGCCTCGCCGGCGCGGTAAAAGAACCGAAAACCCCTCCTCTTCCGCGGAGAACGATATTCTCCATGCGGAGACTGAGAGGTGCAGGCCATGGGTGGTGCGCAGGATTCCCGGCTCGACGCGGCGGCGCTGGGGCGCTGGCTCGACGCCAACGCCGCACCCGGCTCGCCCGGCCACGGCGAGCTGCCGGTACCGGAACCGCTGACCGGCGGTTCACAGAACACCCTCTACCGGCTGCGCCGCGGCGACGCCACGATGGTGCTGCGGATGCCGGGCGCCCGCGCGGACGCCGCCCGCATCGACGGGCTGCGCCGCGAGATCCGACTGGTACGGGCGCTGGCCGGAACCGACGTCCCGCACGCGGAGCTGATCGCCGCCGACGACGACGGCGACCTGCTCGGCATGCCGTTCTACGTGATGGCGGAGGTGGACGGCTGGAACTCGACCGGCAACGCCTGGCCCGCCCCGTTCGACGCGGACCTGACCGCCCGCCGCGGCCTGGCCTTCGAGTTGGTCGAGGGCGCCGCCCGCCTGGGCCGGGTGGACTGGCGTGCCCGCGGACTCGAAGGGTTCGGGCGCCCGGACGGATTCCACGAGCGCCAGGTCGACCGCTGGCTGGCGTTCCTGGACAGCTACCGGGTACGCGACCTCCCCGGCCTGGACGACGCGTCGGAGTGGCTGCGGCGCAACCGTCCCGAGCACTACCGACCGGGCATCATGCACGGCGACTACCAGTTCGCCAATGTGATGTATGCGCACGGCGCCCCGGCGAAACTGGTCGCGATCATCGACTGGGAGATGACCACCATCGGCGACCCGCTGCTGGACCTGGCCTGGGCACTGCTCGGCTATGACGGGGAGAATCCGCGCACCCAGGGCTACTACGCCGACCTGGCCGGAATGCCGACCCGCACCGAGCTGCTGCAACGCTACGAGCAGGTGAGCGGACTGTCGACGGAGAACATCGACTACTACCTGGTGCTGGCCAACTGGAAGCTCGGGATCGTGCTGGAGAAGACCTATGCGGCGTCGGTCACCGGTGACCGGGTCGACCCGAAGATCGCCGCCGCGATGGGCCCGATGATCCCGCAGCTGATTGCGACCGCGGCCGAACTGGCCCGCTCGCTGCCCGCGAGGAGTAGTTGACATGACCTATGCCGACGAGTTGTTCGATCTGACCGACCGGGTGGTGCTGGTCACCGGCGGCAGCCGCGGCCTGGGCCGGGAGATGGCGCTGGCGGCCGCCCACTGCGGCGCCGACGTGGTGATCGCCAGCCGCAAACTCGACGCCTGCCAGGCCGCGGCCGCGCAGATCGAAGCCGAAACCGGGCGCGCCGCAATGCCGTACGCCGTGCACGTCGGGCGCTGGGATCAGCTCGACGGGCTGGTCGATGCCGCTTATCAGCGGTTCGGCCGGGTCGACGTGCTGGTGAACAATGCCGGCATGTCGCCGGTGTATGACAAGCAGACCGACGTCACCGAGAAGATGTTCGACGCGGTGGTCGGCCTCAACCTCAAGGGACCCTTCCGGCTGTCGGCGCTGATCGGTGAACGGATGGTGGCCGCCGGCCGGGGATCGATCATCAACGTCAGCACCCACGGCTCGCTGCGCCCGCAACCGTCGTTCATCCCCTACGCGGCGTCCAAGGCCGGGCTCAACGTCATGACCGAGGCGCTGGCCCACGCGTACGGGCCGACGGTGCGGGTGAACACCTTGATGCCCGGGCCGTTCCTGACCGACATCAGCAAGGCATGGAACTTCGACGTGGCGAATGCGTTCGGGAACTTCGCGCTGCGACGCGCCGGGGAGCCACGCGAGATCGTCGGGGCGGCACTGTTTTTGATGTCGGATGCCTCCAGCTACACGACCGGCTCGATCCTGCGGGTCGACGGCGGCCCGTCCTGATCACCCGATCGATCGCCGAGAGGAGCTACAGATGGCATGGGATTTCTCCACCGAAGAACAGTTCGAGGCGAAACTGGACTGGATCCGGGCTTTCGTCCGCGACGAGGTGGAACCGCTGGAGGTGCTGTTCCCCGGCTGCGAATACCTGCCGCTGGATGACGAGCGGCGCCGGATCGTCGACCCCCTCAAGGACCGGGTGCGCGAGCAGGGGCTGTGGGCCCCGCATCTGGGACCCGAGCTCGGCGGGCAGGGCTTCGGTGCGGTCAAGCTGACCCTGATCAACGAGATCCTGGGCCGGTCCAGCTGGGCGCCGATCGTGTTCGGCACCCAGGCCCCCGACACCGGCAACGCCGAAATCCTGGCCCGCTTCGGCACCGTCGACCAGAAGGAGAAGTATCTGGCCGGGCTGCTGTCCGGGGAGATCTTCTCCTGCTTCTCGATGACCGAACCGCAGGGCGGTGCCGACCCGCGGGTGTTCACCACCCGAGCGGTCCGCGACGGTGACCAGTGGGTGATCACCGGGCGAAAATACTTCTCCTCCAACGCTTCGGTGGCGTCGTTCTTCATCGTGGTGGCCATCACCGACCCGGACGTGCCGGTGCACCGGGGCGCGTCGACCTTCCTGATCCCGGCCGGCACACCGGGTCTGGTCATTGAAGCCACCCACCACCTGGTCGGTTCGCATCCCCACGAGGCCGGACATTCGCTGGTGCGCTACGACGATGTGCGGGTACCTGCCGACGCCATTCTCGGGGAGCCGGGACAGGGCTTCCTGATCCTGCAGAATCGGCTGGCCGGCGGGCGGCTGCACCATGCCATGCGTTCGATCGGGGTGGCGCAGCGCGCCATCGACATGATGGCCCGCCGCGCGAAAAGCCGTTTCACCCAGGGAAGTTCACTGGCCGACAAGCAGCTGGTGCAGGCGTTCATTGCCGACTCCTACGCCGAGCTGATCCCGTTCCGGTTGACGGTGCTGCACGCCGCCTGGCTGATCGACACCGCGGGCGAGCACGCGGCTCGCGCCGAGATCGGGGTGTGCAAGATCCTGGCGTCGCAGGTACTCAAGTCGATCGGGTTGCGCGCCATTCAGGTTCACGGCGCGATGGGCCTGACCGAGCAGCTGCCGCTGACGAACGTGCTGCTGGGCGGGGTGGCGCTCGGGCTGGCCGACGGGCCCACCGAGGCGCACAAGGTGAACCTGGCCCGGCTGCTGCTCAAAGACTATGAGGCCGAGGACCCGGAGTGGCCCAGCGAATTCCTGGACAACCGGATCGAGGCCGCCCGCGCCAAGTACGGCGATCTGGTCGACCGGATCCCCGCGCTGCCCCGGACAGCGACGTGACCACCCGCGTCGATGCCGCCGTCCACCGGGCACTCGACCTGCGCCAGCAGCAGGCCACCGCCGAAGTGGAGCGCATCCTGGCGGCCGCCGTGACGGTGTTGGAGCGGGTGGCGCCCGACGAGCCGCGGGTCTCCGACATCGTCGCCGAGGCCGGATCGTCGAACAAGGCGTTCTACCGCTACTTCACCGGCAAGGACGAGCTCTTCCAGGCGGTGATGGAGCGCGGCGTCGCGATCGTCGTCTCGTATCTGCAGCACCAGCTGGCCAAGGAGGCCACCCCCGCCCGCCGGGTTGAGCGGTGGATACGAGGTACCGTCGCGCAGGTGTCCGACCCGCACCTGTTGAGCATGAGCCGCGCGGCCAGCACCCAGCTGACGGCCGCCGGGGTCTCCGACGGGGCCTTCCCAGAGATCCTCCGCCCGCTGCGCGATCTGCTCACCGACCCGGTGGCGGCGCTGGGAGGCCCCGACCCGCGCCGGGACACCGACACCGTTTTCGCCTGCACACTGGCCACCGTGCGGCGCTACCTGGGTGGTACCGCCCAGCCCAAGCGGGCCGATGTCGACCATCTGGTGGCGTTCTGCCTACGGGGACTGGGAGTCTGATGCGCGCGATCGTATGCCAAACCTACGGACCGCCGGAAAGCCTGGTGCTCCAAGAGCTTCCCGACCCCACACCCGGGCCCGGCACGATGGTGGTGCGGGTGCGGGCCGCGGCGGTCAACTTCCCCGACGTGCTGATGATCGACGGCAAATACCAGCTCAAGATCCCGACCCCGTTCACGCCCGGCAGCGAACTGGCCGGCGATGTGATCGCGGCCGGTGAGGGGGTGCCGTTCGCGGCCGGTGACCGGGTGGTCGGCACCTCGTTCGTGGGCGGATTCGCCGAGCAGGCGCTGTTGCCCGCCGCCGCGGTGACCGCGATACCCGACGGTATCGACTACGCCGCCGCGGCGGGGTTCGGGGTCACCTATCGCACCGCTTATCACGCGCTGCGCTCGATCGCCCAAGTGGGGCAAGGGGATTGGGTGGTGGTACTCGGGGCGGCCGGTGGGGTCGGGCTGGCGGCGGTCGATCTGGGAGTGGCGCTGGGCGCGCGGGTGCTGGCCGCGGCGTCCAGCCCGGAGAAGCTCGCCGTGTGCACGCAGCGCGGCGCGCAAGCCGTGGTCGACTACGACCGGGAGGACCTCAAGCAGCGGATCCGCGAGATCACCCGGGACGGCGCCCGCGCGGTGCTCGACCCGGTCGGCGGGCGCTACGCCGAACCGGCGCTGCGCAGCCTGGCCCGCGGCGGGCGCTTCGTCACGCTGGGGTATGCCGCCGGGTCCATCCCGGCCATCCCGCTGAACCTGGTGATGCTCAAGGGCATCACCGTGCAGGGCATGGAGATCCGGACGTTCGCCACCGATCATCCGGCCGAGAACGAGCGTGATCTCGCCGAACTGCAGCGGCTGTTCGCCCAGGGCAGGGTCAGCCCCTACATCGGCGCCCGCTTCCCCCTCGCCGACACCACGGCGGCGCTGCGCTACGTCGCCGACCGCAAGGCCGTCGGCAAGGTCATCATCGACGTCTGACCCAGACCAGGGCGTTGTGGCTCGTCACACCGTCATTCGTGGTAGTGGCCGACAAAGTCAGTTGGGCGCCGTCCACCTCGGCATGGCGCAGCTGCGGGCTCGCCAGCAGTTCCGGCAGCATCGACACACTCACCAGATGGTGCACCGTTGCGGTGTCCTCGTCGACGCGGAAGCGGCCACCGTAGGCGATGTACTGGCGCAGCGCCGCATCGTCGCCCGAAACGAGTTGCGCGGACATGTAGCCGTCGGCGGTGTAGAGGATCAGGCCGCGCGGCGCCGATCCCATGGGGTGCGACACCGCCCCCGTAGCGATGTCGCGGGATTCCATCGACAACAGCTCCCAGCCGCCGAGAAGCGCATCGCGCAGGGCGCCCATCAGGGCATGATGACGGTTCGGGTCACCGGCTCGGCGACCGCCTGCCGGCTGCCCAGCCCCCGTCGCAGGGCGCTCAGCAGCGCGTCGCGGGTTTCGCGCGGGTCGATGAGTTCATCGAAGCCGAGCTGCTTGGCGGAGTGATAGGACGCCTGCAACTCGGTGTCGCGCAGCTTGGCCGCCAGATCCTCACCGGCGTGCGAGGCGGCACTGAGTGCCGCCGCACTCATCGCCCCCATCGTCGCCCCCGGATAGGCGAACGTCGCGACCTGGGAGTCGAACCCGAGCAACGACATCACCATGGAACCGAAGCCGTAGGCCTTGCGCAGGGTCAGATGCAGCTTCAGGGTGGTGGCCGCGGTCTGGGCGGCGAACATCCGCGCCCCGGCCCGCAGTACACCGCTGCGCTCGGAACGGCTGCCCGGCAGCATGCCCGGATTGTCGGCCAGGAACACGATCGGCAGATGGAACGAGTCGGCCACCATGATGAAGTGGGCGGCCTTGTCCGCGGCATCGGCGTCGATCGAGCCGGCCAGCACCTGCGGCTGGTTGGCCACCACCGCCACCGGGTGGCCGCCCAGATGGGCCAGCGCGCAGATGATCGCGGGCCCGAACCGCGGCTGCACCTCGAACCAGTCGGGCCGGTCGAAGATGACGTCGAGTACCGAGCGCATGTCGTAGATGCGACGGTTGTCGCGCGAGACGATGTCGAGCAGCTCCGGCGTCGGGCGGGACTCCGCGGCCGGGTCGGCGGGCAGCGCCGGCGGGTAGGACCAGGCGCTGGGCGGGAAGTAGGACAGATACCGGCGGATGTCGTCGAGCACCGCCGCGTCGTCGGCGGCGACGTTGTGGATCACCCCGCTTCTCAGGGCGACCTCGGGACCGCCCAGGTCCTCCTTCGAGATCTCCTCGCCGGTGGACTCTTTGACCACCGGAGGCCCGGCGGTGAAGATCGCGCCGTGCGGGCTCATGATCCGGAAGTCACAGACCGGGCCCACCAGGGCGCCGTGCCCGGCCGATGGGCCCAGCACCGCGGCCACGGTCGGCACCTTGCCCGAGCATTGCGCCTGGGCCAGCAGGTCGGTCGGGGTGCGCCCGTAATGCTCACCGGTGGGGCGGAATCCGGCGCCTTCGAGCAGCATCACCAACGGGATCTTGTCGCGCAGCGCCAGCTCGGCGATACGGTAGCGCTTGGCGTTGCCGCCGGGACCGATGCTGCCCGCCAGCGTGGTGAAATCCTCCGCACCCACCATCACCGGCGAGCCGTTGATCTCCGCCGAGCCGACCACGATGCCGTCCGCGGCGATCTCCCCGCCGACCATGGTGCCCAACTCGCGGAACGTTCCGCGGTCGATCAGGTGCTCGATGCGGGCGCGCGCGTCGAGCTTGCCCTTCCCGCGATGCTTGGCCACCCGCTCGGCGCCGCCCATCGCCTGGGTGTGCCGGCGCCGCCGGTCGAGATCGTCCAGCGTCTCCTGCCAGTCCTGGGCGTTCGTCATCTGCCGATCCTCATTCGTTGACCATACTGAAATTCTTACTGTAGCGTCACCCGGCATGGCTGGAAGTGGCTGCCCCGGACGGTCCCTGGCTATGAGTTCTGTTGCGCCGGAGGCGCGATGACCTCAAACCCGATACCGCGGCACCCGCAGCAGGTGACCAGCCGGTGGCTCTCCGGTGTATTGAGCGCCCGGGGCGAACCGGTCGAGGTGGCCTCGGTCGACGTCGTGCCGGTCGGCACCGGCCAGACCGGAGCCACCTACCGGGTGTCGGCGACCTACGCCGGCGATCCGGACGGCCTGCCGGGCAGCTTCGTGATCAAACTCCCGGCCGGCGACGATGCGGTCCGCGACCGGGTCGTGCTGGGCTACCGCAGTGAGTGCGCCTTCTACCAAGACGTCGCCGATCGCGTGCGGATACCGATACCGGAGTGCTTCCACTGCGAAATCAACGCGGACGCAACCGAGTACGCGTTGCTGCTCGCCGACCGGGCACCCGCGGTACAGGGCGATCAGATCGCGGGTTGCGACGAGCGGCAGGCCCGGTTGGCGGTGACCGCGCTGGCCGGGCTGCACGCGCCCACCTGGTGCGACGAGCAGTGGCTGACCTTCCCCGGCCTGGCGATGACCCAGTTGGACGAGGCCGGCGCCAAAGGCATGGGCGACATCGCCCGGATGTGCGCCGCCACCACCGTCGAGAGGCTCGGTGCGCAACTCGGTGTGGCCGACTGTGAGACGTTGACGGCCGCACTGGGTCTGATCACGCCCTGGGTGTCAGCACCACTGGGCCGGTTCGCGCTGATCCACGGAGATTATCGGCTGGACAACATGCTGTTCAGTCCGGATGGGGAACAGGTCTGGGTGGTCGACTGGCAGACCCTGGGCGTCGGCCTGCCGGCCCGGGACCTGGCCTACTTCACCGCCACCAGCTTGGCGCCCGAACTGCGCTCGGCGATCGAAGCAGATCTGGTCGCGGCGTATCACGCCGCGCTGCTGGGCTACGGGGTGAGTGCTTACGACTGGGAAACCTGTTGGCAGGACTACCGGTTCGGTGTGCTGCAGGCTCCGCTGATCTGCGCGCTCGGGCTGGTCTTCGCGACGGGCACCGACCGTGGTGACGACATGTTCGTCATCATGCTGCGGCGCGCCTGTCAGGCGATCAGGGACCTGGGCACGCTGGAGCTGGTGGCACAGCTGACCGGCTGATCACGAAAGAGAGGTCTGCTCTGATGGGTGCTCAATCACCGCGGCCGCCCGAGGGCGACTGGCTCGGAACCCCCTACCTCGAGTTTCGGCGGGAGGGGCCGCTGGCGGTGTGCACCCTGAACCGGCCCGAAGCCCGCAACGCGATGACCCCCGCGATGTACTTCGGCATTCGCTACGCGGTGGGCCTGGTCAACGCGGACCCGGACCTGGCCGGGTTGTTGATCACCGGTACCGGCGACGTGTTCGCCCCGGGCGGCGACATGGGCGGCGGCGGGGCGGACAACTGGATCACCTTCGGGTCCGCCCTCGGCATGGACGTCACCCCGTTCGACGCGTTGCGCAGCTCGGTCAAGCCGATCGTCTCGGCGGTCAACGGACTGTGTCAGGGCGGCGGGCTGCAGATCGCCTTGTGCAGCGACGTCGCCGTGGTCAGCGACCGGGCGACGTTTCGGGTGCCCGAGCTGTTCCGCGGCATCGCCGACACCTACTACAGCCAGGTGCTGGCGCGGGTGATCGGACCGGTCCGCACCCGGGACCTGATGTTCACCGGCCGCACATTCGGGGCGCAGGAAGCACTCGAATGGGGGATGGTGGCACGTGTGGTCCCGCACGACGAACTACCCGCGGCCGCCCGCGACGTCCTGGCCCAGTGCTGCCGGACGGCGCCGGCCGCGCGTGCGGTGGTCAAGTCGAGTCTGGACGCCTACCTCGGGCTGTTCGACCGGATCGGGATGAGCACCAGCCTGGGTGCGCCGGAGGCCGTCGAAGGCTTCCGGGCCTTCAAAGAGCGCAGGTCACCGGGGTGGGTGCACCCCGCGTTGCGGGTCGAGGGACGACTATAGATGAGACATTTGCTCTAAATGAGAATGGGTGTGCATCAAAAACAGAACGTGCTATCGCACTAACCACGAATCGGCTACTATCCACTCGGGTCGTATCGCGAGTGTTCTGAGGAGCCTGCCGCTATGGGGATGAAGGACCTGCTTCCGTGGTCCCCGCAGTCGGCGATCGGGCGGTTGTCGGAACCGATGCAGGCGGTCGGCGGGCTCTTCGCGATGTCGGTGGACGCGGTGAGATTCCTGTTCCGCCGACCCTTTCAGGCCCGTGAGTTCCTCGAACAGTCCTGGTTCGTCGCCCGCGTCTCGCTGGCGCCCACGCTGCTGGTGGCGATTCCGTTCACGGTCCTGGTCAGCTTCATTCTGAACATCCTGCTGCGCGAGCTCGGTGCCGCGGACCTGTCCGGTGCCGGTGCGGCGTTCGGCGCCGTCACCCAGGTCGGGCCGATGGTGACGGTGTTGATCGTCGCCGGCGCCGGTGCCACCGCGATGTGCGCCGACCTGGGTTCCCGCACCATCCGCGAAGAGATCGACGCCATGGAGGTGTTGGGCATCAACCCGGTGCAGCGGCTGGTGACGCCGCGCATGCTGGCGGCCGGGCTGGTGGCGTTGCTGCTCAACAGCCTGGTCGTGATCATCGGGATTCTCGGCGGCTACGTGTTCTCGGTCTTCGTCCAGGACGTCAACCCCGGCGCGTTCGCGGCGGGCATCACGCTGTTGACCGGGGTGCCCGAGCTGATCATCTCCTGCATCAAGGCGGCGCTGTTCGGTCTGATCGCCGGCATGGTCGCCTGCTACCGCGGCCTGACCATCTCCGGCGGCGGCGCCAAGGCCGTCGGCAACGCGGTGAACGAGACCGTGGTGTATGCGTTCATGTCGTTGTTCGTCGTCAACGTGGTCGTCACCGCGATCGGCATCAAGATGACGGCGCGCTGAGCCGTGGCACTGCGGGCTCTGCAGGCGGTCTATCCGGGCGTGACCCGGCAGGTCCGGCGGCCCATCGCCGCGCTGGGCCGGCTCGGTGACCACACGCTGTTCTACGGCAGGGCGATCGCCACCGCGCCGTTTGCGTTCACCCATTACCGCCGGGAGGTCATCCGGCTGATCGCCGAGATCAGCATGGGCACCGGGACCCTGGCGATGATCGGCGGCACCGTGGTGATCGTCGGGTTTCTGACCCTGGCGGCCGGCGGAACCCTGGCGGTACAGGGCTACAGCTCCCTGGGCAACATCGGCATCGAGGCGCTGACCGGGTTCCTCGCGGCGTTCATCAACGTCCGCATCTCGGCCCCGGTGGTCGCCGGTATCGGCTTGGCGGCCACCTTCGGCGCCGGGGTGACGGCGCAGTTGGGCGCGATGCGCATCAACGAGGAGATCGACGCGCTGGAGTCGATGGCGATCCGGCCGATCGCCTATCTGGTCAGCACCCGAATCGTCGCCGGGCTGGTCGCCATCACCCCGCTGTACTCCATCGCGGTGATCCTGTCGTTCATAGCCAGCCGGTTCACCACGGTCTTTCTGTTCGGGCAGTCGGCCGGCCTGTACGACCATTATTTCCGGACCTTCCTGAACCCCATCGATCTGCTGTGGTCGTTCCTGCAAGCCTTTTTGATGGCGGTCACCATCCTGTTGATCCACACCTATTTCGGCTATTTCGCGGCGGGCGGCCCCGCCGGGGTCGGGGTCGCGGTGGGCAATGCGGTGCGCACGTCGCTGGTCGTCGTCGTCTCGGTGACGTTGCTGGTCTCACTGTCGGTCTACGGCGCCAGCGGCAACTTCAACCTGGCCGGATAGCCGCTGCGACGAGGGCATGTGACCTAAGTGGTATTGGCATTCTCATTTTTTGGAAGTACCGTATCCATCGATGAATGACCCAGTGCAGACCTCTTCGGGAATACCGCTGAAACCGGTGTACGGGCCGGAAGACCGACGCGGCGAACCCGCCCCGCCGGGGACCTACCCGTTCACCCGGGGCAACTTCGCCTCTGGTTACCGCGGACGGCTCTGGACCTTCCGGCAATACTCCGGATTCGGCACCGCCGAGGAGTCCAACCGGCGCTACCGGTACCTGCTGGAGCAGGGCGGCACCGGACTGTCGGTCGCGCTGGACCTGCCCACCCAGTGCGGCTACGACTCCGACGATCCCGAGGTCGGTGAGGAGGTCGGCCGCGTCGGGGTGGCGGTGGACACCCTCGCCGACGCCGAGATCCTGTTCGACTCCATCCCGCTGGACAAGATCAGCACCAGCTTCACCATCAACGGCACCGCCGCCATCCTGTTGGCGTTCTATGTGGCGGCCGCCGAGCGTTCCGGGGTGCCGCGGGCCAAGCTCACCGGCACCATTCAGAACGACATCCTCAAGGAGTACGCCTCCCGCGGCACCTGGATCTGGCCGCCCGAACCGTCGCTGCGGCTGATCGCCGACACCATCGAGTTCTGCGCCGCCGAGGTACCACGGTTCAACGCGATATCGGTGGCCGGCGCGCACTTCCGCGACGCCGGCGCCAACGCCGTACAGGAGATGGCGTTCACCCTCGCCGACGGTGTCACCTACTGCGACACCGTGGTGGAGCGCGGGCGGATGACCATCGACCAGTTCGCCCCGCAGGTCTCGTTCTTCTTCTACACCCACGGCGACTTCTTCGAGGAGGTCGCCAAGTACCGTGCCGGGCGGCGCCGCTGGGCCACGATCGTCCGCGAGCGCTACGGCGCCGAGGCCGACAAGGCGTCGATGTTCCGGTTCGGCTGCGTGGCCGGCGGGGCATCGTTGTTCGCCCCGCAGGCCCAGAACAACCTGGTGCGGGTGGCGTACGAGTCGATGGCGGCGGTGCTGGGCGGGGTCCAGTCGATGTTCACCGCCGCCTGGGACGAGCCGTTCGCGCTGCCCAGCGAGGAGTCCGCGACGCTGGCGCTGCGCACCCAGCAGATCCTGGCCTATGAGACCGGGGTGACCCGCGTCGCCGATCCGCTCGGCGGTTCCTACTTCGTCGAGGCGCTCACCGACGCCACCGAGGAACGCATCATCGAGATCATGGACGACCTGGAGCGCCACGGCGGCATGGTCCGCGCCATCGAGGACGGTTACCTGCAGGGCCTGATCGCCGACGAGGCGTTCAAGATCCATCACGAGATCGAGTCCGGGGAACGACCGGTCGTCGGCGTCAACAAGTTCACGTCCGACGAGCCGCCACCGGAGATCGTCACCTACGAACTCGATGCCGAGGGCCGCGACGTTCAGCTCAAGCGGCTGGCTCGGGTCAAGGCCGAGCGCAACGCCGGCGACGTCGCCGCCAAGCTGGCCGCGCTGTCGCGCGCCGCGCAGGGCGAGGACAACCTGATGCATTCCCTGATCGACTGCGCCAATGCCTACTGCACGGTGGGCGAGATGGTCTCGGCGCTCAAGTCGGTCTGGGGCGAGTTCCAGCAACCGGTGGTGTACTGATGACTTCTCCGCTCGCCTCTTCTTCGCCGCTGCCGGCCCGGGTGCTGGTCGCCAAGCCCGGCCTGGACGGCCACGACCGCGGCGCCAAGATCGTCGCGCGGACCCTGCGTGACGCCGGCTTCGAGGTCATCTACACCGGTATCCGCCAACGGGTCGAGGACATCGTCGCCACCGCCCTGCAGGAGGACGTCGCGGTGGTCGGGCTGAGCATTCTGTCCGGCGCCCACGTCGCGCTGACCGCCCGTATCGTCGAGGCGCTGCGCGCCGCGGATGGCGGAGACATCGCGGTGGTGGTCGGCGGGACCATCCCGCAGTCCGACGTCGCCAAGCTGTTGTCGCTCGGCGCGGCGGCGGTGTTTCCCACCGGGACCTCGTTGGACGATCTGGTCACCGGGGTCCGGCAGGTCATCGGTCAGGCGGAGGCGAACTGATCATGCGACTTGGGGTGATGATCGGGGCCGAGCGCGGCGACATGGCGCGCAAGGTCGCCAAACTGATCGCCGACATCGAATGGGCCGACTCGGCGGGCCTGGCCACCGCGTGGATGCCGCAGGTGCCCGACGATTTCGACCTGCTGAGCATGGTGGCGCTGATGGCCTCGCACAGCAGCCGGATCGAGCTGGGCACCGCCGTGGTGCCACTGCAGGCCCAGCACCCGATTGCGCTTGCCCGCCAGGCGCTTTCGGTACATGCCATTTCGGCTGGTCGCCTGGCGCTGGGTGTCGGGCCGTCACACCACTGGATCATCCGGGACATGCTCGGCCTGCCTTACGACAAGCCTGCCGCCTACACCCGCGACTACCTGCAGGTGCTCAACGCCGCGCTGGCCGGCCCGGGACCGGTGGACGTCGAGAACGACAACTTCACCGTGCACAACCCGACCGCGCTCGGGGCGGTCTCGCCGATGCCGGTTCTGGTGGCCGCGCTGGGGCCGGTGATGCTGCAGATCGCCGGCGAACACGCCGACGGCACGTCGCTGTGGATGGCCGACGAGAAGGCGATCGCCGAGCACATCGCGCCGAAGATCAACAAGGCCGCCGCGCAAGCGGGCAAGCCCGCACCGCGCATCGTCGCCGGTATCCCGGTCACGCTGTGCGCCAACTCCGAGATCGAGGCCGCCAAGGAGCGTGCCAACCGGATCTTGGCCGAGGCCGAGACCTCGCCCAACTACCAGCGCCTGCTCGACCGCGGTTCCGCCCGTGATGTCGGCGATTTGTGCGCCGCCGGTGATGAAGAGTCAATCCTGAAGCGGTTCAAGCAGTTCGCCGATGCCGGGGTGACCGACCTGTCGGTGCGGCTGCTGCCGATCGGTGAGAACCGCGACGAACTGGTCGCATCGAAGTACCGCACCCGCGAGGTGATCGCCGAACTAGCCAAGGCCGTCTAGGTGAGCGGACCGCTTGCCGGAATCCGCATCCTCGAAGTGGGAGTGATGCTCGCCGGTCCGTACGCGACCATGCTGCTGGCCGACCTCGGCGCCGAGGTCATCAAGATCGAGCCGCCGGGCGGGGAGATCTCCCGTGAGGTCGGCCCCAGCTACTTCGCCAGCCTCAACCGCAACAAGCGCAGCATCTGCCTGGACCTGACCTCGGAGTCCGGGCAGGCCCGGCTGGGGGAGCTGGTCGCCGAATCCCATGCGCTGCTGGTGAATATGAAGCCCTCGGTGATCCGCAAGCTCGGCCTCACTTACTCGGCACTGTCGCGTTTCAATTCGCGCATCGTCTGCGTCGCGCTGACCGGGTTCGGGCTGGACGGCGGCGACGAACCGGCCTTCGACTACGTGATCCAGGCCGCCACCGGAATCGCCGCGATGACCGGCGACCCGGCCGGCCCGCCGACGCTGCCGGGGTACTCCTCGGCCGACAACTCCACCGGGCTGGCGGCCGCGCTCGGCCTGCTCGCGCAGATCGTCAGTGGCCGCGGCGGCCAGGTCGAGGTATCACTGCTGGATGTGATGCTGTCCCAACTGAACTACCGGGCGTCGGCCTACCTCAACGACGGCATCGAACCGCAACGGTTTCCGCACGGCGCGCACTCGTACTACGTTCCGGCTCAGCTGTTTCCGACAGCTGAGGGTTATCTGGCGCTGTTTGTCACCCATGACGGGTTCTGGAAGGCCTTCGCCGCGGAGGCGGGCATCGACGGCTTCGCGACCATGGCCGAGCGGGTGTCCCGCCGCGAGGAGGTGCTCTCCGTCGTCACCGTCGCGCTGGCCGCCGACACTGCGGCCGGCTGGGAGCGGCGGTTGCGGCCGCTGGGCATCCCGGCCGCCGCCGTGCGCACGCTTCCCGAAGCGCTGAAGGAGTACACCCACGCGATCGTGACGGCTGGTGATTTCCGGTTGGTGGGCAGCCCGATTCGCGTCGCAGGGTACGAACCGGCCTACCGACCGCCGCCGACGCTGGAGGGCTAACGCCGAAGGCTCACACCGTGACGATGCTCGCCGACGCCGTCCCAGGCGCGCCGTAGACCTGGGCGAAACCGACCTTGGGTTCGCCCGGCACCTGACGCTCACCGGCCTGTCCGCGCAACTGCAGCACCAGCTCATGCAACTGGCGCAGCCCCGAGGCGCCGATCGGCTCGCCGTTGGCGATCAGCCCGCCGTCGGTGTTGACCGGAAGCGACCCGGAGATCTCGGTTGCGCCGTCGGCGAGCAGCTTCTCCTGGTCGCCGTCGGCGCAGAAGCCGCACTCGGCCATGTGGATCACCTCGGCACCGGCGTCGGTGTCCTGCAGCTGTACCACGTCGACGTCTTCGGGTGCCACACCGGCGATTTCGAAGGCGGCGCGCGCCGCATACACCGTGGGCGCGACGTCCTCCTCGATCGGAGCCGACGTCCCGTGCACCTCGTAGGCGCCGTAGGTGCGGGTCCGGATCTCGGTCGCCTTCAGATACACCGGCTTGTCGGTGTAGCGGTGGGCGATGTCGCCGCGGCACATGACGATCGCGGCGGCGCCCTCATCCGGCGCGCAGAACATGTACTGCGTCAGCGGGTAGTTGAGCACCGTCGAATTGAGGATGGCGTCCTCGGACATCGGCTTGCGCCGGAAGGCATTCGGGTTCAGGGCTCCGTTGCGGAAGTTCTTGGCGGCGACCTTGGCCAGCGTCTGCTGGGAGATGCCGTGATCGTGCAGGTAGCGGTTGGCCTTCATGCCGAAGAACTTGGTGGTGACGAACTGCCCGTTCTCGGCGTACCAGGCCGGCAGCGCCAGCTTGGCCGGATCGTCGGTGAACGCCCCGCGCGGGTGTTTGTCCATGCCGATTGCGATGCCGATGTCGTATTTGCCGGAGCGGATGTTGTCGGCACAGACCTGAGTGGCGGTCGCCGCAGTCGCGCAGGCGTTGAACACATTGGTGAACGGGATGCCGGTGAGCCCCACCAGTCGCGTCACCGCGTCAGGATTGGAGATCTCGTAGCTGCCGCCGACCCCGAACTGGATGTCGCGCCACTCGACGCCGGCATCGGCCAGGGCGGTGTGGATCGCCTCGGCGCCCATCTGCATCGCCGACTTGTCGAACCGGCCGAACGGGTGCAGGCCGACGCCGATGATCGCCACATCATTGTTCGCTACGGTCATTGTCCAGGCCTCCTTAGACGGGCTGGAAGGCCCAGGTGAGGATCTCGGTTCCGTCGTCGTCGACATAGAACGGCACCATGGTCAATTCGACGCCCATCCCGAACTGCAGCTTGGCGGGATCGGATTCGGTCAGGCGGGCCTCGACCTTGATCACATCGCCGAGCCGCACCAGTCCGACCCCGAACGGCGCGAAGCCCTCGGCGGACTCGCCTCCGGCATAGGGCAACTTCGGTACGAAGCCCTGGGTCGTCCAGGCTTCCAACGTGCCCCGTCGGGGCAGCAGCAGATCGCGCATCCGCGGGCCACTGCAGTGCGGGCAATGGTCCTGTCGGGGCCACACGGTGGCCTCGCAGTCGTCGCATTGACTACCGATCAGCGCCGGGTTCTCGTCGGGCCAGTTTGTGACGTCGGGAGCGAGGACTTTACGCATCGGCGAGGCCCGCCGGCGAAGTGCGCATACACCGTGTGGAAATCACATTCTCGATTAGAGCATATGTGCCTACGGGAATGGAAGCCGGGATCGGGCGGATCGGTCGTGTGACCGTTTGTCCCGGGTCCGACGAGCGTGCGCAGATGCACGTATTCACGCGGCGTGTCGCGGACAGACGCGCACGCTCGCGAGATAACGGGACCCCCGCTCGCGGGGAACGGGGGAGGGGGAGATCAGTCGGCGAGGCCGTGGGCGCAGAAGTCCCAGACCTCGTCGGCCTTGATCGGGTGGGTGCCCGGTTCGTCGGAGTCGGCGCTGGACTGCGCCACGAACATGACGGTCTGCATGGTCATCGCCGCCATGCGCCGGGCGTTGACTCCGGGTCGCAGCTCGCCGGCCTCGTCGGCGGCCTCCATCAGCTCGGTGAGCAGGGCCAGCAACGGGGTGAAGGCGACTCTGACCTCGGTGGGGTGCGAGACCAGCAGCCGCGGCGCGAAATCGGTGAACAGCGGGCGCTTGGCCGACGGGTCCGGCCGGGAGAGCTCGAAGAGCAGCTCGACGGCCACTTTGAGCCGTTCCAGCGGCTTGGTCTTGTCCTCGGTGGCGGCCCGGATCTGGTCGGCGGTCCGGCTCAGGGCATCCTCGAACAGCGCCAGCAGCAGTTCGTGTTTACCGTTGAATTGCAGGTAGAAGCTGCGCAGCGACTGCCGTGAGCGCTCGACGACCTCCTGGACGGTGAAGTCGGTGCTGCCCTTCTCGATGATGATGGCCTGGGCCGCGTCCAGAAAGCGCTGAACGCGCTGGGCGGCCCGCAGTCGCGCGGTCTTGATCGACCGTTCGACTGCCCGCTGCTTCCAGACCGGCTCCTCTTCGGGGTTGCTCACCAGCGGCTCCGGAGGTTGCCTTTTTGGGAGAACACGAATGCACCCTACCGGAGAATGTGGCCATGGCGACGGCGCCGATCGGGGCGCTGCCGTACCGGTGTAGAAGATGGTAACTTTCCTAGAATGAGAAGCGGCTTCTCCCGCTTTGCCGACGCAGCCGGAAGCCGTCGGTTAGACCGGCGCCGATCCCGCAACTGACAAGGACGTCCATGTACATCGATTACGAGGTCGCCGAGAAGATCGCGACCATCACCCTGAACCGTCCCGAGGCGGCCAACGCCCAGAACCCCGAGCTGCTCGACGAGCTCGACGCGGCCTGGACGCGTGCCGCCGACGACGACGACGTCGCTGTCATCGTGGTACGGGCCAACGGCAAACACTTCTCGGCCGGCCACGATCTCAAGGGCGGTGGCCCGGTGCCCGACAAGATCACCCTGGAGTTCATTTACCAACACGAGTGCAAGCGCTACCTGGAGTACACCCTGCGGTGGCGCAACGTGCCCAAGCCCTCCATCGCCGCGGTGCAGGGCCGGTGTATCTCCGGGGGGTTGATGCTGTGCTGGCCGTGCGATCTGATCATCGCCGCCGACGACGCCCAATTCTCCGATCCGGTCGTGCTGATGGGTATCGGTGGCGTCGAATATCACGGGCACACCTGGGAACTGGGACCGCGTAAAGCCAAGGAGTTGCTGTTCACCGGCCGCGCGATGACCGCGCAGGAAGCCGAGCAGACCGGCATGGTCAACCGGGTGGTGCCGCGCGACCAGCTGGACGCCGAGACCCGCCGGCTCGCCGAGCACATCGCCACCATGCCGTCATTTGCGCTGCGGCAGGCTAAGCGCGCGGTCAATCAGACCCTCGACGTGCAGGGCTTCCACTCGGCGATCCAGTCGGCGTTCGACATCCACGAAACCGGACACGGCAATGCGCTGTCGGTGTGCGGGTGGCCGGTGCTGGTCAACCTCGACCAGATGAAGACGAAGGTCGAATAAGCCGGGGCCTTCATTCCGCCGCGAGATTGCAACCACGCACGTCGTTCGCCACTTTTGCGTGCGTGAGTGCAATCTCGCGACCCGAACTCAGCCCAGCTGGGCGCGCAGCTCCCGTTTGAGCACCTTGCCGTAGCTGTTCTTGGGCAACGCGTCGACGAACTCGTAGCGTTTCGGGCGCTTGAACCGGGCGATGCGTTGCAGCAGATGGGCGTCCAGCTCGGCGATGGAGGCATCGCCGACGATGAACGCGACCACGATCTCGCCCCACTCGGGATCCGGCGCGCCCACCACACCGGCTTCGGAGACCCCGGGATGGTCCAGCAGCGCCTCCTCGACCTCGCGGGGATAGATGTTGCTGCCACCGCTGATCACCACGTCCTTCGAGCGGTCCCGCAAGGTGAGGTAGCCGCGGTCGTCGAAGGAACCCTGGTCGCCGGTGAACAGCCAGCCGTCCTCGTTGATGGCCTCGGCGGTCGCGCCCGGGTTGTTCCAGTACCCGGCCATCACCACGTCGCCGCGGCAGACGATCTCGCCGACCTCGCCGGCCGGGGCGGGCGTGCCGTCCTCGCGCAACACCGCCACCTCCACACCGGAGCGCGGCCGGCCCACCGAAGCCAGGATCGCGTCGTCACCGGAATGGTCGGCGCGGCTCAGGCCGGTGATGGTCATCGGCGCCTCGCCCTGGCCGTAGAGCTGGGCGAACACCGGCCCGAACGCGGCCAGCGCACGCTTGAGGTCCCCGAGGTACATCGGGCCGCCGCCGTAGATGATGGCGCGCAGGTGGGCCGGGCGCTCGCGTCCGGTTCTGACCAGGCGTGCCACCATGGTCGGCGCCAGAAATGCGGTGGCGCCGCGATGGTGCCCGCACAGGTCGAGGAATTCGTCGGCGTCGAACGAGCCCGACGCCGGCACCACCTGCCGGGCCCCGCGCAGCACGTACGGCGCGATGTACAGCCCGGATCCGTGCGACATCGGGGCGCCGTGGATCAGGCTGCAGTCGGCGTCGGGGTCGTCGAGGTCGGCAAGGTGCGCCACCGTCATCGCCATCAGGTTGCGGTGGGTCAGCATCGCGCCCTTCGAGCGTCCGGTGGTGCCGCTGGTGTAGAACAGCCACGCCAGCCGATCCGGATCCGGGTCGGGTGATGTGCACGGCTCGTTGTGGAGTCGCTCCAGATACGTCGCGCCGCCGAGGGTTTCGACCGGGGTGTCGACTGCCGCTGCCAGGTCGGGTGTCAGCGTCGGGGAGGCGAAGACCCGGCTCGCCCCGGCGTCGGAGATGATCTGGGCCATCTCCCGCGGGTGCAGCTTGTAGTTGAGCGGGACGACGACGCAATCGGCCGCCCAGGTGGCGAACATCAGCTCGATGATCTCGGGCCGGTTCTCGCTGGCGATCGCGATCCGCGCGCCGGGCCGCACCGCCCCGCGCAACGATGCCGCCAGGCGCAGGGCGCGATCTGCCAGCTCGGCCCAGGTATGCAGTTGGCGCTCACCGTGATACACCGCTCCTCGCTCGCCGAATCGGACCGCGGCCTGATCCAGGCAGGTGAACAGATTCACGGCCGCACCCAGTGGGAGTCCAGCCCGAACTCCGAGAGATATTTGGTCGAGCTCCAGCCGCCGTCGACCACGATGGTCTGGCCGTTGATGAATGCGCCGGCTTCCGAGCACAAAAAGGCGACGGTATTGGCGATGTCGGCTACCCGCCCCAGCCGCGGGTAGGGCGTCATCTCGGTGTTGATCTTGCGGAATCGCGGGTCGTCGAGGCGCTTTTCGACCATGGGCGTCACGGTGACCCCGGGCGCCACCGCGTTGCACCGGATGCCCTGTGCGCCGTACTGGCAGGCGATGTGGGTGGTCAGCGCGGTCAGGCCGCCCTTGGCCGCGGAGTACGCTCCGCCGCGCAGGCCGCCGACCACCGCGAAGGTGGAGGTGACGTTGATGATCGCCGACCCGGGGCGCAGGTGCGGCAGCACGTCTCGCGCCAGCCGGAACGGCGCCCGCAGCATCAGATTCAGGAATTGGTCCAAGGTTTCGTCGTCGGTCTCGTGCAACGGTTTGGGGCTGCCGACGCCGGCATTGTTGATCAGGTAGTCCACCCGGCCCCAGCGGGCCAGTGCGGCGTCGATGATCTGCGCGGGAGCCACGTCCTGCGTCAGGTCGACGGCCAGGGTGGCGATGCGATCCCCATCGGCGACCTCGGCCGCCAGAGCCGCGAGTCGCCCCTCGTCACGGCCGGTGGCCAGCACCGCCACGCCGTCCTCGGCAAGCTTTGTGGCGCAGCCGAATCCGATTCCACTGCTGGCGCCGGTCACGATCGCCACCTGCATGCTCAGTCACCTCCGTTATTGCGGGCCAGCGCGGCCCGGATGCGCTGTTTGACAACCTTGCCGGCGTCGTTCTTCGGCAGTTCGTCCCAGATCTCCACCTGCTCGGGAGCCTTGAACACCGCGACACCGTGCGCGGTCAGCATGGCGCGCAACTCGGCGACGTCGGGACCGGTGTCGCCGGCCGCAACGATCACGGCACAGGCCCGCTCTCCGGTGCGCGCATCGGGCAGGCCGACCACCGCGATCTCGGCGATTCCCGGATGCCCGGCCAGGATGTCCTCCACCTCGCGCGCGGAGATGTTCTCGCCGTTGCGGATGATCACGTCCTTGAGGCGGCCGGTGACGACCAGATAGTCGTCGTCCACCCAACGTCCCAGATCGCCGGTCGCGAAGTAGCCCTCGGTGTCGAAGCAGTCGCGCTCGTCCTCGGGGTGCAGATAACCCACCAACATCTGCGGTCCGCGGACGTAGATCTCGCCCTCTCCCGGCGGAGCGCCGTGGTGGTCGACCAACTTGATGTCGGCGATCCCGGCCCGGCCCTCGGTCTCCGCGGCGTAGGAGAGTTCGCCGGGGCCCACCGCGCCAACGGTGCTGACCGGAACCTCGCTGGACCCGTACACCCGGGTGACGGCAGCGGTACGGAAGTAGCCGGCCGCGTCGCGGATCAACGACGCCGGGACCGACGCGCCGCCGCAGACGAAGAGCTTCAGGTCGGGCAGGCGGGTGCCGGCGCGCCGGGCGGCGGCGAGCAGCTGGTCGAGAAACGGTGTCGCCCCGGCCACGTGGGTGCAGTGTTCGGCGAGCATCAGTTGCACGGCCGCGTCGGCGTCCCAGGTGTCCATCAGCACGGCGGTGGCGTCCAGCAGCAGCGGGGCCTCGAACGCGTAGATCGACCCGCCGATGTGGGCGATCGGGGACGGCACCAGAAACGTGGCACCGGTCGCCGCCGGCCAGTATCGACCCAGCTGCCGGATCAAAGCGTTGATCGAATTATGGCTGTGCAGAACGCCTTTGGCCCGGCCGGTGGTGCCCGAGGTGTACAGGAGCAGCCGGACGGCGTCGGGATCGACCCGCGGCAGGCGGACCGGTTCCACGACGCCGTCGGTCAGCGCGCGATAGTCGGTACGGGCGCCCGGTTCGGCGGCGCGCACCAGCACCAGCTCCGGTGGCTCGGGTAACGCGCCGTTCACCCGGGTCAGCATCGCCGCATAGTCGTGGCCACGAAACACGTCCGGCGCGAACAGCAGTCGGCTTCGCGAGTCGGCGAGGATGAACTTCAGTTCGGCGTCTCGCAGTGACGGCAGGATCGGGTTGACCACCATCCCGGCCAGGGTGGCGGCCAGGTAGACGACGGCGGCCTCGTGCCAGTTCGGCAGCATGAACGACACCACGCTGCCGCCGGGCATGCGCTCCAGCATCGCCTGCGCCAGGGCCGTGGCCCGGGTGTGCAGCTCCCGGCAGGTCAGCCGGACTTCACCGTCGATCAGCAGCACCCGCTGCGGGTGCTGCGCGGTGGCCTGCGCCAGGGTGTCGCCCAGCGTCGTCACGGACTGCCCGGTCCTATCACCCGGTGCAGCGTCATCGAGTATTGGTAACCGTCGCCGGCATGGGTGTTCACCGTCACCTGGGCGATCTCACCCTCGGAGGTGGTGTAGGTGCGTTGCATCTGCAACGCGGCGGCGCCGGGATCGACGGCCAGTTCCTCGGCGAGTTCCGCGGTGATGATCACCGCCCGGATGTGCTGGCGGACCTCGACGATGCTGACCCCGAACATGTCCTCGACCAACGGGAAGATCGGTCCCGAATGCCGCTGCAGCAAGCGGCCGACACCGGCGAAGGCCCGGTTGATGTAGTACTCGGTCCGGCAGATCGGCGCAGTCTGGCCCTCGGTCCGTCGATTGCCGCGCACCGTCAGCCAGTCGCTACCGGTCGGCAGGCCGGTGCGCGCTGCCGCATCGTCGTCGATGGTGATCATGGCGTTGGAGTCGATCTCAAAGGTGGAACCGGCGGCGAATGCGACCAGATCGTCGATCGACACCACGTCGTGGGCGTAGCAGTTCGTCGCGGTGCGGGGAATCACCACGGTGCCGGCGCGGGGCCGGGAGACGACGAGGTTGTCCTCTCGCAGCCGCCGCAGCGCCTCGCGGACCGTGTAGCGGCTGACGGTGAACCGTTCGCACAGCTCATGTTCGGTGGGCAGCTGCGAGCCGATCGGATACACCCCGTCGGCGATCTCCTTGCGCAGCACCCGGGCGACCTTCAGGTAGCGGTGGTCGGTCACGGGCCGACCGGACGTAGTGCCAGCACGCTGCCGTCCCCGTCGGCGGCGACGAACAGGGTGCCGTCGCGGCTGCGTGCGATGCCGGCGAACGGGCCCTGCGGACCGGAGAACGGCGGCATGCCCCGCAGTGGCTTGGGTGCCACGCCCGGCGGCGGCCCGACCGGCAGCCCGTCGGCGATGGCGTGCCGCGTCCCGGTGTCGAGGTCGACGGCGAGCACCCGGCGGGCGCCGGCGTCGACGAGGTAGAGCCGGCGGTCGGCCACCAGAATGCCCTGCGGGCACGACAATCCGTCGACCACCGTCTCGACGCCCGAGGCGCTGACCCGCACCACCCGCCCGGCGCCGGATTCGGCCACCAGGTATGAGCCGGCTTCGGCGTCCTGGGCGAGTGCGATCCCGACCGGACCGGCCAGGCCGTGTGCGAGCACGTCGACCGCACCGGCGCGAACGCCCAGCACCCGGCCGGTGCCGAACTCGGTGACGGCCACGCCGGCGGGTCCCGCGGCCACCCCGTAGAGCTGGTCGAAGCCGTCGGCGAGTACCTCGCTGCGCGACTCGGCCGGAACGTAGCGGCTGACCTGCCCGCCGGAGGTGGTGACGACGAACTCGCCGGGACCGACGGCGGCGACCCCGCGGATGAAACCGGGATAGCCTGGCGTGAACAGCATTCCGAGTGTTTGCAGACGCCCATCCGGACCGACCGCGTAGAAGTAGGTGCCGTCGGCGACGTAGAGGGTGCCGTCGTCGTCGAGGGTCAGATCCAGTGGCCAGTTCAGCCCGCCCGGCAGCGCGGTGGTCACCTCGCCGTCGGCGGCGACCTCGGTGATCTCCCCGCTGAAGTTGGAGACGAACAGCCGGCCGTCGACGAAAGTGCAGTTGTCCAGCCCCGGCGCCAGTTGCGCCAGCACGGTGCGCTCGCCGGTGCGGGGGTCGATGCGCAACACCGCGCCGCTGGCCGCCTGGGTGGAGACGATGCGGCCGTCCGCGTCGAACTTCACCGAGTCGGGTACGCCCAGATCGGCGGCAACCCGTTGCGGTGCGGCATCATCGGCATACGGGTCGATCCGCCAGATCTCGTTGGCGGTCATCACCGGGAAGTACAGCAGGCCGTCGGGTCCGACCTCCATGGCATTGGGCGACGGGAGGTTCTCGGCCAGGATGCGCTGGGCGCCGGTGGCCCGGTCGAGCTCCATCAGGCGCCCGCCGTCGCGGCATTCCCCGATGAACAGCCGGTCGCGATGCACGGTGATCCCGTTCGCGCAGGGCAGGTCGTCACGCAGCACCCGACTGCGTCCCGAGGCGTCGAGCGCGCTGACGCGGGCGTCCATCACCTCGGTGGCATACAGATTTCCGGCACTGTCGAAGGCCACGTCGTCGGGCGCGACGATGTCCCCGCCGCGGGGGCTCACCGCGACCAGTTCGCCGGTGGCCACGTCCAGCGCACTGATCTGGCTGCCGGTCACCTGCGCGACATAGACCCGCCCGTCCGGACCGGTCCGCAGGCCGTTGGCGCCGAACAGCCGGCTCGGAGCGGTGATCCGCTGCAGTCGCCAGCCCGCTGCGATCGCCGGACTGGTCAGGACGTCACGGGAGAGCAGGTCCGTCATGACTCCGGACGTTATCAAGCGCAGTTAGTCCAGACAATAGCCGCCGTAACTCGGTGCACTGCCCTTGACGGGCAAATAACCCCTGCGGAATAGTGTTCTGCAATACGCAGAACGGAGTATTTTGTCCGAACAATTGATGGTTGCTGGGGCGACGGGGGAAGCCCCCGGGGGCGGACCGCTGCACGGGGTGCGGGTGGTCGATCTGACCACGATGGTGATGGGCCCCTACTGCACGCAGATCATGGCCGACATGGGTGCCGACGTCATCAAGGTCGAGCCGCCCGAGGGCGATGCCACCCGCTACATCTCGGCGGGCCCCGCGCCGGACATGAGCGGGGTGTTCGTCAACGTCAACCGCGGCAAACGCGGCATCGTGCTGGACCTGCGCACCGACGAGGGCCGGAAGGCGATAACCGCGCTGATCGCCGGCGCCGACGTGTTCGTCCACTCGATGCGGGCCAAGGCGGTCGCGAAACTGGGTCTGGACTATGACTCGGTGGCCGCCATCAACCCGCGGATCGTCTACACCAACTGCTACGGCTACGGCCGCCGCGGCCCGGACGCCGACCGTCCGGCCTACGACGACACCATCCAGGCCGAATGCGGACTGCCCGCCGTGCAGCAGCAGCTCACCGGGCGGGCCGACTACGTCGGCACCATCATGGCCGACAAGATCGCGGGGCTGACCGCCCTGTACGCCACGATGATGGCGCTGTTCCACCGGGAGCGCACCGGGCAGGGCCAGGAGGTCGAGGTCGCGATGTTCGAGACCATGGCCTCGTTCATGCTCGTCGAACACGCCAACGGCGCGATGTTCGACCCGCCGCTGGGCCCGGCCGTCTACCCCCGCACGGTAGCGCCCAACCGGCGGCCGTATGACACCAGCGACGGGCAGATCGCGGCGTTGATCTACAACGACAAACACTGGAACGCCTTCATCGACGCGGTGCAGCCGTCCTGGGCGTCGCCGCAGTACGCCACTCTGGCGCAGCGGGCCCAGCGGATCGACACCGTCTACGGGCTGGTGGCGCAGACCGTGAAGGAGCGCACCACCGCCGAGTGGCTGAAGCTGTTGCGCGAGCTGGAGATACCGGCCGCCCCGCTGAACACGCCGGGGGCGCTCTTCGACGACCCGCACCTCAACGCGGTGGGACTGTTCGAGACCGTGGACACCCCCAACGGTCCGGTGCGTTTCCCCGGCGTGCCCACCTGGTTGTCGCGCACCCCGGGCCGGGTCGCCGGCCCGGCGCCGGAGCTGGGCGCGCACACCGCGGCGGTGCTCGCCGAACTGGGACTCGAGCAGGGCACCGTATGACGCTCGACTTCGACATGGGGACGCGCGCCGGCGAGCTGCGGGGGCAGCTGCGTGAACTGATCAGTAAGGAGCTTCCCGAACAGTTTCCGGGCGCGTTCACCGACGATCCCGCTGATCTTGCTGCCGCGCAACGGTTCTGCCGCGTGTTGGCCGAGCGCGACCTGCTGTGCCTGTCCTGGCCGAAGGAATTCGGCGGGGCGGACGCCTCGGTGTGGGAGCAGACCGTGGTGCGCGAGGAGATGTGGGCGCACCACGAACCGCGCGGGGCGCAGTACATGGGGGTGAACTGGGTCGGGCCCATCATCATGCGGCACGGCACACCCGAACAGCAGCGCCGGCACCTGCCGCCGATCGCGGCCGGCGACGTGATCTGGTGTCAGGGGTTCTCCGAACCCGAAGCCGGCTCGGACCTGGCCTCGCTGCGTACCCACGCCCGCCGCGATGGGGACGGCTGGCTGATCAACGGCCAGAAGATCTGGACCTCGTACGCCACCATGGCGCAGTGGTGCTTCCTGCTGGCCCGCACCACCCGGGTCGGCGAAGGGCAGGTCACCAAGAAGCAGCAGGGCCTGACGGTGTTCCTGGTCCCGATGGACGACCCGGCGATCCAGGTCCGGCCGATCCGCACCATGATGGGCCCGCACCATCTCAACGAGGTGTTCTTCGACGACCTGCGCGTCACCGACGCCGACGTGCTCGGCGAGGTCGATGCGGGCTGGTCGATCGTGGCCGACGTGATGGCTTTCGAGCGGGTGGGCATCGCCCGGTATGCCCGCTGCGAACGCCTGCTGGCCGCCGCCCCGCACGCCCTCGAGCAGCGCTGGGACACCCTGCCCGGCGAGTTGACGGCCCGCTGGGTGCGCATGCTCACCCACTGCCGGCGCGCCCGGCTGATGGGATACCGGGTGGTGTCCCTGCAGGCCAGTGGGCGTATTGCGCCCGGAGACGCCGCCGCCTACCGGATCGCGGTCACCCGCCTGGACCAGGAGAGCGCGGAGGTGCTGATGGAGATCGCCGCCGAAGCGCCGGACACCCCGCAGGCGCGGTGGTTCCGCGCCGAGGTCGAAGACCACTGGCGCTACTCGCAGGCCGCCACCGTTTCGTCGGGAAGCATTGAGATGCAACGCATCCTGCTCTCCCGCGCCCTGTTGGCGGCGCGACAATGATTCTCGAACTCGGCGACGGCGCCGAAGAATACGGCCGGGCGGCACTGCGGGCGTTCGAAGCGGCCGGTGGCGACGACCTGGTGGTGCGCGCCGATGCCGACCCCGCCGGGCGCGAGCAACTGGTGGCGCCGATCCTGAACGGGATGGGCGCCTTCGACCTCAAACCCCGCACCGATGCCGACGAACTCGAAGCGGCCGCCGCGCTGTGTCGCAGCGCCGGTTATTGGGCCGTTCCCTACCCGCTGGCCGAATGCCTTGCGGCGCCGGCTGATCTCGATGATGTCGAAGGGCTGATCGTGGTCGCCGAGCATGCCCCGGCCGGTGCGGTGGCCGGACTGCCGAAGCGGTGGGCCGCGGTGACTCTGGCCGGTGCGCGCAGCACCGTGGCGGCAGTGTCCACGCCGGGGCCGGCACTGGTGTCCGAGCTGACGCTGACGGCGATCGACGACGACGGTGCCGACGATGTGGCGCTGGGGCTGGTGCTGGGATGCTGGACGCTGCTGGGAATGCTGGACCGGGCACTGGATCTCACGATCGCCCATGTGCGGCTGCGCCAGCAGTTCGGCCAGCCGCTGTCGGCATTTCAGGGCGTGCAGTTCCAACTTACCGACGCCGAGGTGGAACGCGCCGGGCTGGACATGCTGGCCAAACACGCGCTGTGGAGCATCGCGGCCGGGCGCCCCGAAGCGGTCGACGACGCCCTGGCGCTGCGGTCGGCGGCGCTGGAAGCGGCCGAGGTGGTGTTCCGGGTCTGCCATCAGCTGCACGGTGCCGTCGGGTTCTGCGATGAGACGGCACTGTCCTGGCTGTCGCGCTACAGTCAGCCGCTGCGCCGGCTGCCCTGGGGGCTCTCGGCGACCCGCGAGCTGCTGGTCCACCGCGTCGGCCGAGTTGGATTGGCGGGACTCTACGCATGAAATACGACCTGCCGCAGGAGATCGCGGTGGCCGGCGACGGCCCGGTCCGCACCGTGACGATCAACCGGCCAGACGAGCTCAACAGCGTCAACGCGAACCTGCACTGGGGTCTGGCCAACGTGTGGCGGCAGTTGGCCGCCGACAAAACGGTCCGCGTCGTGGTGCTGACCGGCGCCGGGCGGGCGTTCTCCGCCGGCGGCGACCTGAACTGGATCACCACCTTCCTCGACGACGAATCCGCCCGTGACGAGAGCATCCGCGAAGGCGCTGCGATCGTCGAGGAGATGCTCCGGTTCCCGCTGCCGATCATCGCGGCCGTCAACGGCCCGGCGGTCGGGCTGGGCGCCAGCGTGGCGCTGCTCTGCGACATCGTGTTGATCAGCCAGACCGCCTATCTCGCCGACCCGCACGTTGCGGTCGGCCTGGTCGCCGGTGACGGCGGCGCCGCGTTGTGGCCGTTGCTCACCCCGATCCTGCGGTCCCGCGAGTACCTCTACACCGGTGACCGGATCGATGCCGCCACCGCAGTTGAACTGGGACTGGCCAGCCGCACGGTGGCACCCGAAGAAGTGCTGCCCCAAGCTCATCGGCTAGCCGAACGGCTGGCCGCCCAGCCGCCCGAGGCGCTGCAGGGCACCAAGCGGGTGGTCAACATGTACCTGTCGCAGGTGCTGGGCGGGCCCTTGCAGGCCGGGTTCGCCGCCGAGGTGGCCACCATGAAGACACCCGAGCACCGGGAGCGCCTCCTGGCCTTCCAGAAGCGGGCGAACCGGCGATGACCCCCACCTCCGATTTCCGCGCCCAGGTACGCCAGTGGTGCCGCGACAACGTCCCGGCGGATTGGCGCCGCACCCAGACCGGGGTCGGGGAGCAGGAATTCGTCGACTTCCAGCGCAGCTGGTTCGCCACCCTGCACAGCGCCGGGTTCGCGGTGCCGCACTGGCCGCGCGAGTGGGGCGGCGGCATGTCGGTAGCCGATCAGGCCGTGCTGTACCAGGAGCTGGCCGCTCACGACGCGCCGCGGCTGGTGCTGGCGTTCGTCGGCATCCACCACGCCGCGGCGACCCTGCTGGCCGCCGGCACCGAGGGACAGCGCCGCCGGCATCTGCCGGCGATCCTCGACGGCGAGATCTGGGTCCAGGGCTTCTCCGAACCCGAAGCCGGCTCGGACCTGGCGTCGCTGCGCACCACGGCCCGGCGGGTGGGCGATGACTATGTAATCAACGGCCAGAAGCTGTGGGCCAGCGGCGCGAGTTACGCCCAATGGTGTCTGTTGCTGGCCCGCACCGACCCGGACGCCCCCAAGCGCAAGGGCATCTCCTACTTCCTGTTGGACATGGACACCCCCGGAGTCCAGGTGCGGCCGATCCGTAACGCCGTCGGCGACCAGCACTTCTGCGAGATCTTCCTCGATGACGTGGTGATCCCGGCGGCCAATCTGATCGGGGCCGAGAACACCGGCTGGCAGGTGGCGCAGGCGACGCTGGGCGCCGAACGCGGCATGACCATGCTCGAGCTGGCCGAGCGGCTGGGCTGTGCCGGATTCCGCTGGCTGGTGCAGGCCGCCCCGACCGATGACCCGGTGGTGGCCGACAGGCTGGCGCAGCTCGAGACCGAGATCACCGGCCTGCGCGCGATGTGCCGCCAGTTGGTGCGCGACGTTGAGGCGGGCACCGCCGGGCCGGCCGACGCCTCGATCGTGAAACTCTTCTACAGCGAACTGCTGCAACGCCTCACCGATTTCGGCACCGAGATCAGCGGACTGGCCGCGCACACGGCGCTGGCCAAACCCCTGTCCAGCGGGTGGGAATCCGGTTCCTGGGTGCTGGATTTCATCGGCTCCTGGGAGTGGACTATCCCCGGCGGCTCCAGCGAGATCCAGCGCACCATCATCGGCGAACGCGGCCTGGGATTGCCGCGAGAACCGAGCCTGCCGTGACCACAACCGATTTCGCCGAACTGCACGACGACCTCCGAGCCGTCGCCGCCGACGTGCTGTCCCGCGGCCGTGTCGTCGACTGGCCGACCATGGCCGACGCCGGCTGGGTCGGGCTGGAGGTACCCGAGGCCTTCGGCGGGGCCGGTGCGACGTTCGCCGAGGTCGCCGTGGTCTGCCAGGAACTGGGCCGCGCCGCCGCGGCAACGCCCTACCTGGGCAGCGCGGTGCTGACCGTCGGCGTGTTGACCACGCTGCAGGACAGCGTGGTTCGTGATGCGCTGGTGGCCGATGTCGCCACCGGCGCGGCTCAAGTGGCGGTGGCGATCGGAGACTTCACCCTCGACGCCGACCGTCGATTGACCGGCCGCGCCGATTTCGTTCCGGACGCCGAAGGCGCCGACCGGTTACTGGTGCTGGCCACCGATGCGTCCGGCGCCGATGTCGCCGTCGCCGCCGAGGGCCTGACCGTCACCCCGCAACCGGTGCTCGACGAAACCCGCCGGGTCGCCACCGTGACCGCCGACGGGATCGAGGTGGCCGAACCGCTGCGGTTCGCCGGCGGCGCGCGGCCTGTCCTGAATCGCGCGGCCGTCGCGGTGGCCTGCGACAGCCTGGGCCTGGCCGAAGCGATGCTCGCCGCAACCGTGTCCTATGCGCAGACGCGGGAGCAATTCGGCCGTCCGATCGGTTCCTTTCAGGCCGTCAAACACGCCTGCGCCGACATGCAGGTGAAAGTCTCGGTGGCCCGCGCCCTGGTGCGCGAGGCCGTTGAGGCGGTGGTCGCGGTGGCGGGCCCCGACGGCGCGGAAATCGAAGCCGATGCAGCCGTGGCCATGGCGAAGTCCTATACCTGCGGTGCCGCCGTCGACGTGGTCGGCAAGGCCATGCAGCTGCACGGCGGTATCGGCTACACGTGGGAGAGCGGCATCCACGTCTATCTGAAACGCGCCGTCTTCAACCGGTCGTTGTTCGGGTCACCGGCAGCGCACCGGCAACGTCTCGCTCAACGGTATTAACAAGCAGAACAAGGAGTTTCGACTGTGGGTGTACCCGTTTACCGCCGGATACTGGAATTGTTCGAAGCCGAGGGCGTCGACACGCTGTTCGGCATCCCCGACCCCAACTTCGTGCACATGTTCGTCGAGGCCGAGCAGCGCGGCTGGTCGGTGGTGGCCCCGCACCACGAGGAGAGCGCCGGATTCATGGCGGAGGCGGCGTCCCGGATGACCGGCCGGCCGGGGCTGTGTATCGGCACGCTGGGTCCCGGGGTGGCCAACATCGCCGGGGCGATGATGTGCGCGAAGGTGGAGAACTCCCCGGTGGTGTTCCTAGGCGGGCAGCGGGCCCGCATCACCGAGCGGCGGGTGCGGCGCGGGCGTATCCAATTCGTCCGGCAGGAAGAGCTTTTCACGCCGTCGGTGAAGTACAGCGCGTCGATCGAGTACGCCGACCAGACCGATGAGATCGTGCACGAGGCCATCCGGCGCGCCATGTCCGGCACGCCCGGGCCGTCCTACATCGAATACCCGTCGCATGTGATCCTCGAAGAGCTCGACGTCGCCGGGCCGCCCGAGCCGCACCGCTACCGGCTGGTGAATCAGCGGGCCGGTGCGCCCGAGCTCGCCGAAGCCGCCGAGATCATCCGCAACGCGGCCAACCCGATCCTGCTGGTCGGTCACGGGGTGCACACCTCGCGCAGCGGGGCGGCGGTGGCCGAGCTCGCCGAGCTGATGGCGTGTCCGGTGATCCAGACCTCCGGCGGTACCGCGTTCATCCCCGGGCTGGAAGACCGCACCTTTCCCTACGGGTTCTCCTCATCGGCGGTCGAGGCGGTGGCTGCCTCCGACGTCTGCGTGGCGCTGGGCACCGAGCTCGGCGAGCCGGTGCACTACGGCACCACCCGGCACTGGGCGGAGCGCAACGCCGAGCGCAAGTGGATCTACGTCGAGCAGGATCCGCTGGCGATCGGGGTGAACCGGCCGGTCGACGTGCCGCTGGTGGGCGACCTGCGCGGTGTCGTCCCGCTGCTGGTCGAGGCACTCAAAGACCGTCCACGCTCCCCGTCACCCGACCTGGCCCGCTGGATCAAACAGGACGCCGAGCAGTTGGCCGAGCTGGCCGAGACCGCTCCGGCCGGGCGTTCTCCGGTGCATCCGGCGCGCTTCGTGGTCGAGGCCACTCGGGCTTTTCCCGCCGACGGCATCATGGTCCGCGACGGCGGCGCCACCGTCATCTTCCAGTGGACCTATTCCCAGGCCAAACCCCACGACGTGATGTGGAACCAGAACTTCGGTCACCTGGGCACCGGGCTGCCGTATGCGGTGGGCGCCTCGGTCGCCGAGGGCGGTAAGCGGCCGGTGATGCTGCTGACCAGTGACTCGGCGTTCCTGTTCCACATCGCCGAGCTGGAGACCGCGGCCCGGCTGAAGCTTCCACTGGTCTGCGTGGTCGGGGTGGATCACCAGTGGGGCCTGGAGGTCGGGGTGTACAAGCGGACGTTCGATCAGCCGTCGCCGCAGCCCGGGGTGCACTGGAGCAAGGATGTCCGGTTCGACAAGATCGCCGAGGGGATGGGCTGCCGCGGGGAGTACGTGCAGGACGAGGCGGAGATCGGGCCGGCGATCAAACGCGCCTACGCCGCCGGCGGGACAGCGGTGATCCACGTGTGCATCGACCCGAAGGCCAACTCGGAGGAGATGCCCAACTACGCCGAGTTCCGCACCTGGTACGCCGAAGGAACCCAGTGACGAGAATGCTATTCTCGTTTGCGACTAATGAACATCCACATGGGGTTTTGATGAGCTGGAGGAGACCATGTCCGGCGGAATGAGCTTCGAGCTGACCGAGGACCAGCAGCTGATCCGGCAGTCGGTCGCCGAACTGGCATCCAAGTTCGACGACCACTACTGGATGACCAAGGACTTGGCGCACGAATTCCCGCGCGAGTTCTACGACGCCATCGCCGGTGGCGGCTGGCTGGGCATGACCATCCCCGAGGAGTTCGGCGGCCACGGGCTGGGCATCACCGAGGCCACCATCCTGGCGGAAGAAGTGGCGCGTTCGGGCGGCGGCATGAACGCCGCAAGCTCGATCCACCTGTCGATCTTCGGTATGCAGCCGGTCGTGGTCTTCGGCTCGGAGGAGATGAAGGCCGAAACCCTGCCCCGCATTGTCAGCGGCGACCTGCACGTGTGCTTCGGCGTCACCGAACCGACCGCGGGCCTCGACACGTCACGGATCACCACGTTCGCCAAGCGCGACGGCAGCGACTACGTAGTGAACGGTCGTAAGGTCTGGATCTCCAAGGCGCAGGAGTCCGAGAAGATCCTGCTGCTGACCCGCACCGAGTCCCGCGAGGACGTGCAGAAGCGAGGGGGCAAACCCACCGACGGTCTCACCCTGTTCCTCACCGATATCGACCGCGACCACGTCGAGATCCGGCCGATCACCAAAATGGGCCGCAACGCCGTCGGCTCCAACGAGGTGTTCATCGACGACCTGCGAATCCCGGCCGAACACCGGATCGGTGAAGAGGGCAAAGGCTTTTCCTACATCCTGCACGGGCTGAACCCGGAGCGCATGCTGATTGCCGCCGAGGCGCTGGGCATCGGCCGGGTCGCGCTGGACCGCGCGGTCCGCTACGCCAACGAGCGTGTGGTGTTCGACCGGCCGATCGGCATGAACCAGGGGATCCAGTTCCCGCTCGCGGACTCGCTGGCGCGCCTGGATGCCGCCGAGTTGATCCTGCGCAAGGCCACCTGGCTCTACGACAACGGCAAGCCGTGCGGCCGTGAGGCCAACATGGCCAAATACCTCTGTGCCGATGCCGGTTTCGGGGCCGCCGACCGGGCGCTGCAGGCCCACGGCGGCATGGGCTACTCGGAGGAGTATGCGGTGTCGCGGTACTTCCGCGAGTCGCGGCTGATGAAGATCGTGCCGATCAGCCAGGAGATGATCCTGAACTTCCTGGGCTCGCACGTGCTCGGACTACCCAGGAGTTACTGATGGGCCGGTCGATGGTGGCATGGTGATGTGATGCCCCCACAGTCAGCCGCACCGCTGGCCGGCGTCACCGTGGTGACCCTGGAACAGGCGGTGTCGGCCCCGATGTGCACCCGCGCGCTGGCCGACTTCGGCGCGCGCGTCATCAAGGTGGAGAACCCCGACGGCGGCGACTTCGCCCGCTACTACGACGACGTCGTCAACGGGCAGGCCGCGCACTTCGTCTGGGTCAACCGTGGCAAGGAGTCGGTCACCCTGGACCTGAAAAGCGCTGCGGGACGCGACATTCTGCACCGTCTGCTCGACCGCGCCGACGTGCTGGTGTCTAACCTCGCGCCGGGTGCCACCGCCCGGCTGGGGCTGTCGCCGGCGGACATGGCGCGCCGGCACCCCAACGTGATCGCGGTGGAGATCGACGGGTACGGCAGCGGCGGCCCGCTGTCGCACAAGCGCGCCTATGACCTGCTCGTGCAGGCGGAGTCCGGGGTGTGCTCGGTGACCGGCAATCCGGGCGCCCCGGCCAAACCCGGCCCGCCGGTGGCCGACGTGACCAGCGGCCTGTACTCGGCGCTGTCGATCGTGGCGCTGCTGGCCGGCCGCAAGGGGACAGACCGGGATGAGCCGGCGCCGTCGATCACCGTGAGCCTGTTCGACACCATGGCCGAGATGATGGGCTACCACCTGACCTACGCGCGGCACTCCGGAGTCGACCAGCAGCCGCTGGGGATGAGCTCACCGGCGGTGGCGCCCTACGGCGCCTACCCGACCGCCGACGGGCACACCGTGGTGCTGGGCACCACCAACGACCGGGAGTGGCAGCGGCTGGCCCGCGAACTGCTGGGCCGCGAGGATCTGGCCGAGGACCCGCGGTTCGCCGGAAACGCCGACCGGGTGGCGCACCGGGCGATCCTGGACGAGGCGATAGGCGACTGGTGTTCCCGCCATGACCTGGCCAAGATTCAGGACGCCGCCGACGCCGCCGGAATCGGCAACGCCCGCTACAACACGCCCAGCGACGTGCTGGGGCATCCGCAGCTCGCCGAACGCGACCGCTGGCGCAGCATCGACACGCCCGCCGGACCGATCCCGTCGTTGCTGCCGCCCCCGGTGATCGCCGGCTACGACCCGCCGATGGGGGCGGTGCCGGGCCTGGGCGAACACACCGACGCGGTGCTGGGCGAGCTGGGTCTCACCGACACCGACATCGCCGCGCTGCGCGGCCAGGGGGCGATCGGGCAGGCTGGGAGCTGATGGCACACCACGACGGGGCCGGCGAGCCGGTCCTGCTGAGCAGCGATCGCGACGGCGTGCGCACGCTCACCCTGAACCGGCCCGCCCGCAAGAACGCGATCAACCCGCGGTTGTGGCGGGAGCTGCGGGATGCGCTGCGCGACGCCGCCGACGACCGCGACCTGCGCGCCCTGGTAATCACCGGCGCCGGCGGCGCGTTCTGCTCGGGCGCGGACATCGGCACCCCCGAGCAGGTCCACCCGGCGGAGAAGCTGCGCCGGCTGTCCGACGTCGCGCTGGCCCTGCACGAGCTGGCGGTGCCGACCGTCGCCAAGGTGAACGGCGTCGCGGTCGGGGCCGGCTGGAATCTGGCCCTGGGTTGCGACCTGGTGGTCGCGACGCCGGAATCGACGTTCTGCCAGATCTTCTCGAAGCGGGGGCTCTCGATCGACCTGGGCGGATCGTGGCTGCTGCCCAAGATCGTCGGCCTGCAACAGGCCAAGCGGCTGACGCTGCTGGCCGAGACCATCGACGCCGCCGAAGCCCAGGCACTGAACCTGGTGACCTGGGTGGTGGGGGCCGAGGAGATCGACGGGTTCGTCGACGACCTCGCCGACCGGTTGGCGGCCGGCCCGCCGCGGGCACTGGCGCAGACCAAGGCGCTGCTCAACCAGGGGGCCGACACCACCCTGCCGGCCGCCTTGATGAACGAATCACGCGCCCAGATAGTCAATTTCGCCGGGACAGACGCCGCGGAAGCGTATGCGGCGTTCGCCGAGAAACGGACGCCGCGCTTCACCGGCGGATGGCCGGCGAAGCCAACGAGATCGGAGTAGTTCAGATGCGACCAACAGTGATCGTCGGGGCGGTGCGCACCCCGGTCGGCAAGCGCAACGGCGGCCTGGCCGGGGTGCACGCCGCGGACCTGTCCGCTCTCGTGTTGAACGAGCTGATGCAGCGCACCGGTGTCGACCCGGGGGCCGTCGACGACGTGGTGTGGGGCTGCGTGTCGCAGGTCGGCGACCAGTCCAGCAATATCGGGCGTTACGCCGTGCTGGCCGCGGGCTGGCCGGAGACCATCCCCGGCACCACCGTCAACCGGGCCTGCGGCTCCAGTCAGCAGGCGCTCGATTTCGCGGTACACGCGGTGATGTCGGGGCAGCAGGATGTCGTGGTCGCCGGCGGTGTCGAGGTGATGAGCCGGGTTCCGCTCGGCGCGGCACGGTCCACCGGGGAACCGTTCGGCCCGAAAGCGCTGGCGCGTTATGACGGATTTCAGTTCAATCAGGGCATCGGCGCCGAGATGATCTGCGAGAGATGGGGTTTCGACCGCGCTCGGGTCGACGAATATTCGGTGCGCTCACATGGGCTGGCCGCCGCCGCGCAGGACGCCGGGGCGTTTCGCGATCAGATCATGCCGGTGGCGACCGACGGCGGCGTGGTGGACGCCGACGAGGGCATCCGACGGGGTACCACCGCCGAGAAGCTGGCCGGGCTCAAGCCGGCCTTCCGTGACGACGGAGTGATCCACGCCGGCAACTCTTCGCAGATCTCCGATGGCGCCGCAGCGCTTTTGGTGATGAGCGAAGACGAGGCCGCCCGGCGCGGGCTGACCCCGCTGGTGCGCTACCGGGCCGGCGCGGTGACCGGCGCCGACCCGGTGCTGATGCTCACCGGGCCTATCCCGGCCACCGAGAAGGTGCTCAAGCGGGCCGGGCTCGGCATCGACGAGATCGGCGTGTTCGAGGTCAACGAGGCCTTCGCGCCGGTGCCGCTGGCGTGGTTGGCCGACACCGGCGCCGACGCCGAGCGGCTCAACCCGCTGGGCGGGGCCATCGCACTGGGCCATCCGCTCGGCGCCTCCGGTGCGGTGTTGATGATCCGGATGATTCACCACATGCGCGACAACGGGATTCGTTACGGCCTGCAGACCATGTGTGAAGGCGGCGGAACCGCCAACGCCACGATCGTCGAGCTGGTCGGTTAGGGGACACCTCATGCAGCGTGTTCTGTTCACCGAAGACCACGAGGCGTTTCGGGCCTTGGCCCGTGACTTCGTCGAAAAGCACGTGGTGCCCGAATATCCGCAGTGGGAGAAGGCCGGCCGGATGCCGCGAGCGGTGTTCGAGCACCTGGGTTCGCTGGGAATGCTCGGCATGGCGATCCCCGAGGAGTACGGCGGCGCCGGCATCGACGACTACCGCTACAACGTGGTGCTGCAGGAGGAGGCGGCGCGCGCGCTGGTCACGTTGTCCACGGTGCGCACCCAACTCGAGGTGATCCTGCCGTACTTCCTGCACTACGCGAGCGACGAGCAGCGGGCCCGCTGGTTCCCCGGGCTGGCGGCCGGCACGTTGCTCACCGCGATCGCGATGACCGAGCCCGGCACCGGGTCGGATCTGGCCGGGATGCGCACCACCGCGGAGCGAGACGGCGACGACTACATCGTCAACGGGGCCAAGACGTTCATCACCGGCGGCATCCAGGCCGATCTGGTGATCGTGGTGGCGCGCACCTCCACCGACCCCGACAACCGTCGCCGCGGCCTGACGCTGCTGGTGGTCGAGGACGGTATGGCGGGCTTCGCCCGGGGCCGCGAACTGGACAAGATGGGCTGCAAGGTGCAGGACACCGCCGAGTTGTCGTTCACCGACGTTCGGGTTCCGGTGGCCAACCGGCTGGGGGAGGAGGGGGAGGCGTTCAGCTACCTCGGCCACAACCTGGCCCAGGAACGGCTCACCGTCGCCGTGGGCTCGGTCGCCCAGTCCCGCTCGGCGCTGGCCGCCACCATCGACTATGTGAAGAACCGCAATGTGTTCGGCTCCCCGGTCGCGTCGTTCCAGAACACCAAATTCGAACTGGCCGCGGTCTCCACCGAGATCGAGGCCGCCCAGTGCATGCTCGACCGAGCGGTCGCCGAACACGTCGAGGGTGAGTTGTCGGCGGCCGACGCCGCCCGGGTGAAACTGTTCTGCACCGAGATGCAGGCCCGGGTGATCGACCGCTGCCTGCAACTGTTCGGCGGCTACGGCTACATGATGGAATACCCGATCGCGCGGCTCTACACCGATGCGCGGGTGGCCCGGATCTATGCCGGGACCAGCGAGGTGATGAAGATGATCATCGCCAAGTCGCTGGGTCTGTGAGGGCCGGCAAAAAGAATCTTCGATGAGACCCTTGTCACAACGCGCAAACCAACCTACTGTGTGTTCACTTGGTTGGTTGATCGAAGGAGCCCGGTGACCTCACCACGGCCGTACGCCACACTGCTCGCCAAAGGGGAGGACCGCCGGCAGCGGATCCTGCTGGCGGCAGAACACCTGCTGGCGCGCAACGGCTGGCGCAATACCTCGCTGGCGCAGATCGCTCGCAACGCCGGTGTCAGCGCGGCCGGTCTGCTGCACCACTTCGCGTCCAAGGAACAGTTGCTGCACGCGGTGCTCGACGCCCGCGACGCCGATGACGATTCCCACGCCGACCGCGACGGCGACCTCATCGAGCAGATTGAGCGGGTGGCCGAACGCTTTACCCGGGCGCCCGAACTGGTCGGGACGTTCACCGTGCTGCTCGCGGAGAACGTCCTGCCCGAGGCGCCACTGCACGACCGGATGCTCAAGCGCTACCGCGCCGCGCTGGACATCGTCGCCGACCTGATCCGGCGCGGCCAGGACGCCGGCCGCTACCGCGCAGATTTCGACGCGGGCATCAAGGCCGCCGAGATTCTCGCCTTTATCAACGGAATGGAGATGTCATGGCTTCTGGACCCTTCAATACCTCTGACCGAGGTGTTCACGGCGTACACGGAAACACTGGCGCGCGACTTCGCTCCGCCGGTACAGGACGGACACCGGTGACCGGCGACCCGGAGATGCGCTACCGGTTCGACGTCGTCGGCCGCAGCGTCCTCGACGTCGTCACCGCCGCCGGCGGCTGGCTCTACGACCGCGCGACGGCCGGGTGGGACGTCACCGTGATGATCCTCGACGCCCTGGACGACACCGACACCCGTCCTCTGCAGATCCTCGGGGCCCGCGTTCTGGACCTGGCGTCGGTGCTCAAACAGTGGGAGCACTGGCCGCACCCTCAGACGATCGCGGTCTGCGCCGAGATGTTCGACGGCCACGCCCAAGTGCGGCAGGGCGTGCTCGACGCGCTGGAGCACAGCAGCACCGAGGTGACGCTATGGGGAGCGGTGCCCGCCGAACTGCGTCGCGACGTCGACGCCCGGCAGCACCGGCTCAGCGCGGCGGCTCGCGCGTTCAAGGCCCAGGCGTTGCGGGCGGCCGGCGTCGACCCGGCGGCCGCCCGCTCCGGATCGGCCCACATCGAGAAGTTTCGCTGCGGGCCGGCGGCGTGTCCGTCAGTCGCGATGGACCTGAGCCCGGCCAGCTGACGGGCGCCGTCGCGCCTGGAGGAGAGAACGTGCCCGAGTCGTCGCGCTCCCTGGTGCTGGTGACGGACTATCGGGTCCCCGATCCGGCCAGGGTCTGGCCGCTGTTGCAGCGCCACCGCGACAACCTGGCTCACCTGGGTGCCCGCCGCGTCCTCGTCTACACCTCCGCGGTCGATCCCGGCCGGGTGCTGGCGGTGATGTCGATCCGCGCCGCGCAGCCGGTGGTCGACCTGCTGCGCGACGAGGCCTTCATGGGCTGGTTCGACGCCGTCGGCGTCCACGACATCCCGGCCGTCTTCGCCGGTTCGCTGGCTGAGCGCATCGATTTCGCCGATCCGCAATTGTCGTCGGCCGAACCGCCGGGGGTGGTGGTGGCGGCGGTGGCCGAAGTCGTCGACGCCGAGGCGCTGATCGCCCACGTGCATGCCACCGCCGAGGATTTCACCGCGGCGGGCATCCAGAAAGTCTTGATATACCAGGCTTTCGACAATCCCCGTGAGGTGTTCATGCTGCAGCAGGCCTCCGAGGAGGTGGCCGAAGTCGACGCCGGACGGTGGATCGGCCAACCCGAATTCGCCGCCGACTGGATCACCCGGGCCGGCGTCGGCGTCTACCCGCCGGTCTTCGTCGGCCGGTTGCAGCACATGATCCGCGTTGCCGATCAGCACGATGACCAAGAAGACCGCGCCGAAGGAGAAACCATTCGATGACCGCTTACGACGTAGCACTGTTGATCGTGCGGCTGTGCCTCGGCCTGACCATGGCTGCGCACGGCTACAACAAGATCTTCGCGGGCGGCCGGATCGCCGGGACGGCACGCTGGTTCGACAGCATCGGTATGCGGCCGGGCACCTTCCACGCCCGGATGGCCGCCGGAACCGAGATCGCCGCCGGGCTGGGCCTGGCCGCCGGTCTGCTCACGCCGATTCCCGCGGCGGGCTTCGTCGCCCTGATGCTGGTGGCGGCCTGGACCGTGCACCGGGCCAACGGCTTCTTCATCGTCAACAGCGGGTGGGAGTACAACCTGGTGCTGGCGGCCGTCGCGGTCGGCATCGCCATGCTCGGGGCCGGGCAGCTCAGCCTGGACCACCTGCTGTTCGGGCACAACTGGTGCGACGGGTGGACCGGCCTGCTGATCGCGGCCGGGCTCGGCCTGGCCGGCGGGCTGGGCCAGCTGGCGGTGTTCTTCCGGCCGGTGCCGGAGCAGGCCTGAGCAAGCCTGCCCTGCCGGTCAGTCGCTGGCCGGCAGCGGTTTGGCTTCCTTGATGGCCATCGGTACGGTGCCGATGCTCAGCGTGCCGGCACCGGCCTTGGTGACCAGCACTTCGGCGCCGGCGTCGTCGACGTAGCGCTTGCCCATCATCGAGCCGCCGGCGAAGTCGGGGTCCAAGGCCGCGCCGCCGGAGGCATCGGCGTCCAGCGGCACCATCGCGGCGCCGCCGGCGCGCAGATCATCGAGGCTGTCGGCGGTCTTCACCACGATGACCTGGGTGTCGCACACCTGACTCTTCAGACGGGTACCGGACTTGATCATTGCGCCCCTTCGGCATTCACTGTTTGCAGTTCGTTCACGAGCTCCCGGCGTAGCACTTTGCCGGTCGGGGTGGTGGGCAGCTCCGCCCGGAAGACGATCCGATCCGGCGTGCGGGATCCGCGCAGCTGTGCCCGAACATACTCGCGCAGCGCGTCGGGGTCGGGCGATGCACCCGCTGCCGGAACCACGCACGCGACGATGATCTGGCCCCACTCCGGATCCGGGGCGCCGACCACCGCGACCTCGCGCACCTCGGGGTGCTCGACCAGCACGTCCTCGATCTCGGCGGGGGCGATGTTCTCGCCGCCGCGGATGATGGTGTCATCGGAGCGGCCGACGATGAACAGGTAGCCCTCGCTGTCCAGCACGGCAAGATCGCGGGTCGGGAACCAGCCGTCGGCGTCGAGCACCGACCCGATGCCGGTGTAGGTGCCGGAGACCTGTTCGCCCCGGACGAACAACTCGCCGGGCACTCCGGCGGCGACCGGTAGGCCGTCGTCGTCGCGGATGACGACCTCGATGCCGGGAACCGGGCGACCGACCGACCCCAACCGCTTGCGCACGGCCTCGTCGGTGGACGCATAAGCGGTGCGGTGGTCTTCGGGGGTGAGCACCGCGACGGTCGAACTGGTCTCGGTCAGGCCGTAGGCGTTGACGAAGCCGACCTCGGGGAGCAGGTCCAGCGCCCGGCGCACCAGCGGCAGGGCCACCTTGGAGCCACCGTAGGCCAGGTTGCGCAGGGTGGGCAGCGGGGCCGGTCCGGCTTCCAGTTCGGTGACGATGCGCTCGAGCATCGTCGGGACCACGGTCGCGGTGGTCACCGCCTCGGTCCTGACCAACCGGATCCACTCGGCGGCGCTGAAGCGGCGCAGATAGACCGACTTGCGTCCGGCGTAGAGGTTGCTCAGCGCCGCTCCGACACCGGCGATGTGGTACGGCGGAACACAGATCAGCGCGGCGTCCTCGGGATCGGCCGAGCCGAACTCCACCGTGCCGGTCACGTAGCTGGTCAGGTTGTTGTGGGTCAGCTCAACGGCTTTGGGCGCCGAGGTGGTGCCCGAGGTGAACAGCACGACCGCCACGTCGTCGGGGTCCGGCCACTGCACCGCGGGGGTGGTGGTGCGGGCCCGGGCGCAGAAGGTGTCGGAGTCCATGACCGCGACGGCGATCCCGCCCGCCTCGCCGACCAGGTCGAGGTATTCCTTGTCGACGACGAGCAGCGGTTGCGGCAGTCGGCCGATCAGCTCGCGCAGCGCCTGCCCGCTGAGCCGGTAGTTCAGCGGGGCGAAGGGCTGCCCGGCCCGTGCCGCGGAGAACAGCAGCAACGGCAGCAGGTCTCCGCCCATCCCGACGTAGGCCACACTGCGTGCGCCGGTCTCGTCGATCACGCCGGCCCCGGCGTCGGCGAGGGCGTTGAGCTCGGCGGTGGTGTAGCGGGTCGTGTCCGAGACGACGGTGACCCGGTCCGGATCGGCGGACACCGCCATTTCCAGCAACAACGAAATGCTCACCGCTTGGCTCCCCGTGGTGCGTCGTGAATGAGAACGACATTATCATTTTAGGGTAGTTCCGCTACCGTCCGGAGCAGGGTCGCGCGGCCGTCCTGGGTACGCTGACGTGCGTCATGATCAGCGTGGTCGGCCTCGAGACGGCACCCGACGCCCAGCCCGGCGCCGGGATCGTCATCGCGACGGGCGCCCGATTCGACAGCGAGCACGCCGAGCACTGGCTGGAGCGCGCCAGCTTCACCCTCTCGGAAGCCGAGGTGGCCGATCGCCGGGTGATCACCGTCGGGTCGGTGAGCGAGACGCTCGCCGACATCGCCGAGCGGTGCCGGCGCCGCCCACACTCGGCGGCGATCTGCGACGACGTGCTGCGGGCGATCGATCCGGGCGCAACGGCGTTCGCCGGAGTGGTCACCGAATCCCTGGCCTACTCGGTGCTGCAGGCCGGCCCGGAGTTCGCCGGCTGGCTGGCCGAGCGGGGCCCGGCCACGGCGCCGGATGCGAGCGACCCGGTGCTGATCGACCGCGACGGCGACACCTTGCGGCTGCGGTTGAACCGGCCGGAGCGGCACAACGCGTTCAGCAACGCGATGCGCGCCGCCCTGCTCGACGGGCTGGCCGTCGCCGAGGCCGACACCTCGATCGACGAGGTGGTGCTGGCCGGTACCGGGCGGTCGTTCTGCAGCGGCGGCGATCTCGCCGAGTTCGGCGGCTTCACCGATGTGCCCAGCGCCCACCTGGCCCGCACCCGCTACAGCCCCGCACTGGCGCTGGACACCCTGACCGCCCGGCTCGGCGCGCGCTGCCGCGCCGACATCCACGGCCAGGTGCTCGGCAGCGGACTGGAGATGGCCGCCTTCTGCGGTCGGGTGCGAGCCCACCCGGAGGCGGTGCTGGGCCTGCCGGAGCTGAACCTCGGGTTGATACCGGGCGCCGGTGGCACCGTCAGCGTCACTCGCCGCATCGGGCGGTGGCGCACCGCCTATCTTATCCTGTCCGGACGCACCATCGGCGCGACGACCGCCCAGCGGTGGGGGCTGGTCGACGAGGTCTCGGCCGAGGCCTGGTCGTGCCCGTAGCGGACCCGGTGATCGGCTGGGGCGCATCCGGGCTGGCCTGGCTGACCGGTGCGCCCGACGGCCCGCCGGATTTCTCCCGCGCCGCGGTGCTGCAGCGCGCGGGGGAGGTGATCCGACGCATCAACGCCGCGGCGGGCCTCGAAGCCGATGCCGCGATCCTGCTGGCCGGGCGCGCTGCGCTGCGGGGCTGGACCCGCGCCGGCCGCGTCTCGGCCGGCGGAGCCTCCCGACTGCTGGGCGCCGCCGACGGCTGGTGGGCGCTCACCCTGTCGCGCCCCGACGACATCGACGCCGTGCCCGCCCTGATCGAAGCCGAGGGCCCCGGCGAGCCGTGGGGGGCCATCGCCGGCTGGGCGGCCGACAAACCGGCGGCCGACGTGGTGGCCCGGGCGCGACTGCTCGATCTCCCCGCCGCCACGCTGGGCGAGGCCGATCCCGCGCCACCTCTGATCCGCCGGGCCGGGCCTTCGGGGCCGGGCCGCGGACCGCGCGGCGCGCTGGTCGTCGACCTGACCTCGCTGTGGGCCGGGCCGCTGTGCGGGCAACTGCTGGCGCAGGCCGGCGCCACGGTGATCAAGGTGGAAAGCCCGTCCCGACCGGACGGAACCCGCGCCGGGGACCGCGCGTTCTTCGACTGGATGAACGCCGGGAAGCTTTCGTGCGCCCTCGATTTCGATCGGGACGCCGCGTTTCTTGCCCGGCTGCTGGCAGCGGCCGACGTGGTGCTGGAAGGGTCGCGGCCCGCGGCATTGGCCCGGCGGGGACTGGGGCCGCTCGACGTGGCGGGCCGGCCGGGCAGAGTCTGGCTGCAGATCACCGCGCACGACGCCGGATCTCCCGGCTTCGGTGACGACGCCGCGGTGGCGGGCGGGCTGGTGGGCTTCGACGGGGCTGCGGACCCGGTGTTCTGCGGCGACGCCATCGCCGACCCGCTGACCGGCATCGAGGCGGCCGGTGCGGTGCTCGACGCGCTGGCCCGCGGCGGCGGCGAGGTCATCACCTTCGCCCTGGCCGCCGTCGCCGCCGGCTATGCCGCGCTGCCGCTGCATCGCGGCGGTGCGCAGCCGGCGTCGCCGCCGGGGTGCCCGCGCATTGAGGGCGTCGGCCCGCGGTTGGGGGCCGACAACGCACGGGTCGGCGAGTTGGTGTCACGGTGCTGATCCAGCGCGCGGTGTTGCTGGACGGGTCGGTGGTCGATGTGCGCCTCGGCGACACCATCGCCGAGGTCGCGCCCCGGCTGGACGCGCGCCGCGGCGAAGACGTGCTCGACGCGCACCACGCCACGGCGATCCCCGGGCTGCACGATCACCACCTGCATCTGCGCTCGGCGGCCGCGGCGCTGGATTCGGTGCGTCTGGGGCCCCCGCAGGTGCGCACCGTCGATGACCTGGCCGCCGCGCTGCGGAGCGCGACCGCTGATCCCGATGGCTGGGTGCGGGGCTACGGCTACCACGAGTCGGTCGCCGGAGAGCTCAATGCCGCACTGCTGGACCGATTCTGCCCTGAGCTTCCGGTGCGGGTGGCGCACCGCAGCGGCGCGCTGTGGGTGCTCAACTCCGCCGGCCTGGCCCGAATCGGGATGGCCGGCCACGCGGACGGCCGGCTGCTGCGCGCCCACGGCGACCCGGCGCCGCGGCTGCCGCAACGCGAGCCGTCGCTGACGGCATTGAGCCGCCAACTGGCCGCCCGGGGTGTCACCGGGATCACCGAGGCCACCCCCGGCCACGGCGACGTCGATCTCGCCGCGTTCGCCGCGGCGCGCGGTCGCGGCGAGCTGCTGCAACGCCTGCACTGCCTGGCGCCCGCCGGGACCGCCCCGGCACCCGGGGTCACCGTCGGGCCGGCCAAGATCATCCTCGACGATGCTCGCCTGGACCTGGATGCATTGGCGAAAATGCTGTGCGACAACCACATCCGCGACCACGGCGTGGCACTGCACTGTGTCACCGATGCCCAGCTCACCGTGGCGATCGCGGCATGGCAGTCCGCCGGGGTGCATCGCGACGATCGCATCGAACACGCAGCGGTGGTGCCCGATGATCGGCTGGCCGACCTCGCCGCGCTCGGCATCACCGTGATCACCCAGCCCAACTTCGTCGCCGAACGCGGCGACGACTACCTGGCCGCCGTCGAGCCCCACCGCCAGCACGAGCTGTGGCGGCTGGCGTCGTTGCGGGACAACGGGATTGCGGTGGCGCTGTCGACCGACACGCCCTTCGGTGACGGTGATCCCTGGGCGGCCATGCGCGCGGCGGTGCATAGGAGCACGCCGAGCAGCGTGGTGTTGGGCCCGGCCGAGCGGGTATCGGCGCGTGCCGCACTGGCGATGTTCACCGGTCGAGCCGACCGGCCCGCGGTACCGCGCCGGATCGTGCCCGGTGAACCCGGCGACCTGTGTCTGCTGGCCGCCGGTCCGGCCGAGGCACTGGCCGCGCTCGAGGCTGACATGGTCGCGCTGACCGTCGTCGCCGGCGGCGTAGTGTCCCAGCACAGCGACAGTCGGTAGCCTGTCTAGATAGTTTGGTTGATGGAGAAATCGGAAGGAACGGTTGATGACGCGTTCGGACAGTGACAGCTGGGACCTGGCCAGCAGTGTGGGAGCGACCGCGACCATGGTGGCGGCGCAGCGCGCGCTGGCCACGACCGGACCGGACAAACTGATCAACGACCCGTTCGCGGCGCCGCTGGTACGTGCCGTCGGCATCGACTTCTTCACCCGCATGGTGGACGGCGACATCGCGTTCCCCGAAGGCGACGACTTCGATCCGGTCCGGATGGGCCACGGCATGGGTGTGCGCACCCGCTTCTTCGACGAGCACTTCCAGTCCGCCACGCAGGGCGGCATCCGCCAGGCCGTCATCCTCGCCGCCGGGCTGGATTCCCGCGCCTACCGGCTGGCCTGGCCGGCCGGCACCGTGGTCTACGAGGTCGACCTGCCGCAGGTCATCGACTTCAAGACCACCACCCTGGCCGGTCTGGGCGCCGAGCCGACCACCGAGCGCCGCACGGTGGCCGTCGACCTGCGCGACGACTGGCCGGCCGCGCTGCGGGCCGCCGGCTTCGACCCGCAGGCTCCCACCGTGTGGAGCGCCGAGGGCCTGCTCGTCTATCTGCAGCCCGACGCCCAAGACACGCTGTTCGACACCATCACCGGCCTCAGCGCACCGGGCAGCCGGTTGGCCTGCGAATTCATTCAGGACACCTCGGTGTTCTCCGGGCCGGAGTGGCGCGAGCACCGAGAGAAGCTGCAATCCATCGGCTGCGAGGTCGAGATCGGCGAGCTGATCTACCACGGCGAACGCAACCACATCGTCGACTACCTGACGGCGGCGGGCTGGACGGTGGCGGGCCGACAGGTCACCGAGCTCTACGCCGAGGCCGGCCTGGAGTACGGCGACGATCCGCTGGCGGTGGCATTCGGCGATCTGACCTACCTGAGTGCGGAGCTACCCGGCCCGGCCGTATGACAAGCGTCACAACAGTTGATCGGCGATGCGACGGCGGCGCCGCGACGACCACGACGATGAGGTGCCCCCAGCAGGGCTCGAACCTGCGACCTGCGGATTAAAAGTCCGTAGCTCTACCAACTGAGCTATAGGGGCCGTGCCGGAACAGAATACTGCCTTCCCGATCGAGCCCGCGTTTGAGGATTGGGCCCGCCGTGCCCTAAGCTAGCGAAGCTCCCAACGTGACCACGTTGCGAGTCCCCGGAGAGATTCGGTTCTGGCCCCCTTCGTCTAGCGGCCTAGGACGCCGCCCTTTCAAGGCGGTAGCGCGGGTTCGAATCCCGTAGGGGGTACTCGCATCGCGGGGACGCGGAGCGAAGAGCAAGGCCCTGTGGCGCAGTTGGTTAGCGCGCCGCCCTGTCACGGCGGAGGTCGCGGGTTCAAGTCCCGTCAGGGTCGCTTCACACGGCGAGGCACATGTGCCTTCCGGCCAGGTAGCTCAGTTGGTACGAGCGTCCGCCTGAAAAGCGGAAGGTCGCCGGTTCGATCCCGGCCCTGGCCACCAGATCTCATCCTCCTCGGCCGGCCAAGACTAGGTTCCGCAGGCGGCCTCACGTTGTCGCCGGGCGGAGCGCAGAATCGAGCCGGCCGTCAGGCACACGGGCTTGTTCTGGTCCGCCGCCTCGATAGGCAGGTTCGCGGCGCAGCGCATCACCATCATGGCCAGCGCACTGTGCGTCGCATACGAGATCACCAACAGGTTCACGCATGCCTGCATGCCGCTGACGGTCATCACGTGCTGGCGTTTGCTCTCCCAGCCCGGCCAGTTGAGGTCCGGTGGTCGCTGCAGCGGCGACCAGTTGACGTTGATGCCGGTGATCTCACCGAGCCGGGGTGTCAGCAGCGCGACAAGCTCGGGCAATTCACGGGTGATCCGATCGGCACGCGGCCACCAGGCGCCGTCGATGTCGCCGCCCAGTTCCCGAGCCACCGTGAGCCGGATGGGGCGGGCCTGGCGGGTGCCGCCGATCGGGTGGCTCATGGCAGCTGCCCCTGCGGACACCACAGTTCACAATTCACGGGAGGGTTCCTTCACGATTCGTTTGGCCCGCGGCTGCGGACAGGCGGAGGAATCACAATTGCCCGTGGGATCGCCCGCGAGTCTGGGTGAACCACCGCTGACAATGAAGCGGCTCATGCTCGACCGTACGCGCTCGGCAGCGTTTCGGCTGCGGTTCGACCGCAGTCGAGCCATAGACTGGGCCGCTGTGCACCGTGTATCTCCCCGGCGAACGGCCGCGGTCACCGCTGCCGCGCTGATCGCCTCCATCGGGCTGTCCGCCGGCGCAGCTGCAGCCGATGCCAAGATTCTGCTCGGCGGCGGCGCCGCCATCACGCTCGATGACGACACCCTGTGCACGCTGGCCGCCATCGGCCACGACAGCGTCGGCCGGCTGATCGGCTTCACCTCGGTGCACTGTGGCGTACCCGGCTCGCCGGTCGTCGCAGAGGGAGCCGAAGACCACGGCACCGTGGGCACGGTGGTGGCCGCCGACGAGGGTCTCGGTTATGCGGTGATCGACTTCGATCCGGCCAAGGTGAAGCCGATCGCCGACTACGAAGGCTTTGGGATCTACGGCCTCGGCCCCGCCGACCCGGATCCCACCGACCCGGCCCCGGCCGGCCTGGAACCTGGCGTCCCGGAACCTGCCGGCCCGGAGCCCGCCGGACCGCAGCCCGAGCCCGCCGCGTCGGAACCCGTGGCGGCGAAGCAGGCGTGCAAACTCGGCCGGGGCAGCGGCCTCAACTGTTTCGATGTCGCAACGGGCGCCGGGGACCCGGCCGAGGAGTGGTGGCAACCCGGCGATGACGGCTCGCCGATCACCATCGATAACCTGCTCATCGGCATGGTCCGTGACGGATCCGTGCCGGTCGCACCGCTGGACCAGTCCGGGCCGGGAATTGTGACTTTCAAGGAGATCCTCGACGACATCAACGCCAAGGGCGGTCCGGGCGCCGGGTTCGGCCTCGGCTAAATCCTCAGGGGCGCAACGTCTCCGGGCAGAGCTCGGACTGCGCCGCGGCGATCTGGACGTCGGCGGCTTCGGGGCTGTAGTAAAAGGTGTTGGTCAGCTGGCGAACCAGATCCCCCGGCGAGATCCCGGCCCGGTAGGTCCCGGTGTGGCCGTACATCCGCAACTGGGCGCAGATGTAGTGCCCCGAGGTCACCTTGACCTGATCGGCGATCGGGATCGGCACCGGCGATGCGTTGACCTTCGCCAGATAGCTGGCGTCGTCGGCGTGTGCGGCGGGCGCGCCGGCCAGCGCAACGGCGGCCAGCAGGGGTGCGGCGATGCGCGCGGTCACATGCATGACCTCCATCGTGCCACCGCCGCCGGCTGGCCGGGACACCTCCGTCCGGGGCAAATTCCCCGCGCACCGCCGCACGGCTGACTATCGTTGCCAGCCATGGCAGTCAAGGATTCCCGCGAAGTGGTCATCGAGGCCAGCCCGGAGGAGATCTTCGATGTCCTTGCCGACGTCGAGTCCGTCCCGTCCTGGTCCCCGCAGTACCAGTCCGCCGAGGTGCTCGACACCTATGACGACGGCCGGCCGCGCCGGGTGCGGATGAGGATCAAGGCGGCCGGTCTGACCGACGAGCAGGTGGTCGAATACAGCTGGACCTCCGACAGTGTCGGCTGGACGCTGGTGTCGGCCGGTCAACTCAAGGCGCAGGACGCCAAGTACACCCTGACCCCGCAGGGCGAGGCGACCAAGGTCCGCTTCGACATGGAGGTCGACCCGTCGATCCCGATCCCGGGGTTCCTGCTCAAGAACACCCTCAAGGGCGGCATGAAGACCGCCACCGACGGCCTGCGCACCCAGGTGCTCAAGGTCAAAAAGGGCCGCTGACTTCGGTTCGGTGAAACCCCGCCGGGGGCTGGTCACCCGGCTAGGCTCGGGGCAGTGGCTGTTCGAGCATCGCGGGAAATTGTGATTGAGGCGCCGCCGGAGAAGATTCTGGACGCGCTGGCCGATGTGGCTGACTTGGTGTCCTGGTCCCCGGTGCACAAGCGGGTGGAGATCCTCGACACCTACGAGGACGGCCGTCCCCACCACGTCCGTGCCACCATCAAGGTTCTGGGGTTGGTGGACAAGGAGATTCTGGAGTACCACTGGGGTCCGGACTGGATGGTCTGGGATGCCAAGGCGACAGCGCAGCAGCACGCCCAGCACGTCGAGTACACCCTGATCCGGGAAGGCCCGGACAGCACCCGGGTGCGCTTCGACATCACCGTCGAACCGGCAGGGCCGATTCCGGCGTTTCTGGTCCGGCGCGCCAGCAAGGTGGTGTTGGCCACCGCCACCGAGCGGCTGCGGGAGCGGGTGATGGGCGACGAGACCCCTAGCGGGTCGTGATCGGCCCGTCCCGCAGCACCGCCAGACGGCGGATCGCCTCGTCGAGAGTGTCTTCACGTTTGACAAAAGTGAAGCGCACCAAGTGATTCCAGACCTCGGGAGCTGCGGCTTCGGCCGCGGGCACGCAGAACGCCGACAGCGGGATCGCCGCCACCCCGGCCCGATGCGGCAGTTCGGCGCAGAACGCCGTGCTGTCGTCATAGCCCAGCGGCCGCGGGTCGGCGCACAGGAAATAGGTGCCGAAACTGTCGTGCACCTCGAAGCCGACTCCTGCCAGCCCGGCGGCGAGCCGGTCCCGGCGGGCCTGCATCGTCGCGCGCAGCGTCGCCACCCAGGCGTCCTCGGTGTTGAGCGCCAACGCCACCGCCGGCTGGAACGGCGCCCCGCCGACATAGCTCAGGTACTGCTTGGCGGCCCGCACCCCGGCCAGCAGCTCCGCCGGCCCGCAGGCCCAGCCGATCTTCCAGCCGGTGCAGTTGAACATCTTCGCCGCACTGGAGATGGTGACGGTGCGCTGGGCCATGCCCTCGAACCCGGCCAACGGCAGGTGCGCCCGCCGTTGGGGCCCCGGGAAGACCAGGTGCTCGTAGACCTCGTCGGCGATCACCAGCAGATCGGCCTCTACCGCGATCCGGGCGATCGCCGCCAGCTCGGACTCGGTGAACACCATGCCGGTCGGGTTGTGCGGTGAGTTGACGATCAGCGCGCGGGTCGCCGGCGTGACCGCGCGCTGCAGTGCGTCGACATCCAATGCGAAGCCGCGGCCGTCGGGAACCAGCGGCACGCTGACCCGCCGCGCCCCGGCCATGGCCACCACCGGCGAATAAGAGTCGTAGAACGGCTCGAGCAGCAGCACATCTGAGCCCGGCTCGACCAGGCCGAGCACCGCGGCGGCAATGGCCTCGGTGGCCCCGACCGTCACCAGGATTTCGGTGTCCGGGTCGTAGTCGATCCCGAAGTGCCGGCTGCGCTGGCCGGCGACGGCCTCGCGCAGCGCGGGGATTCCGGGACCGGGCGGGTACTGGTTGATGCCGTCGGTGATCGCGGCCCGGGCGGCCTCGAGCATGGCGCGCGGCCCGTCCTCGTCGGGGAAGCCCTGACCGAGGTTGACCGCGCCGATCCGCGCGGCCAGCGCCGACATCTCGGCGAAGATCGTGGTGGCATAGGGCCGTAACCGCGACACCGTCATGGATGCCGAGCCTAAAGCGTGCCCGAGCTTGTCCAACGTGAAGCCCAGTTCACGCTCGACCCGAGCGTGAACGCAACTTCGCACTCGGCGGGGGAGCTGCCCAACCATCCGGTTGATAGGCCGCCCTGTTAGGGTGGGAGGCAGAGGTCTACGCTCCCAGCAGACGAAATCGAACAATCCGCATCGAACACTGAAGAGGAACTCTCATCATGTCCGAAGAAGCCTTCATCTACGAGGCCATTCGCACCCCGCGCGGCAAGCAGCGCAACGGGGCGCTGAACGAGATCAAGCCGGTCAGCCTGGCCGTCGGCCTGGTCGACGAGCTCCGCACCCGCTACCCGGATCTGGACGTCAACCAGATCAGCGACGCCGTGTTCGGCGTGGTGTCGCCGGTCGGCGACCAGGGCGGCGACATCGCCCGCACCGCGATGCTGGCCGCCGGCATGCCCGAGACCACCGGTGGCGTGCAGCTCAACCGGTTCTGCGCCTCCGGCCTGGAGGCCATCAACACCGCCGCCGCCAAGGTCAAAGCCGGGTTCGACGACCTGGTGCTCGCCGGCGGCGTGGAGTCGATGAGCCGGGTGCCGATGGGCTCCGACGGCGGCGCCTGGGCCAGCGACCCCGACACCAACTACCAGATCGGGTTCGTGCCGCAAGGTATCGGCGCCGACCTGATCGCCACCATCGAGGGCTTCTCGCGTGATGACGTCGACGCCTACGCGCTGCGCAGCCAGCAGCTGGCCGCCGCGGCCTGGTCAGGCGGCTACTTCGCCAAGTCCGTGGTGCCGGTGCGCGACCAGAACGGCCTGGTCGTTCTCGACCACGACGAGCACATGCGGCCCGACACCACCATCGAGGGGCTGGGCAAGCTCAAGACCGCGTTCGACGGTATCGGCGCGATGGGCGGCTTCGACGACGTGGCGCTGCAGAAGTACCACTTCGTCGAGAAGATCAACCACGTCCACACCGGCGGCAACAGCTCCGGCATCGTCGACGGTGCCGCGCTGGTGCTGGTCGGCAGCGAAAAGGCGGGCAAGGAGCAGGGGCTGACCCCGCGGGCCCGCATCGTGGCGGCCGCCACCAGCGGCGCCGACCCGGTCATCATGCTCACCGGGCCGACCCCGGCCACCCAGCGAGTGCTCGACCGCGCCGGGCTGACCGTCGACGACATCGACCTGTTCGAGCTCAACGAGGCGTTCGCCTCCGTGGTGCTGAAGTTCCAGAAGGACCTGAAGATCCCGGATGAGAAGCTCAACGTCAACGGTGGCGCCATCGCCATGGGCCACCCGCTGGGCGCCACCGGCGCGATGATCACCGGCACCATGGTCGACGAACTGGAGCGCCGGGGTGCCCGCCGCGCTCTGATCACACTCTGCATCGGCGGTGGCATGGGCGTCGCCACCATCATCGAGCGCGTCTGAGAGGGTTTTTCAAAAATGGCAGAGAACACCATCAAGTGGGACAAGGACGCTGACGGCATCGTCACGCTGACCCTGGACGACCCGACCGGGTCGGCCAACGTGATGAACGAGCACTACAGCGAGTCCATGCACAACGCGGTGCAACGCCTTGTGGCGGAGAAGGATTCGATCACCGGTGTGGTCATCACCAGCGCGAAGAAGACCTTCTTCGCCGGCGGCGACCTCAAGGCGATGATCAACGTCGGCCCGGCCGAGGCTCAGCAGGCCTTCGACCAGGTGGAGAACATCAAGGCCGACCTGCGCGCCCTGGAGACCCTGGGCAAGCCGGTCGTCGCCGCCATCAACGGCGCGGCGCTGGGAGGCGGCCTGGAGATCGCGCTGGCCTGCCATCACCGCATCGCCGCGGACGTCAAGGGCAGCCAGCTCGGCCTGCCCGAGGTCACCCTGGGCCTGCTGCCCGGCGGCGGCGGCGTCACCCGCACGGTGCGCATGCTGGGCATCCAGAACGCGTTCATGAACGTGCTGGCCCAGGGCACCCGGTTCAAGCCGGCCAAGGCCAAGGAGATCGGCCTGGTCGACGAGGTGCTGCCGACCGTCGAGGAGCTGGTGCCGGCCGCCAAGGCCTGGATCAAGGCCAACCCGGATGCCCACACCCAGCCGTGGGATGCCAAGGGTTACAAGATGCCCGGTGGCACCCCGTCCACCCCGGCGCTGGCGGCGATCCTGCCGTCGTTCCCGGCCCTGCTGCGCAAGCAGCTCAAGGGGGCCAACATGCCGGCGCCGCGGGCCATCCTGGCCGCCGCGGTCGAGGGCGCGGCGGTGGACTTCGACACCGCCAGCCGCATCGAGAGCCGGTACTTCACCTCGCTGGTCACCGGCCAGGTCGCCAAGAACATGATCCAGGCGTTCTTCTTGGACCTGCAGCACATCAACGGCGGCGGCAGCCGGCCCGACGGCATCGGCCAGACCCCGATCCGCAAGATCGGTGTGCTCGGTGCCGGGATGATGGGCGCGGGCATCGCCTACGTGTCGGCCAAGGCCGGCTACGACGTGGTGCTCAAGGACGTCAGCCTGGAAGCGGCGCAGAAGGGCAAGGGCTACTCGGAGAAACTCGAGGCCAAGGCGCTGGAGCGCGGCCGCACCACCGCGGAGAAGTCCAAGGCGCTGCTGGACAAGATCACCCCGACCGGCGACGCGGCCGACCTCAAGGGTGTCGACTTCGTGATCGAGGCAGTGTTCGAGAGCCAGGAGCTCAAGCACAAGGTCTTCCAGGAGATCGAGGACATCGTCGAGCCCAACGCGCTGCTGGGGTCCAACACCTCCACCCTGCCGATCACCGGTCTGGCGACCGGCGTGAAGCGCCAGGAGGACTTCATCGGCATCCACTTCTTCTCACCCGTCGACAAGATGCCGCTGGTGGAGATCATCCGCGGGGAGAAGACCTCCGACGAGGCGCTGGCCCGGGTGTTCGACTACGTGCTGGCGATCAAGAAGACCCCGATCGTGGTCAACGACAGTCGCGGCTTCTACACCTCCCGCGTGATCGGCACCTTCGTCAACGAGGCGCTGATGATGCTCGGTGAGGGCGTGGAGCCGGCCAGCATCGAGCAGGCCGGCCTGCAGGCCGGCTACCCCGCCGCTCCGCTGCAGCTCTGCGACGAGCTCAACCTCGAGCTGATGCAGAAGATCGCCATCGCCACCCGCGAGGGCATCGAGGCGGCCGGCGGAACCTACGAGAAGCAGATGAACGAGACGGTCGTCGAGAAGATGATCGAGCTCGGCCGTCCGTCGCGCCTCAAGGGGGCCGGCTTCTACGAGTACGTCGACGGCAAGCGCACCGGCCTGTGGCCGGGCCTGCGGGAGACGTTCAACTCGGGCAGCTCCACCCCGCCGCTGCAGGACATGATCGACCGGATGCTGTTCGCCGAGGCGCTGGAGACCCAGAAGTGCCTCGACGAGGGCGTGCTGACCTCGACCGCCGACGCCAACATCGGCGCGATCATGGGCATCGGCTACCCGGCCTGGACCGGCGGAACCGCGCAGTTCATCGTCGGCTATGAGGGCCCGCACGGCGTGGGCCAGCAGGCCTTCGTGGCGCGGGCCAAGGAACTGGCCGCCGAATACGGCGACCGGTTCACCCCGCCGTCCTCGCTCCTTTAGCTAGGCTCGCAGGCGTGGAATCCCCCGAACCTCCATGGTTTCGGGGGATTTCGCGTCTTCTGGACTACCGGGTGAACGTGAGTGTCGCCAAGCTGCTGGAGACGGCGCTATGGCTGGGTCTGGTGTACGTCATCATCGGCGTGGTGTGCCTGTTCCTGCGCCCCGACGGTGTGGAACTCCTCCAGACCCGGGCCGAGCAACAGTTCGGCATACCGCCGCACAGCATCTACGAGGTGGCCACCGTGGCCGGGGTGCTGCTGTGGCCGCTGATGATGTTGCTGCCCAGCGCCTGCGGGAGCTGACCGGTCAGGCCCGGCGCGCCAACAGGTAGTGCCGCACCGGCTGGCCGCCGTTGGCGGGCAGGTAGTTCGGCTCATCGCCGGAGCTGATCAGCTCCCACTCCGGTGCGAAAAGCCGGGTGATCTCGGCCTGGTCGATCCCGCGGACACCGAACAACGCCCCCGGGGCGAACGCGACGATCAGCAGCCGCGAGTCCGGTCCGGTCACCGCGTTGACCTGCCGGACATAGACCGCCCGGTCGTGATCGTTCATCCCGTGCAGGCAACCACTGTCGGTCACCAGCGCGAAGTCATCACCGAGACCGGCCGAGGCCAGTTGGGCGATGTCGGCGCAGACGAACCGCACCGAGACCTTCCCGGCCTGCGCCTTGTCCCGCGCGACGCGCAGCGCCCGCGGGGCGAAATCCACTCCGGTGACCCGCCATCCGTTCTGCGCCAGGTAGATGGAGTTGTCCCCGGTACCGCAGCCGAGATCCAGTGCGGTGCCCGGCGACATCGCCACGCCCGTGTCGATCTCGACCAGGTTGCGCAGCCCGCGGGCCAGGGCGTGCCCATCCCACGGGGTGAACCCCAGCCGATACATCCCCCGAAACAGCAGCCGCCTGCCCCCCATGGCGTCTAGATGGCTCCCATGTCCGCAGAGACCCAATGCTGGGGGCGCAGATAGATGGCCACGTGCTCACCCAGTTCGGCCAGTGCGTAGGTGAGGAACTTCTCGGCCCGGTCGGGAGGAAGGTAGCGGTGGGCCAGTTCGGCCTGACGGTCGTCCGTGCCGGGTTCGATGCGGCTGAGGGCACCGTCGACGGCGACGTAGCGCACGGTCGGCTCGGTCCGCTCCACCATCAGCGAGAAACTGCCGGCGGCCTCGATAAGCCGCCTTTTGCGTGAATCGGCGCCGGTGAGCACCCAGGGCTCGCCGCCCGGCGTGTACTGATACCAGATCGGCACCGTCAGCGGGCCCCGGCCGGGGCCCGCACTCACCGACAGTGCCGCGATGTGCGGCTCGGCCAGAAACTGTTCGCGCTCATCCTTGGATAGGGCCATGTTTCGAGGCTAACCGCAACGCCGCGCTGGGCGCGGGTGCCGGGCGGGCGGGTCGACGTTAGATCGCCGGGCCGAGCAGGTCGTCGGCGTCGCGGATGATGTAGCCGTAGCCCTGTTCGGCCAGAAACCGCTGCCGGTGCGCGGCGTACTCGGCGTCCAGGCTGTCGCGGGCGACCACCGAGTAGAACACCGCTCCGCCACCGGCGGCCTTGGGGCGCAGCAGCCGGCCGAGCCGCTGGGCCTCCTCCTGCCGGGACCCGAAGGTGCCCGAGACCTGCACCGCCACCGACGCTTCCGGCAGGTCGATGGAGAAGTTGGCGACCTTGGACACCACCAGGGTCGATACCTCGCCGCGGCGGAAGGCGTCGAACAGCTTCTCGCGTTCGGCGGTGCGCGTCGAACCCTGGATGACCGGGGCGCCCAACTGCTCGCCCAGTTCCTCCAACTGGTCGAGGTAGGCGCCGATCACCAGGGTCTGTTCGCCGGGATGCTGCTTGAGGATCGAGCGCACCACCGCGATCTTGGAGTGCACCGTCGAGCACAGCTTGTAGCGCTCCTCCGGCTCGGCCACGGCGTAGGTCATCCGTTCGCTCTCGGTCATGGTGACCCGCACCTCGATGCATTCGGCCGGCGCGATCCAGCCCTGGGCCTCGATGTCCTTCCACGGGGCGTCGTAGCGCTTCGGCCCGATCAGGCTGAACACGTCACCTTCGCGGCCGTCCTCCCGGATCAGGGTGGCGGTCAGTCCGAGCCGCCGCCGCGACTGCAGATCGGCGGTCATCCGGAACACCGGCGCCGGCAGCAGATGCACCTCGTCGTAGATGATCAGGCCCCAGTCGCGACTGTCGAACAGTTCCAGATGCCGATACTCGCCCTTGGTGCGGCGGGTGATCACCTGATAGGTGGCGATGGTGACCGGCCGGATCTCCTTGCGTTCTCCGGAGTACTCGCCGACCTCCTCTTCGGTCAGCGAGGTGCGCGCGATCAGCTCGCGTTTCCACTGCCGGCCGGCGACGGTGTTGGTGACCAAGATCAGCGTGGTGGCGCCGGCTTTGGCCATCGCCGCGGCGCCGACCAGCGTCTTGCCGGCGCCGCACGGCAGCACCACCACCCCCGAGCCGCCCGACCAGAACGAGTCGGCGGCCATCTCCTGGTAGTCGCGCAGCTGCCAGCCGTCCTGGCGCAGCTCGATCGGATGCGCCTCGCCATCGACATAGCCGGCCAGATCCTCTGCGGGCCAACCGATTTTGAGCAGCATCTGCTTGACCCGGCCGCGCTCACTGGGATGCACCACGACCGTGTCGTCGTCGATGCGGGCACCGAGCATCGGCGTGATCTTCTTGTTGCGCAGCACCTCCTCGAGCACGGCACGATCCAGGCTGACCAGGGTCAGACCGTGCACCGGGCTCTTCACCAGCTGCAGGCGCCCGTAGCGGGCCATGGTGTCGACGATGTCGACCAGCAGCGGCTGCGGTACCGCGTAGCGCGAGTGGCTGACCAGTGCGTCGACCACCTGCTCCGCGTCGTGGCCGGCCGCGCGGGCGTTCCACAACGCCAACGGGGTGATGCGATAGGTGTGCACGTGCTCCGGGGCGCGTTCCAGCTCGGCGAACGGCGCGATGGCGGCGCGCGCCGCGCCGGCCTGCTCATGGTCGACCTCGAGCAGCACGGTCTTGTCGGATTGGACGATCAACGGCCCGTCGGTGCTCATGGGCCCATTATCCGGAGAGCTCCGACAATGGCGCTCACTGCGGCTCGGTCGACGCGATCGACGTGATGCGGTGGATGGTGAAATCACGCATCTGGCCCGACGTCGAATCGAACGCCACCAACTGGCCGCCGCGCACCAGCACGGGGGAGATCTCCCGCTGGGTGGCGACCCCGGCGGCGTCGACGTAGCCGATCAGCACGGTGGACCCCTCGGCCGCGGCGCGTTTCAGCATGATCATCGCGGTCACCGGCTCCAGGCGGATGTTGTCGAACGGCGCCGACGTCACAGTGCGCAGCACCCGAACCAGCGAGGTGAGGCTTTCGCCGCTGGGCCCGGCGGCCGGCCGGTGACCGCGACGCTCGGCCGGGGTCGGCACCCGCACCCCGCGCGGCCGGATGTCGACGATCGTTCCGGTGGCGTCCTCGGCGGCCGGGGCGAGACCGGCGTCGCGCAGCGCGGCCAGCACGTCGGCGATCGGGGCCTGCGCCACCGCCACCGTCGGGGCCAACACCCGCAGCCCGAGCGCCTCGGCGGCCGGCGTCGCCATGGCCTGGGCCAGCAGGGCCGGATCCTCGCAGCGCACGAAGGACGCCGCCATCCCGATCCGCAGCTGCCCGTGCCGGCGCGCCACGTCGTCGATCAGGTAGGTGAGTCCCTGCGGCACCGGGGTCCTCGAGTGCCTTGCGAAGAATGCGTGCAGGCCCGCGCCGGTCCGCCCGACGTCCAGGGCGGCCCGGATGGTCTGTTCGGAGACCCGGTACACCATCGCCGCGCCGGCCGATTCGACGGTGGCCACCACGCCCAGCTCCTCGGCCAGCTCACGTTTCAACGGACCCGGCACCACCACGGTCAGATCGGCCTGCACCAGGAAATGGTCGATCGGCTCGGGTAAGGCCTTGGTCATCGACGAGACGGCCGCGAGGGTGGCGGACTCGGCTGCGCCATCGGCCAGGGCGCCGGCCAGCAGCGCACGCCCCGGGGAGCTGATGGCGCCCCGGCCCAGCACGCCGAGCGCGTGCGCCTCGTCGAGCAGCTCGCCCACCGGTCCGGGCTGGAGCCGATTGGCCCAGCGCGGCCGCCGCCAGACCAATGCCTGTGACGCGGACACGGCGTCGACCCCGGCACCCTCGGGCAGTTGGGCGAGCATGCCCAGCAGCAGCCGGCGATCCAGCGGGGCGGCGGTTGAGAACAGGGGCGTCGACAGCGCCGCCCGCGGTTTGCCGTCCGCGCCCCGGCTACCGATCAGGCTCGGCCGGGCGGCCAACTCCAGCCAGGTGGCGGCCAGCAGATGCCAGCGTTCGGCGGTCGGTCGCTCGGCGAACCGGTCGGCGAGCACCGTCGGCGCCCAGTACGGCCCGTCGGCGTCGGGCCACTCCCGCTTGTCGACGGTCGCCGGGTCGGGATAGTCGGAGGCGATCAGGCGGGCGGTGGCGGCCACCTCGAGCAGCAGGCCCAGCCGGGTCTCGTCGACGCCGGTCGTCTTGGCCAGCCGCTTGACCTCGCGGACGCCCAGCCCGCCGCTGCGCAGCTCCGGCACCGGCGCATCGCCCAGGCCGGCCAGGATCACGTCGAGTTCACGCAGCAGGTCGATCACCGCACCGGCCGCCACCGCGTCGACGTCGGCCGCCGTGGTCTGGGAGACCACCGGGTCGGGGGCGCGCAGAGCGACCGGCCCGGGATGCTCACCGCGCAGCACCTGGCCGACCAACCGCGGCAGGATCACCGTCTCGTCGTCGATGCGGCGCAGCAGACCGGCCGCCAGCAGTCGCGGCACCGGGTGCTCCGGCGGTGCCCCGGGGGCAGCGTCGCGGGTGCGGCCGATCGGGGAGCCCGCCAGCAGCTTGTCCAGCAGATCGCGCTGGGGCGGGTCGAGCTCGGCGACGGCAGCCATGATCTGCTCCGGGCTCTGCCCGGGATCCTCCCGGGTGACCTGGCCCGGATGCCAGGGCAGCCCGGCACCGACTTCGGCGGCCACCCGCAGCACACCGCCGTGCTCATGCGGCGGTCCCAGCTTCGCCTCTCCTTCGTCGAGCCTCGCTGAACCGCCGGGCTCATGCGGCGAACCCCAACACAGCGCCCGTTCGATCAGGTCGGTCAGCGCCTCGTGCACCGCGTCGGCGGGGGCGCGCTCACCGATCAGCGCCAGCAGGTCGGCCACCGGCACCGTAGCGGCGTCGGCCTCCAACACCAGCAGGGCGTCGAGAACGGCGAGCCGCAGAAAATCCAGCTCGTCGGTGGCCGCCCGGACCGACTGGCGGGCCTGCGCTCGGGCCGCCAGAGCGGCGATACTGCCCGGCGGCGGTTGGGCGAGGTCGGGCCGCAGCTCCAGTAGCCGGATCAGAGCCTCGTCGGGCAGGTCGGCCAGCCACGATCCCAGCGGCACACCCCGGGCGTGTTCGGTCATCGACGACCAGCGTAAGGCCCAACCGGTGAGCAACGCCGATCGCGACCTGTCAGAATGGGAACCGTGGCTGCGAATCAGGACAACAAGAACCGGTACGTCGACAACGGGTGGCCGGAGACCGACGGCGAACCGGCAGTGAGCGAGCTGCGCACCGACCGGGCCGGTGCGCTGTCACCGTTCGGGGACCTGGTGTTCCCGCTCCCGTCTGACGAGCTGCCGTACCTGCATCCGGTCACCGACGTCAACCGGTAGGCGTGACCGCCATGACCGGGCCGCTCTCACACCTCGATGAACGCGGTGCGGCCCATATGGTCGACGTCAGCGCGAAGGCGGCCACCAAGCGCGTCGCCGTCGCCGCCGGCGTGCTGCGCACCACGGCCCAGGTGGTGCAGCTGATCTCGGCCGGCGGGCTGCCCAAGGGCGACGCGCTGGCCACCGCGCGGGTGGCGGGCATCATGGCCGCCAAGCGCACCAGCGATCTGGTCCCGCTCTGCCACCAGTTGGCGCTCACCGGCGTCGACGTGGACTTCGCGATCGGCGAAACCCAGATCGACATCACCGCCTCGGTGCGCACCACCGACCGCACCGGGGTGGAGATGGAGGCGCTGACCGCGGTCAGCGTGGCGGCGCTGACTCTCTACGACATGATCAAGGCCGTCGACCGCGCCGCGGTCATCGACGACGTCCGGGTGCTGAGCAAAGACGGCGGACGCACCGGGGCCTGGGAGCGCCGGTGACTGCCGCGAGCGCCCGGACCGCCCACGTCATCATCGCCTCCACCCGGGCGTCGGCTGGGGTGTACACCGACCGCACCGGGCCGGTCATCGTCGACTGGCTGGCGCAACGTGGCTTCGCGCCGGCGCAGCCGGAGGTCGTCGCCGACGGTGAGGCCGTCGGCGCGGCGTTGCGGGCCGCGGTGGCTGCGCCCGTCGACCTGGTCATCACCTCCGGGGGAACCGGGATCTCACCGACCGACGACACCCCGGCGCAGACGGTGGCCGTCCTGGACTACGAGATTCCCGGCCTGGCCGACGCCATCCGCCGTTCCGGGTTGCCGAAGGTGCCGACGTCGGTGCTGTCCCGCGGGGTGTGCGGGGTGGCCGGGCGGACGCTGATCGTCAACCTGCCCGGCTCGTCCGGGGGAGTGCGCGACGGGCTCGGCGTGCTCGCCGACGTCCTGGATCACGCCTTGGATCAGCTCGCCGGTGGAGATCACGACCGATGACGGACAACGGCGCGCTGGTGCTGCGGGCGGCGGTCACCGAGGAGCCCATCCTGCTGACCGAACACGAGGAGCTGGTCGGGCACCGGGCGGCGGGCGCGATCGTCGGGTTCGTCGGCATGATCCGCGATCACGACCACGGCAGGCAGGTCACCCGGCTGGAGTATTCCGCGCACCCGTCGGCCCAACAGGTCATGGCCGAGGTGCTGGCCGAGGTCGCCGAACAGAGCGCCGGGATCCGCGCGCTGGCAGCCAGCCACCGGATCGGCGTCCTGCACATCGGTGATGCCGCGCTGGTGGCGGCCGTGGCCGCCGATCACCGCCGGGAGGCCTTCGAGGCCTGCGCGCTGCTGGTCGACACCATCAAGGCGCGGCTGCCGGTCTGGAAGCATCAGTTCTTCGCCGACGACACCGAGGAATGGGTCGGCTCGGCCTGAACCCCGCAGACACCGAAGACACGAAAGAGGGGGCCGGTAGATCCGGCCCCCTCTTTCGTGTTGTGTGCTTCTGGCGCTAGACGACCCGGCCGGGCTGCTGCGCGAACGTGGCCAGCGCGTCGTTGCCGCTGACGTTCTCCGCCCGGATGGCCTGCCACAGCTGCTGGTGGAAGCCGACCGAAACCGCCTGGGCCTTGTCGCCCTCGGGGGCCGGGGCCGCGTCGTCGCCGGGCGCGGGGGCCTCGGGAGCCGGAGCCTCGGGAGCCGGCGGGGCCCACCACGGTGCCGGCTCGGGAGCCGGGGGCAGGTCCTCGGCGGCCGGGGCCGGAGCCTCGGGGGCCGGAGCCTCGGGGGCCGGCGGGGCCCACCACGGTGCCGGCTCGGGAGCCGGGGGCAGGTCCTCGGCGGCCGGGGCCGGAGCCTCGGGAGCCGGGGCCTCGGGGGCCGGTGCCTCCGGGGCCGGAGCCTCCGGAGCGGGCGGCATCCAGCCGGCCGGAGCCACCTGGGTGGAGTCCTCGGCGGGTGCGGGGGCCTCGGGGGCCGGCGGGGCCCACCACGGTGCCGGCTCGGGAGCGGGCGGGGCGATCGGGTTGTCCATGGCCACGGTCTGGCCGTTGACATCCGGGTTGTCGATGGGGGCGTCGGCCGGGGTTGCGGGAACCTCGCGCTGCGACGCGCCGGACAGGCCGCGTCCGCAGACCGGCCACGCACCGCGGCCCTGGGTCGCCAGCACGTGCTCGGCGATGGCGATCTGCTGCTCGCGGCTGGCCAGGTGCGCCGACGGGGCGAACTTGCCGCCGCCGTGTGCGCTCCAGGTGCTCGGCGAGAACTGCAGGCCGCCCTGGTAACCGTTGCCGGTGTTGATGCCCCAGTTGTTACCGGACTCGCATCGGGCTACGTGGTCCCATTCGTCATCGGTGGCTGCGGCCGCGTGCCCGGCGAGGGCAAGGCTGCCGCCACCGATCACGGCTCCGGTGAAGGCGATTTTGGCGATGTTGACGTTCGACTGGGTGGGCTTGCGATGCCGTCCACTCATACGGTGGTGTATTCCTCTCTGTCTACGCCTGCGAGGTCAGCGTCGGGTTGGGCTGGAGAAGACTGCCCGGCCATGGCGCACCGCGGTGCGTCCTACGGCTTCACCCCAAGGGGCCGAGGGTGGCCCCAAGTCCGCTCGCGGCGGACCGGTCGGGTCCCCCGCCTCCATCCATCAGGTATTCGTTGGTTTTCCCCGCCCGCTGGATGGAGCTCGGCGCTACGGGAGAGGAAAGGTGGATCGACTGGAAGAGTTTCGATGCACCCGGGGATAGACCGTAACCGGTCTTTACGGCAACGTCACGCTTAGGGGGCCCCGGTGTTTTCACTGCCGGTTCTTCTCAAAACACCAGGAAACGCTGGCGTCTGTGCAGGTCAGAGCATGCTCTACCAAGCCGTTGTCGGTCCGTGATCAATTCGTTATGTGACGTAGATCATGTCTATCCGCCGGCGAACGGGGGTAGTACGTCGACCGTCTCGCCGGCGAGCAGCGCCGCCGAACGGTCACGCACCGCGACCCCGTCGCGCAGGTAGGAGCAGCGGTCCAGCACGGTCGCAAGCCGGTCGTTGCCACGCGCGAGGGCATCGGCGAGCTCGGCCACGCCGGCCCCGGCGGGCACGCTGACGGTCTCCGAGTCGACACCGGCGGCCGCTCGCGCCGCGGCAAAGTAGCGGACGGTCACCGCAACGGCGGTGGTGGTGTCGGTCTGCTGCGTCATGGGTTAACCACCTATTGCACTCATCGGGCGGTCCGGCTGGATGAAATCCGGATCGTTGATGCCGTGGCCGGCTTTCTTCGACCACATGGCCGCACGCCATGCCTGCTCGATGGCGTCGTCATCGGAGCCGTCGCGCAACAGGGCCCGCAGATCGGACTCCTCGCTGGCGAACAGACAGTTGCGGATCTGACCGTCGGCGGTGAGCCGGGTCCGGTCGCAGTCCCCGCAGAACGGCCGCGACACCGAGGCGATGATCCCGAATGTGCCGGCCGGGTGGTCCGGACCCTCATCCACCAGCCACACTTCGGCCGGCGCGGATCCGCGCGGCTTCGGATCGGGCCGCAGCGCGAACTGTGCCTGCACCGTCTCCAGCAGTTGCTCGACGCTGAGCCCGGCGTCGCGGTTCCAGTTGTGGTCGGCGTCCAGCGGCATCATCTCGATGACCCGCAGCTGGTAGCCGTGGTGCAGGCAGAAGCGCAGCAGGTTGACGATGTCCTCGCCGGTGACCTTGGGAGCGAGCACCGCGTTGACCTTGATCGGCGCCATACCGGCCCGGGCGGCCGCGTCGAGGCCGTCGAGCACGTCGGGCAGCCGGTCGCGCCGGGTGATCTCGGCGAAGTGTGCCCGGTCGACGGTGTCCAGTGACACGTTGATCCGGTCCAGCCCGGCGGCCACCAGGGCGCCGGCGCGCCGGGCTAGCCCCAGCCCGTTGGTGGTCAGGGCGATCTCGGGACGTGGCTGCAGGCTCGCTGCGGCGGCCACCACGTCCTCGAGGTGGCGGGCCAGCAGCGGCTCGCCGCCGGTGAACCGAATGTCGGTGATCCCCAGCCGGGTGACGCCGATACGCATCAGCCGGACCAGCTCGTCGTCTTGCAGCAGGTGTTGGCTGGGAATCCAGTCCAGCCCTTCGGCCGGCATGCAGTAGGTGCAGCGCAGGTTGCACCGGTCGGTCAGGGAGATCCGCAGATCGGTGTGCACCCGGCCGAAGGTGTCGACCAGCGGCCCGGAGGTGGGCATCTGTTGGGAGATGGCTCGTTGTACGGCGTCGTGAAAGGCCTGCCGGGCGGCGTTCGTATCGTCCGCGCCGGCGGCGTCCACCTGCTGTGGTGGTGTCTGCAGATCCCGTTGCCTCAACGTCATGTGTGTATCCGTTTCGGTCGGCCGGAGAGCGACCGGATGACGTTCAACGTCCGGCGCGTATCTCCTCCAGCGGCTCCCCCAGCTTACCGAGGAAACCGGGGTGCTCCGTGGGCCGCCGTCCGAGTAAGATCAGCTGCTGACGCGTCCTGCGCAGGCGGGGCGCTTCATTTGTGTCCCCCAGATACGTGATCAGCAAGACAGCAGGTGAGACCAGTGCCGACCGGCAAGGTGAAGTGGTACGACGCCGCGAAGGGCTTCGGCTTCTTGTCCCAGGAGGAGGGTGAGGACGTCTACGTCCGCGCCTCGGCCCTGCCGGACGGTGTGGAGGGTCTCAAGGCGGGCCAGCGGGTGGAGTTCGGCGTCGCCGCCGGGCGCCGCGGACCGCAGGCGTTGACGCTCAAGCTGATCGACCCGCCGCCGAGTCTGTCGCGCACGCGTCGCGAGGCGGCTCCCGCCGAGCACCGGCACAGCCCCGACGAGTTGCACGGCATGGTCGAGGACATGATCACCCTGCTGGAAGGCACGGTGCAGCCGGAGCTGCGCAAGGGGCGTTACCCGGACCGCAAGACCGCCCGTCGGGTGTCCGAGGTGGTCAAGGCCGTGGCCCGCGAGCTCGACGCCTAGGAAAGGTCAGCGCCCGAACAAGGTGTAGTGGCCGGCCTGATTGGGGAACCCCGGAGATAGTCGCTCGACGAGCGCTGTCGAACCGGGAGGTGCCCGATGGCACAGCAGGTAGGGGTCACCGAGGAGCAAGCCAGGGCTGTCGCGGAGGAATCCCGCGAAAGCGGTTGGGACAAACCGTCCTTCGCCAAAGGGCTGTTTTTGGGGCGTTTCCCGCTTGAGCTGATTCACCCGTTTCCCCGGCCTTCGGATGCCGAGGCCGCACGCACCGAGGAATTTCTGGGCAGGTTGCGGGAGTTTCTCGGAACCGTCGACGCCGCGGTCATCGAGCGTGACGAGCAGATCCCCGATGGCTGCGTCAAGGGTCTGGCCGAGCTCGGCTGCTTCGGGCTGAAGATCCCCACCGAGTACGGCGGTCTGGGCATGTCGCAGGTCGCCTACAACCGGGTGCTGTTGATGGTGTCCAGCGTGCATCCCAGCCTCGGGGCGTTGCTGAGCGCCCACCAGTCGATCGGGGTGCCCGAACCGCTCAAGCTGGCCGGCACCGACGCGCAGAAGAAGAGGTTCCTGCCCCGCTGCGCGGCCGGGGCGATCTCGGCGTTCCTGCTGACCGAGCCGGACGTGGGCTCGGATCCGGCTCGGCTCGCCTCGACCGCGACCCCGATTGAGGACGGCGCCGCCTATGAGCTGGACGGGGTGAAACTGTGGACCACCAACGGCGTGGTCGCCGAGCTGCTGGTGGTGATGGCCCGCGTGCCCGAGAGCGAGGGCCATCGGGGAGGCATCAGCGCCTTCGTCGTGGAAGCCGATACCCCCGGCATCACCGTCGAACGCCGCAACAGGTTCATGGGGTTGCGCGGTATCGAGAACGGCGTGACCCGGCTGCACCAGGTTCGGGTGCCCGCCGAGAACCTGATCGGGCGCGAGGGGGACGGCTTGAAGATCGCGCTGACCACGCTCAACGCTGGACGCCTGGCCATCCCCGCGATGGCGGCCGGATCGGCGAAGTGGTCGCTGAAGATCGCCCGGCAGTGGTCCCGCGAGCGGGTGCAGTGGGGCAAGCCGGTCGGCGAGCACGAGGCCGTGGCCAAGAAGATCGCGTACATCGCCGCCACCGGTTACGCGCTGGAGGCGGTGCTGGAGCTCTCCGGTCAGATGGCCGACGAAGGCCGCAACGACATCCGGATCGAGGCGGCGCTGGCCAAGCTGTGGTCCAGTGAGGTGGCCTGCGTGATGGCCGACGAGTTGCTGCAGATCCGCGGGGGCCGCGGTTATGAGACCGCGGAGTCGCTCGCCGCCCGCGGGGAGCGGGCGGTTCCGGTGGAACAACTGGTGCGGGACCTGCGGATCAACCGCATCTTCGAGGGGTCCAGCGAGATCATGCGGCTGCTGATCGCGCGCGAGGCCGTAGATCCACACCTGAGCGCCGCGGGTGACCTCGCCGACCCCAAAGCCGGTTTGGCCCAGAAGGCCAAATCCGCCGTCGGGGCCAGCGGCTTCTATTCGAAGTGGTTGCCGCAACTGGTTTTCGGTGAAGGCCAACGTCCCTCCGGGTACCACGAGTTCGGCCGGTTGGCACCGCATCTGCGCTTTGTCGAACGGCACTCGCGCAAGCTGGCGCGCAACACGTTCTACGGCATGGCGCGCTGGCAGGCCGGTCTGGAGAAAAAGCAGGGATTCCTGGGCCGGGTCGTCGATATCGGGGCGGAGCTGTTCGCTATGGCGGCCGCGTGTGTGCGCGCGCAGGCCCAGCGGGCGGCCGACCCGGGCGAAGGGGAGCAGGCATACCAGCTGGCCGACGCGTTCTGTCAGCAGTCACGCCTGCGGGTCGAGGCGATGTTCGCCGCGTTGTGGACGAACACCGACCGCACCGACGTCCGGTTGGCCCACGCCGTCCTCGAGGACCGCTACACCTGGCTGGAGGACGGCATCCTCGATCCCTCGGAGGGCACCGGACCGTGGATCGCCGACTGGGAGCCGGGAGCTTCGGGCGAAACCGATCTCGCTCGGCGATTCGGGGCAGCCTCGGAGGCACCCCGAACTTGAGGTTCAGGTTCCTCCTGGGCCGATAGATCGGGTCCTTCACCCCGTGAACGGTTGGCCGGCAGGCTCGCGGCACGAATGTCCATCTGTCCGGAAGAGAGGAAGTCAAAGTCAACGGCGTCCAAGCCGGTTCGGAGATTCCAATTAGTAGAACTGTGGACAGAAATGCCATTCGGCCGCATGCACGACAAACTCGGCATCGAGAACTTCCGACTGATCGCCCTGAGTGGCTTCGGCAATTACTTTGCCCTCACTCTGGCCACCCTGGAGGGCACCGCAGATAGTCTGCCCAAGCTGAGCTGCGTCACTGATGGTGCCTCTCGCGTACGGGCTGACGTCGACCCAGAAGGCGGACGCGTCGCCGTCCCCTGCCGGACCGCTGAAAGGACCGTCGCTGTCGCCGATAGGAACTGCATACGCAGGGGCGGGCAAAAGGATCGGCAGGTTTAGTAGTGTTGCGGCGATTATCTTGGTGAACATAGCTGGCTCCTGTTTCACTCGTCGAATTCCTCAATGCTCACGAGTGCACCGCGGTGCCGCGTTCTGCCGGGGCGACCTCGCTGCCTGCAATTAGAACGCCGATACCCGGAGAATTTCGCAAGATTTCGTAACTACGTTGCTTCGGGGGCAAGTGCTGCAGGGACGCCTACGACCGGTAGCTCACCCGCTGGAAGAATCGACGACGGCGACGCCATCCAACAATGCCGCGAAGGGCGGCTAAGAAGCGCTGGTTAACGGGCCATTTGTGAAAGCTGCGCACGGGCCCCCGCGAAGAACGGGTGCCCACCCGGGTACGGATCGGTTGCGCCTGTGCAGGCGGTCCTGCGGGAAGAAGGCGTTCTTGAGCCGGACGAAGGCGATCTACCGGCGCTCGTGGCACGCTGACAATCATGGCCAACTACCTCGCCGGTGGTGACTTCAAGCGCGACACCGACTACATCACCACCCGGATCACCGCCGATGGCCGCGACGGGTATCCCGTCGAACCCGGCCGGTACCGACTGGTCGTCGCGCGGGCCTGCCCGTGGGCCAACCGGACCATCATCGTGCGACGACTGCTCGGGCTGGAAAACGTTATCTCCATAGGGTTTTGCGGACCCACCCACGATCAGCGCAGCTGGACCTTCGACCTGGACCCCGGCGGCGTCGACCCGATATTGAAGATCCCGCGGCTGGCCGATGCGTATTTCAAGCGTTTCCCGGACTACCCCAAGGGAATCACCGTCCCGGCGATCGTCGACGTGCCCACCGGCGCGGTGGTCACCAACGACTTCGCCCAGATCACCCTGGACTTCTCCACCGAGTGGACGGCCTACCACCGCGACGGCGCCCCGCAGTTGTATCCCGAACCGCTCCGCGCCGAGATCGACGAGGTGGCCCGCCGGGTCTACACCGAGATCAACAACGGCGTCTACCGGTGCGGCTTCGCCGGCAGCCAGGATGCCTACAGCGCGGCCTACGACCGGTTGTTCACCGCACTGGACTGGGTCGGCGAACGCCTGAGCCACCAGCGCTACCTGGTGGGCGACACCATCACCGAGGCCGACGTGCGGCTGTTCACCACGCTGGTGCGCTTCGACCCGGTCTATCACGGACATTTCAAGTGCAACCGGCAGAAACTGTCCGAGCTACCGGTGCTGTGGGCTTACGCCCGCGACCTGTTCCAGACGCCCGGATTCGGCGACACGGTCGATTTCGTCCAGATCAAACGGCACTACTACATCGTGCACGCCGACATCAACCCGTCGCAGATCGTCCCCGACGGGCCGGATCTGTCGAACTGGCTGCTACCGCACGGCCGAGAAGCTCTGGGCGGCAGGCCATTCGGGGACGGTACAGCGCCGGGTCCGGTTTTGGAGTCCGAGCGGGTGACGGCCGGGCACGGGGTTCAGCCGTCAACGTGACGCGGGACGGCTCCACTGCAGGCCCACCGCCCATTCGGCGTGCGGCACCGCGAACTTCTCGCCGGAGTCCCGGTCGACGACCAGGGTCAGCAACTGCACCACCAGCCCGCGCAGTGGGCCGCGCTGCGGGTCGATGGTGGGGACGGTGACGGCCAGCGTGCTGCCCGGCGCATACATCTTGCCGGTGGCATCGGCCGGATCGTCGTAGAGCCGCAGTAGCCGCCACGGCGCCCGACCGATGACGGTGTCCACCGACAGCTGGACCGGATGGCGCTCGTCGACCGTCAGCTTGCCCTGCTCCTCGGTCAGCACGCACTCGTTGAGGTCGAGCACGTCGCAGTACATGTAGGGCCCGGCGTGGGTCAGGTGCCCTTTGGAGTAAGCGCTGACCTGCGGCGGCGTCGGCTCACCGCCGCGGCCCAACCACCAGGTGCCGAACCCGGCGAGCACGGCCGCCGCCACCACCAGCACCGTCACCAGTGCGGCCGTCGAGCGCTTCACCTGTTCATCACCCCTGTCTGATCGCGGCGGGAGCCGTCCTGTTCGATCAGCACCGGACGGTTGCCCCCCAGGCCGGGGATCAACGAGTCGCCGTGGAAGGACAGGATGGTCTGGGCCAGCCCCGGGATCAGCAGCGCGGTGATCGCGGTGAAGCCCACCCACAGGTCGGTGTATACCAGCACGCCCAGCGCACCGCCGAGCACCCAGGCCAGCTGCAGGGTGGACTCGGTACGGCCGAACGCCGAAGCCCGCGACTCCTCGGGCAGGTCGTCCTGCAGTGCGGCGTCCAGTGAGGCCTTCGCGACCGCGCTGGCACCAGAGGTGACCAGGGCGGCGATGGCCGCCATCACGAGGGTTCCGGCCACCGCCGCCGCCAGCGCGACGGCGGTCACGGCCATGGTGCAGCGCACCACCAGCACCGCGGGCCGGCCCAGCTGCAGCCGGGCGCTGGTGAAGTTGCCGGCGAAGTTGCCCACCCCGGCGGCCGCGCCGATCAGACCGAGAATGCCCAGCTGCACCCAGCCGTTGGCGTCGTGCTGCTTGGCGACGAACGCCGGGTACAGGAACAGGAAACCCACCATGGCCTTGATGGTGCAGTTGCCCCACAGCGCAGCGATGATGTTGCGGCCCAGCGGTTGGCGCAACGGCTGGCTCAGTGCCCCGCCGGCTCGCCGGATGTGTTCGGGCCAGCTGCGCCGGCGCTCGTTCGAGCGGTAACTCAGTGTGGTCGGGACCTCCCCGGTGGTCACCTCCACCCACCGCGGGATCCGCATCGCCAGGCCGGCCCCGGCCACCGAGACAGCGACGACGACGAACAGCGCGCCGGGAAGTTCGAGCAGGCGGGTGAACACGTACTCGGCGCCCGCGGCGATGCCGCCGCCGACGATCGTCCCGCCGAGCAGACCGAACATCGTCAATCGGGAATTGACCCGCACCAGGTCGATGGAGGGCGGCATCACCCGCGGAGTCACCGCGCTGCGCAGCACCGTGAACGACTTCGAGAACACCATCATGGCCAGCGCGCACGGGTAGAGCACCCAGGAGCCGAAGGTGCCGGCGGCGCCGTCGTAGTTGGCGATCAGCACCAGGGCCAACACGGTGCGCAGCGCGAACGACAATGCGAGCGCCGCGCGCCGCCCGTGTTGGATGCGATCCAGCGCCGGCCCGATCAGCGGTGCGACCACCGCGAACGGCGCGATCGTCACCAGCAGGTACAGCGCCACCCGGCCCTTGCTCTCCCCGCTGGCCGCGGCGAAGAACAGGGTGTTGGCCAACGCCACGGCCATCGCCGCGTCCACCGCGAAGTTGGCGACCACCGGCCAGGTCAGCGCGGTCAGCCCGGATTTGTCGGCGCCGTCGGCGGTGGCGGCCCGTTGCACCAGCCCGTACATCCGGTAGCCCATTTCGCGGCTGCGAGCCGCGGCAGCCCGGGTCACCGTGACGCGGTCACCGGTGCCCGTGTCGCCGGACGGGCTGTGCCGGCGGGGTGGCTCGGGGTGGTCGTGCAGCGGTGGCAGGTACCGGTTGGCGCTGGGCATGGGCTGGCGCTGTCGCTGGTCACCGGGGCTGTCGCTGGGATAGTTGGCCATGCCGGGGTGCTCGCCGGGCGAGCCGTTGCGGGGCCCGCGGCCGGTGGGTGCGGGCGGGCGTCGGCGCCGGCCCGGGTCGGGGAGATCACGCCGCCGTGCAGACACGGTTCAATTCTTCCCTATGACCATCGCCTCGCCGTGCAAGCCGCGATCGTGCCTGCCTGTGGCTGAGCGGACCGGCCTGCGGCAGTATAGGGACGTCATTGAACGGAAGGGACCCGCGTGATGCGACCCAGCGCAGAATCAGACACCGCGACCATCGCCGTGCCCGCGGTGTTGGCCGCGGCTGTCGACCAGGCCCGCGCGGCCGTCGCCGAGTTCAGCGGCGCCGACACCGTCGGTGAGCACCTGGGCGTCGATTACGAGGACGCGACCGCCGCGACCCACCGGTTCGCCGCGCTGCTGCCCGGCTATCAGGGCTGGCAGTGGGCTGTCGTCGTCGCCGCCATCCCGGACGCCGCGCACTCCACGATCAGCGAGGTGGTGCTGGTTCCCGGCCCCACGGCGCTGCTGGCGCCGGAATGGGTGCCGTGGGACCAGCGGGTCCGGCCCGGCGATCTGGGCCCCGGGGATCTGCTGGCACCACCCGCCGACGATCCGCGACTGGTCCCGGGCCACGCCTCCAGCGGCGACCCGGAACTCGACGAGGTGGCCGGTGAGATCGGTCTGGGCCGCCGGTGGCTGATGAGCCCACTGGGCCGCGCCGAGGCGGCGCAGCGCTGGCATGACGGCGAGTACGGTCCGGATTCGGCGATGGCGAGGTCCACCAAGCGGGTCTGCCGAGACTGCGGCTTCTATCTGCCGCTGGCCGGCGTGCTCGGCACGGCCTTCGGAGCCTGCGCCAATGAGATGTCCGCGGACGGCCGGGTGGTCGACGCGGAGTACGGCTGCGGCGCCCACAGTGACACCCCCGCACCGGCGGGCACCGGTTCCCCGGCCTTCGACCCCTACGACGACGGCGTGCTCGAGATCCTGGAGAGCGATGCCCCCGCCGAGATCAGCACTGCCGAACCGGTTGAGGCGATGGCCGAACCGGCTGAGGCGGTGGCCGAACCGGCTGAGGCGGTGGCCGAACCGGCTGAAGCGGTGGCCGACCCGGTTGAGGCGGTGGCCGAACCGGCTGAAGCGGTGGCCGAACCGGCTGAAGCGGTCGCCGAAGCTGCCGTCGAGACAACCGCCGAAGCCCCCGAGGACCCGGCGACTTCCTAGCCGAAGTTGAACAGGTACTCGCCCGGCAGCACCACGACCATGTTGTAGATGGTGTTGACCACCAGGCCCGGCAGCCCGAGCACATAGTTGATGATGTCCTGCGGGATGGTGACCGCCTCGCTGAAGGCCATCCCGAAGTCGAGGTTGACCAGGCTGGTGATGAGATTCTGGACGTCGTTGAACAGCGTCCCGGGCAGGCTGAACAGGCTGTTGAAGAATCCTTGGGCCGCAGCCAATTCCGCGTTGAACAGACCGGCGATGTCGAATGCGTCGGCAGCCCCGGGGGTGTCCAGGGCGGCGACGTCGCCGAGGATCCCGTCGATGCCGTCGGTCAAGGCGCTACCGGTCAGCACCACCTCGGCGGACACCCGTGCGACGGCGTGGGTGGTGACCCCGGGTGCCACCGCCACCGGGGTGAGACCGGCGGCCAGCAGTACTGCGGTTGCTGCAACGCCGCTCAGCATCCGAGGGCTCAATGTCGCGGTGTCCATCATCTCCGAGGCTCCCTCCCAATCGATGGTGACGATGGACATTACCCCCACTTGTGAGACGCGTCAGCGGTTTTCGGCGGCCGCCTTGATCCGCTCCAAGGAGGCGTTCATGCCTTCGAGCAGCTCATGCTCGAAGCTCTCGACGCCGCCCATGAACAGTTTCGTCACGGTTGTCGAAAAGCTGGTGATCCCCTCGTCGGCGCGCCGGCTCTCGGTGACCCGGGTGCCCTCGGCGATCGGCTCCAGTTCATAGCTCCACACGCTGTGGTTCTCCGTCACGCGGAAGGCCAGCTTGCGCTCCGGGACGAACTCGGTGATGCGCGAGCTGGTGGGCCAGTACAGCCGGCCGCGCCGGTTGAAGTTTATGGTGCGAGTGCCCGGGCGCACCGCACCCAGCGGTTTCATCCACCGGCACTGCGGGCTCCACTCCGGCATCCGACGGAAATCGGAGATCAGGTTCCAAACCTCGGTGACCGGTGCCTTGATGTCGATCTCGGCCTTCAACAGCGGCGCTGCCATCTCATTCCTCCTTGGGTAGGGCGCAACTCTATTCGTGTTCCAGTCCGGTTTGGGCGCCGCGCACGCCGCGCCGTGACGCTGTGCGTTGCACGAGAAAGATCGTGGTGCCCAGCACGCCGACCCCCAACCCGGCCACGCTCACCGGCCGCCACGACTCCAGGGCCGGAATCGCGAACGCCGCGATGGTCGCACAGCAGAACCCGGCGGCCCCGGCACCGATCACCGGCCAGACCCGCAACAGGGCGGGTGGCAGCGGTGGCGGCTCAGGGGCGGACTCGGGTGGCGGCTGGGGGGTCATCGCCGTTGACGTTAGCGCCTCGCCGGTATCGTTCAGCCAGTGGCCAGGGTTATCGAGGTCGTCGATATCGAGGACCCCCGTGATTCACGGCTGGACGATTTCCGCGATCTGAACAGCATCGACCGCCGCCCGGATCTGCCCACCGGCAAGGGGCTGGTGATCGCCGAAGGGGTGCTGGTGGTGCAGCGCATGCTGGCCTCCCGCTACACGCCGCGGGCGTTGCTGGGGACCGACCGCCGGCTGACGGAGCTGGCCCCGGATCTCGCCGGTGTGTCAGACGTGCCCTACTACCGGGTGTCGGCCGAGGTGATGGCCGAGGTGGTCGGCTTCCATCTCAACCGCGGTGTGCTGGCTGCCGCATCGCGGGTGCCCGAGCCCACGGTGGCGGACCTGGTCGCCGGCGCCCGGACCATCGCGGTGCTCGAGGGCGTCAACGATCACGAGAACCTGGGTTCGATCTTCCGCAACGGCGCCGGCCTGGGAGTCGACGCGGTGGTGTTCGGTCACGGCTGCGCCGATCCGCTCTACCGCCGTGCGGTGCGGGTGTCGATGGGACACGCCCTGCTGGTGCCGTTCGCCCGTTCGGCGGATTGGCCGGCGGATCTGGCGATGCTGCGCGAGCGGGGGTTTCGCGTGCTCGCCATGACTCCCGACCCGCGGGCCGACGCGCTGTCCACTGCCATGGCGACGGTGCGCGGCGAACCGCTGGCGGTGCTGGTCGGGGCGGAGGGGCCGGGTCTGTCGCAGCAGGCCATGCGGGCCAGTGACATGCGGGTGCGCATTCCGATGTCGCGGGGCACCGACTCCCTCAACGTCGCGACGGCGGCCGCGCTGGCGTTCTACGAGCGCACTAGGCTGCCGGAATGAGTCCGACCCAAACCACGCCGTGGGCAACGGGTTTGACCGTGGCGGCGTTCGTCGCTGCGGTGTCGGGGACCGCGATCGCGGTGCTGAGCCTGGGATTGACCCGGGTGCACCCCGCGGTGGCGGTCGCGCTCAACCTGATCGCGGTGGGCGGGCTCGCGCCAACGGTCTGGGGCTGGCGGCGCACCCCGGTGCTGCGATGGCTGGCGCTGGGCGCCGGACTCGGGGTGGCGGGGGCGTGGCTGGTGCTTTTGGTGCTGGCTGCTCAGCGTTGACCGGCCGAGCCGGTCGAGCGCACCCCGAGCAGCACGTCCTCCCAACCCGGAACCGGGGGCTTGCTGCGCCGGGACCGGGTCGCCGAGCGTTGGCGGACCGGCTCCTCTTCCACCACCGGCGGGGCGGCAGGCTCCTCGAAGTCCAGTTCGGCGATCGTGGCAACCGGCCGCAGCGGACGGTCGAAGTCCGGGTCGATCAGCTCCATCGCCGAGTCGTCGACGGCGGTGACCGTCCCGCCGTGCGCTCCCGGGGCGAATCGGAAGTGGGCGACGTTGTCGGAGCGGCCCGCCTTCCAGGCCAGCTGCACCGTCCAGCGTCCGTCCTCGTTGCGCCACGCGTCCCAGCTGCTGTGATCCGGATTGAGGCCGCGGCTCATCAACGCGCTGGTGATCACTTCGAGCAGGGTCGACACCGCGGGGCCGTCGGCCAGCACCGGGTGGGCAGCGGCCGCCAGCTCCGCGGCACGCGAGCGCTCCAGCAGCACCGGGTGCGCGAACCGCTCCACCCGGGAGACGTCCACGCCGGCCGCCGCGGCCACCTGCTCGACCGACGCCCCGGCACGGATGCGGGCCTGGATGTCCTTCGGACGCAACATGGTGCCTCCCAGATCGGCCTGGGTCTGCCCGACGCGGTTGCCCTCGCCACGCACCACTGAACGCAGCCGGTCGTCGAGGCGCAGCGCGAACATGTCGGCGCGTTCGTCGTCACCGCAGGCGCTCTCACAGATGATGTGTTTGCCGTCGACGTCGAGACCTATGACTGTCAATTCCCGCATGACTTCTCCTTGCGAAGGCCCGGTTACCTGCGGACTCTAGTGCAGCAGGCGACCTCGGCCGCCGTGACACGCTGGGGTTATAACGACTTGATCACAGGAGTTCGGCGGGTCGCGCTCAGAGCCTTTCGACGACCCAGTCCACGCATTGCGTCAGCGCGCTGACGTCGTCGGGCTCCACCGCCGGGAACATCGCGATCCGCAGCTGGTTGCGGCCCAGTTTGCGGTAGGGCTCGGTGTCGACGATGCCGTTGGCTCGCAGCACCTTGGCCACCGCGGCGGCATCCACGTCGTCGACGAAGTCGATGGTGCCTACCACCTGCGACCGCAGTGCGGGGTCGGCGACGAACGGCGTGGTGAACGGTCGGGCCTCGGCCCAGGAGTACAACCGCTGCGACGAATCCGCGGTGCGCTTGACCGCCCAGTCCAGCCCGCCGTTGTCGAGCAGCCAGTCCAGCTGCTCGGCCATCAACGCCAGGGTGGCGATCGCGGGGGTGTTGTAGGTCTGGTTCTTGGAGCTGTTGTCCACCGCGATCGGCAGGGACAGGAACTCCGGCACCCAGCGGCCCGAGGCGGCGATCGCCTCGATGCGGGCCAGCGCGGCCGGGCTCATGATCGCCAGCCACAGGCCGCCGTCGGAGGCGAAGTTCTTCTGCGGCGCGAAGTAGTAGACGTCGGTCTCGGTGATGTCGACCGGCAGACCGCCGGCGCCCGACGTCGCGTCGATCACTACCAGGGCCTCGCCGGCCCCGCCGGGCCGGCGCACCGGCACCGCCACCCCGGTCGAGGTCTCGTTGTGTGCCCAGGCGATCACGTCGACCGACGGGTCCGAGGTCGGCTCGGGGGCGCTGCCCGCATCGGCCTTGATGATGATCGGGTCACCGACGAACGGATTCTTGGCCACCGCCGAGGCGAACTTCGCGCTGAACTCGCCGTAGGTCAGGTGCAGGGAGCGCTTGTCGACCAGGCCGAATGCCGCGGCGTCCCAGAACGCGGTGGAGCCGCCGTTGCCCAGGACCACCTCATAGCCGTCGGGCACCGAGAACAACTCGCGCAACCCGGAGCGCACGCGGCCGACCAGGTCTTTGACCGGCGCCTGGCGGTGCGAAGTGCCGAACAGCGGCGCCACCGTGGTGACCAGCGCGTTCAACTGCTCCGGCCGGACCTTGGAGGGCCCACAGCCGAACCGTCCGTCGGCGGGCTTGATGTTGTCCGGGATCGTGAGCTGTTCAGCCATGGCCTCTAGCGTAGACAGCGCCCCGCAGCCTTCCGCACGCCAGGTTTATCGTGACGGAGATCACATGAGACACTCGACACCTGTCACGGCCACAAGGGGTATTCAAGGCCTAGACCGTACCCGATACCTGCGGTACCGTTGTACATAAGAAGGCCAAATGTAAACGTCAGTGGGGTGTCTCCGATGGCTCAGAAAACGGCTCAAAAACCGGCTCGAACCCGCATGGTGCGGCGGTGGCGGGCGAACATGGAAGTCTCCGACGACACCCAGTACGTCGACATGCTCAACACCCTGTCGGAAGGCTCCGTGCGTCGGCACTTCAACCCGTACGTCGACATCGACTGGGACAGCCCGGAATTCAAGGTCACCGAGAATGACCCGCGGTGGATCCTGCCGGCCACCGACCCGCTGGGCAAGCACGCCTGGTACCAGGCGCAGCCCGAAGACCGCCAGATCAAGATCGGCATGTGGCGTCAGGCCAACGTGGCCAAGGTCGGCCTGCACTTCGAGTCCATCCTGATCCGCGGCCTGCTCAACTACGCGTTCTGGGTGCCCAACGGCTCACCGGAGTACCGGTACTGCCTGCACGAGTCGGTCGAGGAGTGCAACCACACCCTGATGTTCCAGGAGATGGTGAACCACATCGGCGCCGACGTTCCCGGCATGCCGCGGTTCCTCAAGTGGCTGGCGGCGTTCATCCCGCTGGTCGCCGGGCCGCTGCCGATCCCGTTCTGGTTCGGCATCCTCGCCGGCGAAGAGCCCATCGACCACATTCAGAAGGACATCCTGCGCGAGGGCAAGACGCTGCACCCGATCATGGAGAAGGTGATGGCGATCCACGTCGCCGAAGAGGCGCGGCACATCTCCTTCGCGCACGAATACCTCAACAAACGGATCCCGCACCTGCCGCGCCGCAAGCGATTCTGGCTCTCGCTGTTCGTGCCGGTCACCATGCGGATCCTCTGCTCGGCGATCGTCGTTCCGCCGAAGGCGTTCTGGGTGGAGTTCGACATTCCCCGCTCGGTGCGCAAGGACGTGTTCTTCGGCTCGGCCGACGCCCGGCGGATGCTGTCGGACATGTTCGCCGACGTGCGGATGCTCTGCCACGACACCGGTCTGATGAACCCGGTTGCCAAGCTGGTGTGGCGGATGTGCCGGATCAACGGGGCACCGTCGCGCTTCCGGGCCCAGCCGCAGCGCGCGCACCTGTCGCGCGTCGCGTAAGTCGCCGGACCCGCCGCCTCATGCCGCACGTCATCAGCCAGGCATGCTGTAACGACGCGTCTTGTGTTTTCGCCTGCCCGGTCTACTGCATCCATCCCAGCCCGGATGAACCGGACTTCGCCACCTCGGAGATGCTCTACATCGACCCGGACGCCTGTGTCGACTGCGGCGCCTGCGTCCGGGCCTGCCCGGTCGGCGCGATCTACCCGGACACTCAGCTGCCGGCCGAGCAGCTGCCGTTCATCGAGATCAACAAGTCGTACTACCCCAAGCGCCCCGAGGGCGTGAAGCTGCCGCCGACGTCCAAGCTGGCGCCGATCCTGCCGGCCGCCGAAGTGCACAGGCGCGGCAGGCATCCGCTGACGGTGGCCATCGTCGGCTCCGGCCCGGCGGCCATGTACGCCGCCGACGAACTGCTGACCCAGCCCGGCGTGCTGGTCAACGTGTTCGAAAAGTTGCCCACCCCCTACGGGCTGGTGCGTGCCGGAGTCGCCCCGGATCACCAGCGCACCAAGCTGGTCACCCGGCTCTTCGACGAGATCTCCCGGCGGCGGGGCTTCAACTTCTTCCTCAATGTCGAGGTCGGCAAGCACCTGAGCCATGCCGACCTGCTGGAGTATCACCATGCCGTGCTGTACGCCTCCGGCGCGCTGCACGACCGCCGGCTCGAGATCGACGGCATGGACCTGGCCGGCACCGGGACCGCCACCGAGCTGGTCGGCTGGTACAACGGGCATCCCGACTTCGCCGATCAGCCGGTCGATCTCAGCCATGAGCGGGTGGTGATCGTTGGCAACGGCAACGTGGCACTCGACGTGGCCCGCATCCTCACCTCCGATCCCGACAAGCTGGCAGGCACCGACATCGCCGATCATGCCCTGGCGGTGCTGCGCGATTCCCGCGTGCAGGAAGTGGTGATCGCCGCCCGCCGCGGGCCGGTCGACTCCGCGTTCACCCTGCCCGAACTGGTCGGCCTGACCCAGACCGCCGACGTGGTGCTCGACGCCGAGGACCACGCCCGGGTCCGTAACGACCTGGCCACGGTGCGCGACGACTTCACCCGGCAGAAGCTGGAGATCCTGGCCAAGCTGGGCAGTGTCGACAGCGCCTCGGCGCAACCTACCCGGCCCCGCATCCGGTTCGCCTACCAGCTGACCCCGGCTCGGGTGATCGGCGAGAACCGTGCCGCCGCAGTCGAATTCACGGTGACCGGCACCGACGAGGTCCGCCGGCTCGACGCCGGCCTGGTGCTGACCTCGATCGGCTACCACGGCACCCCGATCGCCGACCTGCCCTTCGACGACGCCGCCGGTGTCGTTCCGAACGAGGGCGGCCGCGTCATCGACCCGGCCACCGGGCAGCCGGTTCCGGGCGCGTACGTCTCGGGGTGGATCAAGCGTGGCACCAACGGCTTCATCGGCACCAACAAGTCCGACTCGCTCAAGACGATCCAGGGCCTGGTCGCCGACTACAACGCCGGGCAGTTGAGCGAGCCGATCGGCGGGCCGCGCGCGGTGGCGCGGATGGTGCACGCTCGTCAGCCCGAGGTGATCGACGCCGCCGGCTGGAAGGCCATCGACTCCGCCGAGATCGCCCGCGGCGACGCGCAGGATCGGCCCCGGGTGAAGTTCACCCGGGTCCCGGACATGCTCGAGCAGGTGGAGGACTACTCCGACGTGCCGTTGCTGCAGAATCTGCTCGGCGCGCTGCGCCGGCGCTGACCGACCGGCGGCCCGGTTCCGGCCGGCTGTCGTATCGTGAAGCGGTGCCTCGCCGCCGATTGGAACGCGATGCCAGTCTGACTGCGCAGACGTGCGCGCTCGAGCGTGCTGCTGAATCTCTCCAACCGCCTCATCGCAGGTTGCTCGACGATCCCGACTCGGCGGTGTTCGCCGGCGGATACGCACCGCTGTTGGCCAGGCCGGTTATCGCGAGGACGTGGCTGCGTGCTCTCGACAGCTATCTGCCGGGTTTGCATGTCTACATCGTCCTTCGGGTCCGCTACGCCGATGCTGTGCTCCAGCAGGCTATTTCGACGGGTATCGATCAGATCGTGCTACTGGGAGCCGGGTTTGACACCACCAGTCTGCGCATCACCGGTGCCGGTTCCGGTCCGGCGATCTTCGAGGTCGACGCACCAACCACCCAGCAGGAAAAACAACTCCTGCTCGCGCGCGCCAACCGTTCCGTCGGACCGGAGGTCCGTTGGGTCTCATGCGATTTCGAAAGTGACCGCCTGACCGAGCGTCTCGATCAGGCCGGTTTCGACTCGGCAAGGCCGTGTGTGGTCGTCTGGATCGGGGTCTCCGTCTACCTCACCCGTCCCGCGATCGATCAGACCTTGGCGGACCTTGCCGGAATCTGTTCTGCTGGAAGTCTTCTGGTGACCGACTTCGGTGACCCCGAGACAGTCACGGGAAGGCATCGTCTCGTCGGTGCGCGCCGCACCGCCCGACTGGTGCGCCGTCGTGGTGAGCCCTGGCTCACCGCCTTGTCGTTGACCGAACTCACGCACGCTCTCGGCGACAGCGGTTTCGTCGTCCGCGACCATGCCCGAACCACCGACCTCGCTGAGCGATATGCACCGAATGGACAACCGTGGTGCTCAACCGATGACTGGCTCGGCGTGTTGACCGCCGAGCGCGTGCTCAAGACGGCCCCCGACTAGCGAGCCGGGTTTCCGGGCGTCCCCATGGCCCGGTCCGGCGGACCGGCGACGAGATCGCGCCCGCTAGGCCACAGGGTGGGCCAGCTTGTCCCAGCCGGCGACCGAGGCCGCGCTGCGCGGCCCGGGTCCGACATAGATCGCCGAGGGGCGCACCAGCTTGCCCAGCCGCTTCTGCTCCATGATGTGCGCGCACCAGCCCGCGGTGCGTCCGCAGGTGAACATCGCCGGCATCATCGCCGGGGGCACCTCGGCGAAGTCCAGGATCACCGCCGCCCAGAATTCGACGTTGGTCTCGATGGCGCGGTCGGGCCGGCGCTCCCGCAGTTCGGTCAGTGCCGCCTGCTCCAGCGCCGCAGCCACCTCGTAGCGGGGCGCGGCCAGTCGCTGTGCGGTGGCGCGCAGCACCCGGGCGCGCGGGTCCTCGGCGCGGTACACCCGATGCCCGAAGCCCATCAGCTTCTCGTTGCGGTCCAGGATGCCCTTGACCACCGCGCGGGCGTCGCCGGAATCCTCGGCCTCGGCGATCATCGGGATCACCCGGGCCGGGGCGCCGCCGTGCAGCGGGCCGCTCATCGCCCCGATCGCGCCGGACAGCGCCGCACCGACATCGGCACCGGTGGAGGCGATCACCCGGGCGGTGAACGTCGAGGCGTTCATCCCGTGCTCGGCCGCCGACACCCAGTAGGCGTCGATCGCCTCGGTGTGGCGGGGGTCGGGTTCGCCGCGCCAGCGGGTCATGAACCGTTCGGTGATGGTGGCGCAGCCGTCGATCTCCGACTGCGGCACCGGCGGCTGCGAGCCGCGTGCCGACTGCGCGACGTAGGACAGCACCATCACCGCCGCGCGCGCCAACTGGTCACGGGCGGTGGCGTCGTCGGTGTCCAGCAGCGGCTTGAAGCCCCACTGCGGCGCCAGCATCGCCACCGCGGCCTGGGCGTCGACCCGCACATCACCGGTGCGCACCGACAGTTCTTGTGCCTCGGCCGGTGCCAGCGGGCGATTGAAGTCGCCGTCGACCAGCAGGGCCCACACGTCGCCGAAGCTGACGTGGGAGGCCAGGTCCTCGATGTCGACGCCGCGGTAGCGCAGTGCGCCGCCGTCCTTGTCCGGTTCGGCGATCTCGGTGGTGAAGGCCACCGTGCCCTCCAGGCCAGCTACGAAGTTCTCCGGGACTGCAGCGGTCATGTGTCCGATTCTTCCACTCGGGTCCCCGGCGGTTGCTACCGGCCGGTAAGGCCGACCGGGACGCGCCGGGGCGTAGCGTTATGCGGTGCACAGGACGGGCCCCGACAACGAGCACCTGGCGGCGATGCGAGTGGAATACCGGGAGAAGGACAACTGCGGCGACCTCGACGTGGACTGGCTCGAGGACGGCTGGGAGGTTTTGCTGCGCAACTGGATCGGCGACGCCGAACGCGCCGGGATCGCCGAGCCCAACGCCATGGTGCTGGCCACGGTCGAGGACGGCAGACCGGTCAGCCGTTCGGTGTTGTGCAAGAACCTCGACGAAAACGGCGTCACCTTCTTCACCGATGACGGTTCGGCCAAGGCCGCCCAGTTGGCCGCGACACCGTACGCCTCGGCGACGTTTCCCTGGTACCAGCTGGGCCGCCAGGTCCACATCCGCGGCCGGGTCACCAAGACCGACGCCGCGATCCCCGCCGAGTACTGGGTGCACCGGCCCCGGGCGTCGCAGCTGGGTTTCTGGGCGTCGCAGCAGTCGGCGCCGATCGCCTCGCGCGCGGCGTTGCTCGGCCAGCTCGTCGAGGTGACCGAACGATTCGCCGACGCCGAACAGGTCCCGGTCGCACCCAACTGGGCCGGGTACGTCCTCGCTGCTGAGGTGGTGGAGTTCTGGCAGGGCCGGGAAGGCCGGTTGCACAACCGGATTCGGGTGAGCGGCGGACGCATCGAGCGTCTGCAGCCCTGAGCCCGGACCCGGCTGGCGTGAGACTGTTCGCCGACACCACCCCGTTGCGCAGCCCGGACTTCCGGCGGCTGTGGGTGGCCGGGATCCCGACCGTCATCGGCGCGAACCTGACGATCTTCGCGGTGCCGGTCCAGATCTACGCGCTGACCGGCAGTTCGGCCTACGTCGGGCTGGCGGGACTGTTCGCGCTGGTGCCGCTGGTGGTCTTCGGGCTGCTGGGCGGCGCCTGGGCCGATGCGATGGACCGCCGGACACTGCTGATCATCGCCTCCTGCGGACTGGGGTTGGCATCGCTGCTGCTCTGGGTGCAGGCGGTGCTCGGCGGCGGGGTCTGGATGGTGCTGTGCCTGTTGTCGGTACAACAGGCCTTCTACGCGATCAACGCGCCCACCCGATCCGCGGCGATTCCGCGGCTGGTGGCCGGCGGTGACCTGCCCGCCGCCAATTCGCTGAACATGACCGTGATGCAGTTCGGGGCGATCGTCGGGCCGCTGCTGGCCGGGTTGCTGCTCGGCTGGGTGGACCTGTCCACCCTGTACCTGATCGATGCGCTGACCTGCATCTTCCCCATCTGGGCGACGTTCCGGCTGGTCCCGATGCCGCCCGCGGGTTCGCCCGACGGCTCCCGTTTCGGGGTGGCGGCGGTGCTGGACGGATTTCGCTTTCTGGCCGGCAACACCGTGGTGCTGATGTCGTTCGTGGTGGATGTGATCGCGATGGTGCTGGGTCTGCCCAGGGCGTTGTTTCCGCAGATCGCCGCCGCGGACTTCGGCGGGCCGGTCGAGGGCGGCACCACGATGGCGCTGCTGGCCGCGGCGATGGCGGTCGGGGCGGTGGCAGGCGGGGTGTTTTCGGGCTGGCTGCCGCGGATCACCCGTCAGGGGCTGGCGATCGTCGTCTCGATCGCGGTCTGGGGCGCGGCGATGGCCGGCTTCGGGCTGGCGGTCGCGCGCGCGGACGGCCATGCGGGTCGCGTGCTGTGGGTGGCGCTGGCGTTCCTGGCGGTCGGCGGCGCCGCCGACATGGTGTCGGCGGCGTTCCGTTCCACGATCCTGCAGCAGGTCGCCTCCGATGAGATGCGGGGCCGGCTGCAGGGGGTGTTCACCGTGATCGTCGCCGGTGGCCCACGACTCGCCGACGCCGTGCACGGCGCGGCCGGAGCGGCGGTGGGCACGGCCGCCGCGGCGGCCGGGGGCGGGGTGCTGGTCATCGTCGGAGTGCTGCTCGCTGCCCTGGTGGCGCCGGCTTTCATCGGCTACCGTCGGCCGGGACCGGCGGAGGCGCCATGAGCGTGCCGCGATACCCGGCCCCGGGCGGGCACGCCGGCCCTGAACCGACTACCTTTTCCTATACACACCCAATCGACTCGTTAGCCGAATAGCGCAAAGGGGTTCCCTGTGGCCGCAACCGACGAAACCGCCACCCTGAAGTACCCGGGTGGCGAGCTGGAGCTGCCGATCGTCCACGCCACCGAGGGGTCCGACAGCCTGGCCATCGGCTCGCTGCTCGCCAAGACCGGCTACACCACCTTCGACAACGGCTACGCCAACACCTCGCCCGTCAAGAGCGCCATCACCTACATCGACGGCGATGCCGGCATCCTGCGCTACCGCGGCTACCCGATCGAGCAGCTCGCCGAGAAGTCCACCTTCATCGAGGTCAGCTACCTGCTGATCTACGGCGAACTGCCCACCGCCGAACAGCTGGCGACGTTCACCGGCAAGATCCAGCGGCACACCATGCTGCACGAGGACCTCAAGCGGTTCTTCGACGGCTTCCCGCGCAACGCCCACCCGATGCCGGTGCTGTCCAGCGTGGTCAACGCGCTCTCCGCCTACTACCAGGACTCGCTGGACCCCTCCGACAACGAGCAGGTCGAGGTCTCGACCATCCGGCTGCTGGGCAAACTGCCCACCATCGCCGCCTATGCCTTCAAGAAGTCCGAGGGGCAGCCGTTCCTGTACCCGGACAACTCGCTGTCCCTGGTGGAGAACTTCCTGCGGATGACCTTCGGTCTGCCGGCCGAGCCCTACGAGGTCGACCCCGAGGTGGTCCGGGCACTCGACATGCTGTTCATCTTGCACGCCGACCACGAGCAGAACTGCTCGACGTCGACGGTGCGGCTGGTCGGCTCGTCGCGGGCCAACCTGTTCACCTCGATCTCCGGTGGCATCAACGCGCTGTGGGGCCCGCTGCACGGCGGCGCGAACCAGGCGGTGCTGGAGATGCTGGAGAAGATCCGCGACCAGCACGGCAACGTCGGCGACTTCGTCCGCAAGGTCAAGGACCGCGAGGACGGCGTCAAGCTGATGGGCTTCGGGCACCGGGTCTACAAGAACTACGACCCGCGGGCGCGCATCGTCAAGGAGCAGGCCGACAAGATCCTCGGCAAGCTCGGCGGCGACGACGAACTGCTCAACATCGCCAAGGACCTCGAAGAGGCCGCGCTGACCGACGACTACTTCATCGAGCGCAAGCTCTACCCCAACGTCGACTTCTACACCGGCCTGATCTACCGGGCGATCGGCTTCCCGGCCCGGATGTTCACCGTGTTGTTCGCGCTGGGCCGGCTGCCCGGGTGGATCGCACACTGGCGCGAGATGCACGACGAGGGCGACTCCAAGATCGGCCGGCCGCGCCAGCTCTACACCGGCTACACCGAACGCGACTACGTCACCATCGGCGGGCGGTAACCGCCATGACGAACCCGGCCAAGCCCCAGATCACGGTCCCGAGCGGCCCGCCCCCGACCGAACTGGTCATCGAGGACATCGTGGTCGGAGACGGCGCTCAGGCCGCCCCCGGTGCCCTTGTCAACGTCCACTACCTGGGCGTCGACTACGACACCGGTGCGGAGTTCGACAGCTCCTGGAACCGCGGGGAGTCCCTGGAGTTTCCGCTCGACGGGCTCATCGCGGGCTGGCAGGACGGCATCCCGGGGATGAAGGTGGGCGGCCGGCGCCAATTGGTGATCCCGCCCGAGCTGGCCTACGGACCGGCCGGCACCGGACACCAACTGGCCGGCAAGACCCTGGTCTTCATGATCGATCTGCTCGGCACCCGCTGAGTGCGCGCCTGGCTGGCCGCGGCCGCGCTGGTCGCGGTGCTGCTCGGCGCGACCGGCTGTGGGTTGCGCGAAGGTTCGCCCGAGGGCAGTGATCCCGGCGCCGCGGCGCCGGTGCCGGTCTCGGTCATCCGCCGCGGCAACGAGATCACCCTGACCGGAGATGTGGCGGACCCGGTGGCCAAACGGGCGCTGTTGGACGCGGTGATCACCTCGACCGACGATGTCACCGTCATCGACCGGCTCGGTCTGGCGCCGGGTGTCACAACACCGGACTTCTTGGTGTCGGCTCCGGTGTTCGAAGCTGCTGCGGTGATAAGCGATTTCGCGTTGAGCGTCGCCGGCGACACCGTGACGCTGGCAGGCACCGCGGCCAGGGCGGCAGAGGCGGCCTCCGTCGAGGAGGCGGCGAAGGACGCCTGGCCGCGAGCCGACATCGTCGACGAGTTTGTGATCAGCTCGCCGTCGCCGCGATAAGCGCACGAAATTAGAGTGAATTCCTCCATCGCCTGATCGGAAGCTCATACACTCGCCGTGTCCTGGACACCGAGAATCTTTTTCGATCTTCAAGGAGGATCCATGCCAGGCTCCGAAAACCCGACCGTGACGGCCTGGCGCAAGGTATCGCGCTTTTACCGTCGACCTCCCGGTGGCGGTTGGCTTTTGGCCCTGGCGGCAATTCCCTTGCTACTGACGCTGATCGGCGTCGGAATGGCGGATCGCTCGAAACTCGACATCACCGCAAACCGCGTCGCCGTTCCATCGCTTTCGGCGCCGAGTGTGAGCACACCGGGATTGTCGTTCGCCCCGTTGGCGGTTCTGCGTAACGGCAATGTCATCACCCTCAACGGTGACCTGCCCGACATCGCAACGCGGACATGGCTGCTCGATATGCTCACGGGCGTCTACGGCAGCGATGTCGAACTGGTCGACAACCTCAACATCAAACCGGGCGTCGCCGTGCCCGACTCCGCCGCCTTGATATCGGTGTTCCGGGCCGCGGTGACCATGCCGGACTTCAAATTCAAAATCAACGGCGACACCGTCACGCTGATCGGTACCGCCGCTTCCGGCGCGGTCAAGTCCGCCGTCGAGGCGGCCGCGAAGGCGGCTTGGCCAAACCTGGAGTTGTCCAACAATATTCTGGTCCTGCCCGACGCAGTGGAGGCGCCGAGTGCACCGGCGTCACCGAGCGCCCCGGAGGTCCCGGCATCTCGGTCTCCGAGTCCGTTGTCGCCCAGCGCTTCTCGGAATCCGGCCAACACGCCCACGCCGGCCCCGGCCGGTGACTGCGTCGACCTGCAAGCCGACATCACCGCCCTGATGAGCATTCCCGTCACGTTCGTGACCAATGGCCAGGCCCTGTCGCCGGCCACCCGGCAGCAACTGAGCCGGGTCGCGGAGAGGCTGAAGGGTTGCCGCAGAGCACATGTGGCGGTCAGCGGCTACACCGACAACACCGGCAACGACGGCATCAACGTCCCCCTCAGCACCAGCCGGGCCAAGGCGGTCGCCGACTTCCTGGTGGCGCAGGGCGTGCCCGCGAACAGCGTCACCGTCAAAGGGTTCGGATCGGCTGACCCGGTCGCCGGCAACGCGACACCGGAAGGCCGCGCCCAGAACCGTCGTGTCGCCATCACCGTGAGCTAAGGGAGAGTATCGAATGGATTTCGTTGTTCAGTGGCTGTGGTATCTGCTGGCCTTCGTGGCGGGTTCAGCGGTCGCCTGGTTACTCACCATCGTGTCGATTCGTCGCACCAGCCGACAAGACGCCATTGCGGCAATGCCCGACTCACGTGAGATGGGGGCGAACTGATGCACGGCGCCAATTGCTGGTTGATGTGCTTGTCTTTCGGGCTGGGGCTGCTGCTGACATTCGCCTTCGCCATCCGGTGGGTCACACGCGAGATTCCGGTGTCGGCCGAGGCCGAGACCACCGTGCTCCCGGCCGGCGGTGCACCCTACGGCGAAGGCTCGGCGCGGGCCGGCGCAGGCGGCAGCGGCCCGGCGGGCTGGACGATCAAAGGCAACGAGGACTCGATGCTCTACCACGGCCCGGAGAGCCCCAGCTACGGGCAGACCATCGCCGAGGTGTGGTTCATCGACGAGCAGACGGCCGAGGCGGCCGGCTTCACCCGCTGGGACGCTCGCGGCACGTAATAGGCGACTGCGCGGTCAGCGCGGCGGCGGTAGCCGCAACATCAGCCGTACCCCGCCCATCGGGCTGTCCTCCAGCGATGCCGTGCCGCCGTGCAGTCCGGCCTGCTGCGCCACCAGGGCCAGCCCGAGTCCGGAGCCCGAATGCGATGCCGTCGACCCGCGGGAGAACCGCTCGAAGACCATTCGGCGCTCCTCCTCGGGAACCCCGGCGCCGTTGTCGTCGATGGCGATCTCGACACCGGCACGGGAGGTGACCGCCGACAGCTGCACCTGGGTCGCGCCGCCGTGCTTGACCGCGTTGGCGATCGCGTTGTCCACCGCCAGCCGCAGCCCGGCCGGCAACCCGACGATGATGCAGGTCGGCGAGGGTGCCAGCGAGACATTCAAATCGGGGAAGACCCGCATCGCGTCGTGGGCGGCCCGGTCGAGCAACTCGGTGATGTCGACGGGAACCTGGTCGTCGGCCGTGGACAATTCCCCCTGGGCCAGCCGCTCCAGTGCGGACAGCGTGGCCTCGATCCGCGTCTGGGTCCGGACTACGTCGTTGAGGACTTCCTTGCGCTGGTCGTCGGGCAGATCCAGGGTGGTCAGCACCTCCAGATTGGTGCGCATCGCGGTCAGCGGGGTGCGCAGCTCGTGCGAGGACACCGCGGCGAAGTCGCGTGCCGACGCCAGCGCCTCCTTGGTGCGGTCCTGCTCGGTCCAGATCCGCTGCAGCATGCCGCGCATCGCCTCGGCGATCTCCACGGCCTCGCTGGCGCCGCGCACCTCGATCTCCGGTCGCTCGTCGCCGGCGTCGATCGACCGGGCCTGCTGGGCCAGCCGCCGCAACGGCCGCACCGCGAACGCGGCCAGCAGCCAGCCCAGCACCGCGGCGGCGCCGATCGCGAACGTGCACAGCAGCAGCACCCGGCGGTGCAGGTTGTTGGTGTCGGCGACGGTGGCGTCGTAGGTGGCGCCGACCGCCAGCGACCGCGGCCCGGGACCCGGGATGTCGACGGTCCGGACCCGGTAGAGCACCCCGTCGATCTCGGTGTCGGCGTACCCCGGCTCGAGCTGCGGCAGTACCACCGCGGAGTTCGACGTCACCTCACCTACCCGGCGCAGGGTGATCACGGCATCGGTGGCACCGGCCGATCGGGGCAGTTCGCCCAGGCCGATCAGCGGCACTGTCAGACCGGCCGCCTCGTCGAGTCTGCGGTCCAGCCAGTACTTGCGGTCGTTGGTGATCCCGACCCACACGATGGCACCGATGATGACCGTCACGATCGCGGTGCCGATCGCGGTCGCCAGCACCACCCGGGTCCGCAGCGACGGCGTGCGAGCGAAGAGGCGCCGCAGCGCGTTCATGACGTTCATGGTGGTCCTCACTGCGTGCGCAGGACGAATCCGACGCCGCGAACGGTGTGCAGCAGCCGGGGGGCACCGCCGGCTTCCAGCTTGCGCCGCAGGTAGCCGATGAACACGTCGACGACGTTGGTGTCGGCGGCGAAGTCGTAACCCCAGACCAGTTCGAGCAGCTGGGCGCGCGACAACACCGCGGTCTTGTGCTCGGCGAGCACCGCCAACAGGTCGAACTCCCGCTTGGTCAGGTCCACGTCGACGCCCTTGACCCGGGCGCGCCGGCCCGGGATGTCGACCTCCAGCGGGCCGACGGTGATGGTCTCCGACGACGAGCTGGCCGAAGACCCGCGCCGCCGCAGCATCGCGCGCACCCGGGCCACCAGTTCGGCGAGCACGAACGGCTTGACCAGGTAATCGTCGGCGCCGGCCTCCAGGCCGGCGACCCGGTCGTCGACCGAACTGCGGGCGGACAGCACACAGACCGGCACGTCGTCGCCCATCGCCCGCAGCGCCGTCACCACGCTGACGCCGTCCAGCACCGGCATGTTGATGTCGAGCACGATCGCGTCCGGGCGGGTCTCCTTGGCGCTGCGCAACGCCTCGGCGCCGTCGGCCGCCGTGGCCACCTCGAAACCGGACAGGCGCAGTCCGCGTTCCAGGGAGGCGAGCACATCGGAGTCGTCGTCGACCACCAGTACCCGAGGGGCGGCAGCGGCGTTGGCGGGGTTGTTCATGGCCGCCATTTTGCCTGAATGTCGCGGCTAAGCGCGGGATGCGCCGCGGGGCGGTGACTTCGTTCTAGGGTCGATTGGGTGAATCCGGCCTCCGCGCTGCGCAATTTGCTGCCGTACCTGCGGCCCTACCGGGCCAGGTGGATCACCATGATCACGGTCGCCGTCGTCAGCCTCGGCGCCACCGTGGCGATCCCGCTGATGACCAAGGCCGTCATCGACGGGCCGGTAGCCCACCGTGACCAGCGCGGACTGTGGCTGCTGGGGACGGCGGCCGCCGCGCTCGGGGTCGGCGAGGCGGTGCTGTGGTTGGTGCGGCGCTGGCTGGTCGCGCACGCCACCATGGGTGTCGAAGCCGATCTCCGCAAGGATCTCTACGCCCGGCTGCAGGTGTTGCCGATGACGTTTCACGGTCGCTGGCAGTCCGGGCAGCTGCTGTCGCGGATCATGAACGACCTGGCGACCATCCGGCGGTTCCTGTCGTTCGTGCTGGTGTTCCTGGTGCTCAACACGTTGCAGATCGTGGCGGTGACGACCATTCTGCTGCTGCTGTACTGGCCGCTCGGGGTGGTGGCCTGCGTGTCGATGGTGCCGGTGACGCTGGTGGTGCAGCACTTCCGGCGCCAGTACACCCGGCTGTCGCGCCGCGCGCAGGACCAGGCCGGTCAGGTGGCCACCGTTGTCGAGGAGTCGGCGCTGGGCCTGCGCACCATCAAGGCGTTCGGCCGCGAGGATTACGTCTTCGCGAACTTCGACACCCAGGCCAAGACCCTGCGCGACCTGGGCATCGACAAGGTGACGGTGTCGTCGAGGTTCTGGACGCTGCTGGAGGTGATCCCCAACCTCACGCTGATCGTGGTGCTGGCGATCGGCGCGTTCGCGGCCGGCCACCATCAGGTCACGATGGGCACCCTGGTCGCGTTCATCACCTTGATGCTGTCGCTGGTCTGGCCGGTGTCGTCGCTGGGCTTCCTGCTGTCGGCCACCCAGGAGGCGATGACCGCCGCCGACCGGATCACCGAGATCTTCGATGCGCCCCTCGAGATCACCGACGGGGACGATCCGGTGCCGCCGTCGGGGCGACTGGAGCTGCGCGACGTCGGCTTCCGCTTCGGCGATTCGGATTCGGATGGCCCGTGGGTGCTGCGCGGCGTCGACCTCACCGTCGAACCCGGCGAGACCGTCGCCCTGGTGGGCGCCACCGGATCGGGAAAGACGGTGCTGGCGATGCTGCTGTCGCGGCTCTACGACGTCTCCGAGGGGCAGATCCTCATCGGCGGACGTGACATCCGTTCGCTGACCCTGACGGCGCTGCGTTCGGCGGTGATCACCGCCTTCGACGACCCGACGCTGTTCTCCATGTCGGTGGCGGAGAATCTGCGGCTCGGCCGGCCGGACGCGAGCGATGCGGAGCTGGCCCGCGCCCTGTCGACGGCTTCGGCGGATTTCGTCTATGACCTGCCGTTCGGGCTCGACACCCGGATCGGTGAGCAGGGGATGAGTCTCTCGGGAGGGCAGCGTCAGCGGCTGTCGCTGGCCCGGGCCCTGCTGGCCACACCGACGATTCTGGTGCTCGACGACACCTTGTCGGCGCTGGACGTGCACACCGAAGCCGCCGTGACCGACGCGCTGCGCGGGGTGTTGCGTGACGGGCCGGAGCCGATCACCGCGATCGTGGTGGCCAACCGGGCCTCCACCGTGGCGCTGGCCGACCGGGTGGCGTTGCTCGAGGGTGGCGGCATCAGCGCGGTCGGTACCCACGCCGAACTGCTGGCCACGGTGCCGCGGTACCGCTACCTGCTGGCCGCCGACGACGAGCTCGACGACGGCGCCGAACACCTCGTCGACTGGGCACAGCGGTGACGGCCGATGCCGACCGGGCGGCCGCGCGCGCCCTGCTGTGGTCGCTGCTGCGCCCCTACCGCGTCGCGGTCATACTGCTGGCATTGATCGTCGTAGTGGAAAACGCTGCCCGCCTTGCTGTTCCGGTTCTGGCCCAGCGCGGTATCGACCGCGGAATCCCACCTATCGCCGCCGACGGCTCGACCCGGGTGCTGACGGTGATCGTCGTCGCGCTGGGGGCCGTCGTGCTCACCCAGGCCGGCAGCCGGCTGCTGTTCCTGCAGTGGTCGGGACGGATCGGCCAGCGGGTGCTGCTGGAGCTGCGCCGGCGGGTGTTCCGTCACTTCCAGCGCCTCGACGTCGGCTTTCACGATCGCTACACCTCGGGTCGGGTGGTCAGCCGGCTGACCAACGACATCGACGCGATCCAAGAGATGCTGACCAGCGGGTTCGACAGCCTGGTCAGCGCCGCGCTGACGCTGGGGGGCACGGCGGTGCTGCTGATCGTGCTGGATTGGCGGCTGGGCCTGATGTGCCTGGCCGCCTTCCCGGTGCTGTTGGCGTTGCTGCGCTGGTTCCGGGCCGAGTCGTCGAAGACCTACACCGCGGTCCGGGAGCACGCCGCGCGGGTCATCGTGCAGTTCGTCGAGACCATGACCGGGATCAAGGCGGTGCAGGCCTACCGCCGGGAAGCGCGCAACCAGCAGATCTTCGCGGGCGTCGCCGACCGCTACCGGGTCGTCAATGAGAAGGCGTTCAAACTGGTCGCCGTCTTCAGCCCCGGGGTCAAACTGGTCGGCAACCTGACCACCGGGGTGGTGCTGCTCTACGGAGGCTGGCGAGTCCTGCACGGGCACATGACGATCGGGACCTTCACCGCGTTCCTGCTCTACCTGCGGATGTTCTTCGAACCGATGCAGGAGATCACCCAATTCCTCAACACCTTCTCCTCGGCGACGGCGGCGCTGCAGAAGCTGGCCGGGGTGCTCGCCGAGACGCCCGCGGTCGCCGACCCGGACACCCCGGCCGCCCCCGGTGCGGTGCGCGGCGAGATCGCCCTGCGGGACGTGTGTTTCGGCTACTCCGCCGATGCGCCGGTGCTTGAGGGGTTGTCGCTGAGTATCCCGGCCGGCCAGACCGTGGCGCTGGTCGGCAGCACCGGTGCCGGCAAGACGACCATCGCCAAGCTGATCGCCCGCTTCTATGACCCGACGTCGGGATCGGTGACGCTCGACGGCGTCGACTTGCGTCACGTCACCCAGGCGGAGCTGCGCCGCCACGTGGTGATGGTCACCCAGGAGAATTTTCTGTTCTCCGGAACGCTGGCCGACAACATCCGCTTCGGCCGTCCCGAGGCGACCGACGCGCAGGTGGTCGCCGCCGCGAAGAGCGTGGGCGCCGAGGCGTTCATCGCCGGATTGCCCGACGGTTATGGCACCGACGTCGCCAAGCGCGGCGGCCGGCTCTCGGCGGGACAGCGGCAGCTGGTCGCCTTCGCCCGCGCGTTCCTCGCCGACCCGGCCGTGCTGATCCTCGACGAGGCCACATCGGCGTTGGACATCCCCGGCGAGCGGATGGTGCAGCAGGCGCTGCGCAGCGTGCTGGTGCACCGGACCGCCCTGGTGATCGCCCACCGCCTCTCGACGGTCGAGATCGCCGACCGGGTGCTGGTGATCGAAGGCGGGGCCGTCGTCGAAGACGGACCGCCTGCCGAGCTGATCCGCGCGGAGGGCCATTACGCCGCCCTGCACGAGGCCTGGCAGCGATCGCTGGCTTAAACGCAGCCGAATTCTCATGAAACGGCGTGCAAACGCCCTGTTGGCGGTGGCCAGGGCCGCGGGACGGACACCGCTGCGCGCTTACACTTCTCGCCGTGATGGACACGTCTGACGCCAAGGTTGCGGGGTGATCGGCTCGCCGGCCGCCCAGGGGTTGGCGTTGGCGTCAGCCACCAGTTTCGGGATCAGCGACTTCGTCGGCGGCGTCGCGTCGCGGCGGGTTGCCGCGCTGCGGGTGGTGCTGGTGTCCACCCCGGTCTCGATGGTGATGCTGGGAGCACTCGCGATGATCGGCGGCGGCCACATCACGCCGGGCGCCGTCATGCTCGGCGTGCTCGGCGGGCTCAGCCAGGCCCTGGGTATCTGGTGGTTCTACGCGGCGATGGCGGCCGGCCCGATCTCGGTGGTCTCGCCGCTGGCGGCGGTGGTGGATGCCAGCGTGCCGGTGTGCATCGGACGGGTGCTGGGGGAGCGGCCCGGCATGCTCGCCAGTGCGGGCATCGCGGTGGCATTGGCCGCCGTGGTGTTGATCAGCTGGCACGCCGGAGACGGCGGTAACCGGCAGCGGCTGACCCGCGGAGCGATCTGGCTGACGATCGCCTCGGGGGTGGCCCTGGGGTTGAACTTCGTGTTCTTGGACCGCACCCCGCCGGAAGCCGGATTGTGGCCCCTGCTGTTCGCGCGCGGGGCCGCCACGGTGCTGGTGATCGTGGTCGCGGCGGCCAGCCGTAATCTGCGGCTGCCGACGGGGACGCCGCTACGGCTGGCGCTGGTGATCGCATTGCTGGACACCGCCGCCAACGTCACGATGCTGTTCGCGCTGCAGCTGTCGCTGCTGTCGCTGGCCAGCGTGCTGATCTCGCTGTATCCCGCCGCCACCGTGGTGTTGGCGGTGACCGTACTGCGGGAGCGGGTGCGTCCCCGTCAGGTCGCCGGAATGGTGCTGGCCGCGGTGGCGGTGGGGATGATCACCGGCTAACCCGGCAGCCCGATGCGGCGGTAGCGCCGCAAGCGGGCTGCCATCCGCTGCTCGGCCGGCACTCGCCGCAACGCGTCGAGCTCCACGGCGATGGCCGCCGACATCCGCTTGGCGAAGTCGATCGGCTCGTCGGCGGCATCGGGGCGCTCGGCCACGATCACGTCGACGACGCCGTGGGCCTGCAGATCCACCGACCGGATGCCCTGCGCCGCCGACAGTTCGGGGGCGTGCTGCGTGTCGCGGAACACGATGGCGCTGGCGCCCTCCGGGGGCAGCGGCGCCAGCCAGCCGTGCCGCGCCGCCAGCACCCGATCCGCCGGCACCATCGCCAACGCGGGGCCGCCGCTGCCCTGGCCGAGCAGTACCGACACGGTCGGCACCTCCAGCGTGACGAGCTCGGCCAAGCAGGCCGCGATCTGCCCTGCCAGCCCGCCCTGTTCGGCCTCCACCGACAGTGCCGGCCCCGGCGTGTCGATGGCCAGCACCAGCGGCAGCCGCAGGCCCGCCGCCAGCGCCATGCCGCGGCGAGCGTCTCTCAGCGCAACCGGGTCGGTCAGCCGATCCGGGCCGCGCAGCTGCCCCAGCACCACCGCGGGCTGGCCACCGAAGCGGGCCAACGCCAGCAACATGGTGGCGCCGCGTTCGGCGCTGCCGGTGCCGGACAGAAAGACCCGCTCGGTGGCGCCGTGCCGCAGCAGAAATCCCGCGCCCGGCCGCTCGGGGCGCCGCGACGCACACACCGAGTTCCACGCCGGGACGTCGGGAATCGGTTCGACGGGGGGTCGCGCCGGCGCGGGGCCGGGTTCGTCGAGGATCACCTTGAGCGCCCGCGCGCAGGTGCGGCGCAGCCACTTCACCGGGATCACGCCGTCGATCACCCCGTGGGCTTGCAGATTCTCGGCGGTCTGAACGCCCGGCGGGAACGGGGCGCCGTAGAGCTGCTCGTAGACCCGCGGTCCCAGGAAGCCCACCAGCGCTCCGGGCTCGGCCAGGGTGATGTGCCCGAGCGAACCCCACGAGGCGAACACCCCGCCGGTGGTGGGATGGCGCAGGTAGACCAGATAGGGCAGGTGGGCGCGCTTGTGCAGCTCGACGGCGGCGGCGATCTTCACCATCTGCAGGAATGCGACGGTGCCCTCTTGCATCCGGGTGCCGCCCGAGCTCGGTGACGCCAGCAGGGGCAAGCCCTCGGCGGTGGCGCGCTGGATCGCCGAGGTGATCCGCTCGGCGGCCGCCACCCCGATCGAGCCGGCCAGGAAATCGAAGTCGCTGGCGATCACCGCGACCCGCCGCCCGTTGATTCGGCCTTCGCCGGTGATGACCGCCTCGTCGCGGCCGGTGGCGGCCCGGGCGGCGGCCAGCTCGGCGGCGTAACCGGAACTGACCGGTACCACCAGCGGCTCGTCATCCCAGCTGATGAACGATCCGCTGTCCAGTACCGCGTCGCGCAGTTCGTCGGCCCCGGTCCGGCTCACAGCACGAGGCTAATAGGCTGGTGCGTCATGATCGGTGTTACCCGCGACGAAGCCGTCACCACTATCGAGTTGCAGCGCCCGGAGCGGCGCAACGCATTGAACTCCCAGCTCGTCACCGAACTGCGGGAGGCCATCGTCGACGCCGCCACCCACGACGTCCGGGCCATCGTGCTGACCGGGCAGGGCACCGTGTTCTGCGCCGGCGCCGATCTGTCCGGCGACGCGTTCGCCGCCGACTACCCCGACAAACTGATCGCATTGCACACCGCCATCGGCGATGTCCCGGTGCCGGTGATCGGCGCGATCAACGGGGCCGCGATCGGCGCCGGGCTGCAATTGGCGATGGTCTGCGACCTGCGGGTGGCGACACCTGAGGCGTACTTCCAGTTCCCAGTGGCCAAATACGGCCTCGCCTTGGACAACTGGAGCATCCGCCGGCTCTCCACCCTGGCCGGATACGGACGAGCCCGCGCGATGCTGCTGACCGCCGAGAAGCTGACCGCCGAGAACGCGCTGCTGACCGGCATGGTCAACCGGATCGGCACCCTGGCCGACGCACAGGCCTGGGCGCACGAGATCGCCGGGCTGGCGCCGCTGGCGCTGCAGCACGCCAAGCGGGTGCTCAACGATGACGGCGCCCTGGAGGAGCAGGAACCGGTCCACAAGGAGCTGTTCGACCGGGCCTGGGCGAGCCAGGATGTCATCGAGGCCCAGATGGCGCGCATCGAGAAGCGGGCGCCGAAGTTCCAGGGCGCTTAGCGCGGTGATCGCAAACGCGGCGGAGCCGGGTGCAGCGGGTCACCGCCATCGGGTGGAGCGGTGATCGCAAACGCGGCGGAGCCGGGTGTAGCGGGTCACCGCCATAGACTCGGCAGCATGCTGCGCGGAGCACTTCGGCCGGCCCGCATATTGGGGGGCGCCGCCTCCCTGGCCGCCTGGGGCTGGACGCTGCGCGCGCTGCGCGGCACACCGGGGGCGCTCGGCGCCGGACCGCACGCCATTGCCGCGGTGGCCGCCCGGTCGCCGCACTACCGCGACGGGGTCTTCCACAATGTCGAGCGTGTCGCGGCCGTGAACATGGACCGCGAACAACAGCGCCTGATGCTGCGGGAGCTGTTCGCCGATCGCGGCGCGAGCCGTCCCGCGGCGGCCGTCCCGTTGGCGGTCCCCGATCTCACCGGCGCGGCCGAACCGCTGTCGATCACCTGGCTGGGCCATGCAACGGCGCTGATCGAAGTCGACGGCTACCGGGTCCTGACCGACCCGGTGTGGAGCGAACGCTGCTCGCCGTCGGACGCCGTCGGTCCCAGGCGGTTGCATCCGCCGCCGGTCGAACTGGCGGCGCTGCCCGCAGTGGACGCGATCGTGGTGAGCCACGACCACTACGACCATCTCGACATGGACACCATCACCGCGCTCGCCCGCAGCCAGCGGGCACCGTTCGTCGTCCCACTCGGGGTGGGTGCGCACCTGCGGGCGTGGGGCATTCCCGCGGGCCGCGTCGTCGAACTCGACTGGGATGAGCATGCCGCGCTCGGCGAACTCACATTGACCTGCACCCCGGCCCGGCACTTCTCCGGCCGGTTTGTCACTCGCAACCTGACCCTGTGGGCTTCGTGGGTGATCGCCGGCCCCGGTCACCGGGTGTACTTCGGCGGCGACTCGGGATACACCGGCAGCTTCAGCCGGATCGGCGCCGAGCATGGTCCGTTCGATGCGGCCCTGCTGCCGATCGGCGCCTACAACACCGCCTGGCCGGATGTCCACATGAACCCCGAGGAGGCGGTCCGGGCCCATCTGGACCTCAATGGCGGCACGCTGGTGCCGATCCACTGGTGCACGTTCCGGCTGGCGCCGCATCGGTGGGATGAGCCGGTGGAACGGCTGCTGGCCGCCGCGCAGGCCGCCGGCGTCGCAGTAGCCGTGCCGCGTCCCGGCGGTTCAGTGAGGCTCGACGGAGGAGAGGCGAAGCTGGGACCGCCGCATGAACCCGGCGGTTCAGTGAGGCTCGACGGAGGAGAGGCGAAGCTGGGGCCGCCGCAAGAACCCGGCGAACGGATCCCGCCGTCGGCCGGCGACGTCGCGCCGTGGTGGCGGTCTTGACCGTCACCCAGGGCGCCGCCGGGCTCTCCGACACCGAAGTCGCCCAGCGGGTTGCGCAGGGACAGACCAACGACATCCCGGTGCGGGCGGCACGCAGTGTGCGCGAGATCGTCCGGGCGAATGTGTTCACCCGGATCAACGCGATCCTGGGCGTGCTGCTGGCCATCGTGGCGACCACCGGATCGCTGATCAACGGGCTGTTCGGGCTGCTCATCGTCTTCAACAGCGTTATCGGCATGGTGCAGGAGATCCGGGCCAAGCAGACGCTGGACAAGCTGGCCATCGTCGGCCAGGCGAAACCGTTGGTGCGCAGGCAATCCGGGACCGCGGAGCTACCGGCCCGCCAGGTGGTGCTCGGCGACGTCATCGAACTCGGCCCCGGCGACCAGATCGTCGTCGACGGCGAAGTCGTCGAGGTGTCCGATCTGGAGGTCGACGAGTCCCTGCTGACCGGTGAAGCCGACCCAGTCGGCAAGAGCATCGGTGATCAGGTGATGTCGGGCAGTTTCGTGATCTCCGGCAGCGGCGCCTACCGGGCCACCCGGGTCGGCAGCGAGGCCTACGCAGCCAAACTGGCCGAGGAGGCCACCAAGTTCACCCTGGTGAAATCCGAACTGCGCAACGGCATCAACCAGATCCTGAAATTCATCACCTACCTGCTGATCCCGGCCGGCGTTTTGATCGTCTACACCCAGCTGTTCACCACCGACGTGGGCTGGCGGGCATCGGTGCTGGCGATGGTCGGGGCGCTGGTGCCGATGGTTCCCGAGGGTCTGGTGCTGATGACCTCGCTGGCGTTCGCGGTCGGGGTGGTGCGCCTCGGACGGCGGCAGTGCCTGGTGCAGGAACTGCCCGCGATCGAGGGGCTGGCCCGCGTCGACGTCGTCTGCGCCGACAAGACCGGCACCCTCACCGAGAACGGGATGCGGGTGGCCGAGGTCGCCGAACTGCCCGGCGGCGAAGGTCTTCCGTTACACGAGGTGCTGGCCGCGCTGGCCGCCGAGGACGCCCGACCCAACGCCAGCATTCAGGCCATCGCCGAGGCGTTCCCGATGTCGCCGGGCTGGACGTCCACCGGCCGCGCGCCGTTCAAGTCCGCCACCAAGTGGAGCGGCGTCTCGTTCTCCGGGCACGGGGACTGGGTGATCGGAGCTCCCGACGTATTGCTCGAACCGTCGTCGGAGGCCGCCGCACAGGCCGAGCAGATCGGGGCGCGCGGCCTGCGGGTGCTGCTGCTGGGCCTCAGCGACCGGCCCGTCGACCACCCGGACGCGCCCGGACAGGTCACCCCGGCAGCGCTGGTGGTACTGGAGCAGAAGGTGCGGCCCGACGCCCGCGCCACCTTGGATTATTTTGCTGCGCAAGAAGTCTCCGTAAAGGTGATCTCCGGCGACAACGCGGTCTCGGTGGGTGCGGTGGCCGCCGAGCTCGGTCTCAACGGGGACGCGATGGACGCCCGCAAACTGCCGGCCGAGACCGACCGGCTGGCCGACGCGCTGGAGGACCACACCGTCTTCGGCCGGGTGCGCCCGGATCAGAAGCGGGCCATGGTGCGAGCCCTGCAATCACGCGACCACACGGTGGCCATGACCGGCGACGGCGTCAACGACGTGCTGGCGCTCAAGGACGCCGACATCGGGGTCGCGATGGGAGCGGGAAGCTCGGCGGCGCGCTCGGTGGCACAGATCGTGTTGCTGGACAACAAGTTCGCCACCCTGCCCTATGTGGTGGGTGAAGGACGCCGGGTGATCGGAAACATCGAACGAGTGGCGAACCTGTTCTTGACCAAGACGGTGTATTCGGTGCTGCTCGCGCTGCTGGTCGGCCTGGTCGGGCTGGCTTCGGCGCTGTTCGGCACCGAGCCGCTGCTGTATCCGTTCCAGCCGATCCACGTCACGATCGCGGCCTGGTTCACCATCGGCATCCCGGCGTTCATCCTGTCGCTCGCGCCGAACAACGAACGCGCACATCCCGGATTCGTCCGTCGGGTGATGAGCGGAGCACTGCCGGCCGGCTTGGTGGTGGGCATCGCCACATTCAGTTCCTACCTGCTGGCCTATCGCGGCAGCGAAGCCACCCCGGTGCAGCAGATCCAGGCGTCCACCACCGCCCTGATCACGCTGCTGGTTACCGCGGGCTGGGTGCTGGCCGTCGTGGCGCGTCCCTATCAGTGGTGGCGGCTGACGCTGGTGATCGGCTGCGGCCTTGCCTATCTGGGCATCTTCGCGATCCCATTGGCGCGGGAGAAGTTCCTGTTGGACCCCTCCAATGTCGCGCTGACGTCGCTGGCGCTCGGTATCGGGGCGCTGGGTGCCGCCGCCATCGAGGCGATGTGGTGGGCGCGCGGCGCGATAATCGGTGAGCGGCCCAAGTTGTGGCGGGAGCCGGCAACGACCACAATGACCCACCGATAACGGGGACGGAAGGGGAAGAAATCACATGGCCAAGCTCTCCGGATCCATCGACGTCCCGCTGCCTCCCGAAGAGGCCTGGGCGCACGCCTCGGATCTGTCGCGCTACAAAGAGTGGCTGACCATCCACCGGGTATGGCGCAGCGTGCTGCCCGAGACGCTGGAGAAGGGCACGACACTCGAGTCGATCGTCGAGGTCAAGGGCATGCCCAACCGGATCAAGTGGACGATCGTGAACTACAAGCCCCCGACGGGGATGACCCTCAACGGCGACGGCAAGGGCGGGGTCAAGATCAAGCTGCTCGCCAAGGTCACCCCGGCCGGAGACGGCGCCACGGTCAGCTTCGACGTCCACCTGGGCGGACCGGCATTGTTCGGCCCGATCGGCATGCTGGTGGCCGCCGCGCTGAAGAGCGACATCAACGAGTCGCTGCGCAAGTTCGTCACGGTTTTCGCGCCGGCTTGATCGGTTGCACGCCACGCCATCCCGCAGCTAAGGTGGCGGGCGTCCCCGCACAGGAGGTCTGGAGAATGACAGGCATCGCCGGTCTCGCGCCGCTGTCCGCGCGCTGATCACCGACGAATCGCCGTAGTCGCGTCCCCGGTCATCAGCGCACCCGCTGACTTCTCCGGAGACCTCATGTCCACACCCTCTGCTGACTTCGGTTCCGTTGTCACCCTGACCGATCTCGGCTTCACCTGGCCCGACGGCGCTCCCGCGCTGGCCGGTGTCAGCGGTTCGTTCGGCGCCGGCCGCACCGGCCTGGTCGGTGCCAACGGCGCCGGAAAATCCACCCTGCTGCGCCTCATCGCCGGGGAGCTCGCCGCCACCACGGGGCGCATCGCCACCGCCGGCGAGGTGGCCTACCTGCCGCAGCTTCTCACGCTCGACGCCGGCGTGACGATCGCCGAATTACTCGGTGTCACCGCGCAACTCGCCGCCCTGCGCGCGATCGAAAGCGGTGACGCCGACGCGGCCCACTTCGAGATCCTCGACGACGACTGGGACATCGAAGCCCGCGCCGACGCCGCGCTGCGGCCGATCGGCCTGGGTTCGGCCGACCTCGATCGGCGAGCCGGCGAGTTGTCCGGTGGGGAGGCGATGCTGGTGGCGTTGACCGGTCTGCGCCTGAATGCCGCCCCGATCACCCTGCTCGACGAACCGACCAACAATCTCGACCGCGCCGCCCGTGAACGGTTGGCGCAGCTGGTCGGATCGTGGCCGGGAGCGCTCATCGTGGCCAGCCACGACACCGCGTTGCTGGAGCAGATGAACAATATCGCCGAGCTGTACGACGGGCGGTTGGTCAGCTTCGGCGGCCCCTACAGTGCATGGCGGGCGCATCTGGACGCCGAGCAGGCCGCCGCACGGACCGCCGCCCGCGCCGCCGAACAGCTCGTCAAGGTGGAAAGGCGGCAGCGTGTCGACGCCGAGACCAAGCTCGCCCGACGCAGCAGGGCGGCCCGGACCTCCTTTGCGAACAAGCGTGCCGCGAAGATCGTCATGAACCAGAACGCTTCGAACGCACAGGTTTCGGCCGGCCGGCTGCGCACCGACCTCGACAGGCGGGTGCGCGACGCGCAAGCCGGCTTGGATGCCGCGTCGGCCCGGGTCCGTCACGACGAGCACATCCGCGTCACGCTGCCGGACCCGGACGTGCCGTCCAACCGTCGGCTGGCCGAGTTGCCGGGCAGCGATGGGCCGGTGATCGTGCAGGGGCCGGAACGGATCGCCCTCGACGGCCCGAACGGGGTCGGCAAGACCTCACTGCTGGAGGCGCTGCTGGCCGGTGCGGACGGACGGCTGCTGACCGACCGGGTCGGCTACCTTCCGCAGCGACTGGATCACCTCGATGACACGGTGTCCGCGTTCGACGCCGTGGCGGCGGTGTCCGGCAGCGCGCCGCGGGCGGTGCGCGCCCAGCTGGCCCGGTTCCTGCTGGACGCCGCCGGTGTGGCGCGCCCGATCGGCACCCTGTCCGGCGGTGAGCGGTTCCGGGTGGCACTGGCCCAGCTGCTGCTCGCCGATCCACCCCCGCAGTTGCTGCTGCTCGACGAGCCCACCAACAACCTCGATCTGGCCAGTGTGGATCAGCTGGTGGGCGCGCTGGCCGGCTACCGGGGAGCGTTCATCGTGGTCAGCCACGACGACGCCTTCCTGGCCCGGCTCGGCCTGACCAGGAGACTGAGAATGCCGCACCGCGGTGAACTCATCGAGGCGAGTTAATGTCACGGCATGACTCACTCGCGACCCGGTTGGCTCATCGCGCTGTTCGCCGTGATCCTGTCGGTCAGTGTGTGGCTGCCGTGGCTGGCCACCTCGGCCAACGGTGGCGGGCATGCCAGTGCGATCGGCGGCAGTGTCGGCAGTATCGCGCTGCCGCCGCGCTTCGGCGTCGGCCAGCTCATCGTGCTGCTGGCCGCAGTCCTGCTGGTGGCCGGCGCGATGATCGGCCGGGGGCTCTTCAGCGGGTTGGCATCGGTTGCCGCCCTGGTGATCTCACTGGGTATCGCCGGGCTGGGCTTCTGGTATTACCGGTTGAATGTCGTCGCGCCGATCACGGCCGGATACGGGCTGTACCTCGGCGCGGTCAGCGTGGCCGGGGCGCTGGGCTGTTCGCTGTGGGCGTTGGTGTCAGCAGGGCGTCGCGGTTAGCTCACCGCCACCGGGCGCTACACGGTGAAGCCGCCGTCGACGTTCCAGTTCGCGCCGGTGACGAATCCGGACTCCGGACCCGCCAGGAAGCTCACGATGGCGGCGACGTCACCTACCTGCCCGTAGCGGCCGAGCGGCATGAGCTTCTTCAAGCTCTCGGGGAAGGCGCCGCCGTTGTCGGGGTTGGCATCGGTGTCGATCGGGCCCGGTTGCACGTTGTTGACGGTGATGCCGCGTGGGCCGAGTTCGCGTGCCAGGCCCCTGGTGAACGACGCCACCGCGCCCTTGGTCATGCCGTATACCGAGAACCCGGCGGTCGGAATCCGATCGGCGTTGATGCTGCCGATGTTGATGATCCGCGAGCCCTCGCCCAGGTGCTTCACCGCGGTGCGTGTCGCCCAGAACATTCCGCCGATGTTGACCGCCACGAGGCGGTCGAACTGCTCGGCCGGGAAGTCATCGACCAGCGCCCCGTGCGCGACGGCGGCGTTGTTCACCAACACGTCCAGCCCGCCGAGTTCGGTGGCGGCCTGCTCGACCGCGGCCACCACCTGGGCGGGATCGGCGGAGTCGGCCTGGATGGCAACGGCGCGTCCGCCGCCGGCGGTGACTTCGGCGACGAGCTTGTCGGCCTCGGGCGCTGAGGCCGAATACGTGAAGGCCACCGCGGCCCCGTCGGCAGCCAGTCGTCGTACGGTCTCCGCGCCGATCCCGCGGGAACCTCCGGTGACCAATGCCCGCCGTCCAGTCAGGGGAGCTGTGCTCATCTCGCGGCCTTTCAGGTAATTACGAACCAACATGTTACTTAGTACGATGAGGTCAAAGCTCGACGGCGGCGAATGCATTCCCGCTGTGACCGGAGTCACAGGAGGTGGGGGCGCGATGGCGGTGGGACGGCCGCGCGAGTTCGATCCCGATCAGGTCGAGCACGAGGCGATGAAGCTGTTCTGGGCGCACGGCTTCGACGGCGTCTCGATCTCCGACATCAGCGCCGCGACCGGGGTCAACCGCCGCAGTATCTACGCGGAGTTCGGCTCCAAGGAGAAGCTGTACGAGCGAGCGACGCAGCGGTACGTCGCGGGGCCGGGCGGCTACCTCGTCGAGGCGCTCGCGCTGCCGACCGCGCGCGATGTCGCCGCAGCGATGGTCCACGGGGCGGCCGACACCGTCAGCGGCGACCCGCGCGGATGTCTCACCGTCGACGACGGCCCGGGAGTGGCCGAAATACGCGAGGCATCGGTGCGCCGGCTCGCTGAGCGATTCGACGCGGCGGTCGCCGACGGCGAGCTGTCCGGCGTCGACACGCTGCTGCTTGCCCGCTGGATCGCCACGGTGTGTCAGGGCATCGCGGTCCAGGCGCGAAGCGGAGCGAGCCGCGGGGATCTGCACGCGCTGGCCGGCGTCGCATTGGCGGGTTGGCCGGGCCCGCGTTGAGGCCGGGTGGTCATCGCAGTGCGGCAATGACTTTCGCGAAGGCTTCGGCGTGATTCTGCTGGACGGTGAAATAGCTCAATCCGTACCTGCGGCGGTATTCCCGCAACGCGTCGGCCATCTCATGCGGTGACCCGGACAGCACGGCGGGCATGGCCAGCAGTTCCCGATCCGACAGGGTCGGGGCGAACTGGCGGGTCAGCGACAGGTCGGGCATCCCGGAGGCATCGGTGGGCACTGCCGTGATGGCCAGGTTCAGCTCCAGGGCATCGAACCGATCACCGGCGGCCGCGCGGACAAACGAGACGCGTTCTGCCAGTGCGTCATCCGCGCCGGCTACTCGTGCACCGGTCAGTCCGATGATATCGGCGTGCCGGGCCGCCACGGTGAGCAGCCGATCCCCGCTGCCGGCGATCAGGATCGGCACCCGCGGCTGGTGGGTGGCCAGGTAGGTCGTGACGTGTTCCAGGTACTCGATGCGCCGGGCGCCGCTCGGGAACGGCAGCTCGGCGGCCTCGAACTCCGCGCGGACGTAGCCGGCACCCAGTCCGATCTCCAGTCGGCCACCGGACAACAGGTCCGTGTCGGCGATGTCGCGGGTCAGCAGCGCCGGCTTGTAGAAGCAGGCGTTGAGCACGTAGGTGCCCAGCCGGATCGTCGTGGTGGCCGCCGCGGCCGCGACCAAAGCCGGGAAGGGGGCCGGGGCGCCGAGATGATCGGGCACGTGCAGCACATCGAACCCGGACCCCTCCAGCCGCCGTGCGGTCTCGGCCAGCGCGGCAGCAGACCGGACCGCGTGCAGACCCACGCCGAAGCGAAACTGCTTGTCCACCACTACCTCCTAGGTCTCAAATTGCCAAAGACCGGCCGCGGCCGACAGACCGCGCACCAGCGCCGATGTGACCGGCGACAGGCCGTCCGCGCCGGGTGGCTGGCTGCGGGGACTGATGCCCCGGACCCGTGGTGACAGTTCCAGCTGGGTCCCGCCGCCCCGAACCTGGTTCACCGGATTGGCCGGGTGCAGACCCCGCAAGCCCATCGGGATCGCGTTCAGATCGGTGATGACCTGATAGCCCGGCAGATCCAGGCATCGGGCGACGTGCGCGGCCAGGCTGCGGTTGCGCCCGCCCGCCAGCAGTTGCGTGCTGCGTCCGATCCGGCCGTATCCGTGCAGCGACACCACGACGTCGACATGGTCGAGGAATTCGGCAAGCCGTGCCGACTCGGCGGCGAGGTAGCGGACCGAGGGCAGGTGTCGCGAATATCCGTGGGGATGCCGCACCAGATACACCGAGGCGTCGGCGGCTTCGGCGGCGCGTTCGGCGATCACGTCGGTCATCTGCTCCAGGCCCCCACCGTGAATGGCCAAAAAGCCGAACCGCGACCGTAGTCGGCTCTCCTCTATGACCTCGGGGTCGGCCAACAGTTCCGAGAGTGACTGTGGTGCATTGTCTTTGGCGGGCAGGGTACGCAGTGGCCACTGGGCCGGATCCCAGCGGCGCAGGAATTCGATCCACGACGGGGGCAGCCCATGCTGGACGGCGGCGCTGATGATGCGCTCCAGATAGCCGTCCCGTGGCGCACCGGGCCGCACCCGATGGTCGATATAGACCCACGCCGGGGACGACCCGTCGGTGGTGTGCACCGTCAGCCGATCTCGGCGGTAGCGCACCGGGACGCCCTCGGCGCTGTCCAACGCGGCCAGGTCGCGGTCGGACACCCGCCACAGCACCCCGTGCACCCGCGAACCCGGAAACGGCTCGACGGTGGCCACACCGCGCTGGTTGATCAGCCAGTCGTGGTCGGCCAGCATCGCCGGGCGGGGATCGGACGCCTCGGGGCAGCGGCGCGCCATCTGTTGTGCGCACAGGTTGGACCCGTACGCGAAGTAGGCATGCTGCGTCGCCGGCATTTAGCCCGGTGTCCGCCCGATGAACGCCACAATCAGCAGAGTAACGGTGCTGCGGTGCCGTCACCGTGGCGGACGTGCCGGGGGAGTCGCAGACGGAGGTGGCGGAGGCGGCCGGTTGTCGACGCCGGCCGACTCCTCCGGCTGGGCCGCCGGGAAGACCCATTTCCCGGACAGAATCTCCTGTTGCGGCTGGTAGAGCCGGACCAGGTAGTTCCATCCCGGCGTGATCGGCAGGCAGTTGGTCGCGTTGACCATGTTGGCCGAGCACCCGCCGAACTGGACGGTCACCGATCCGTCCTGCGCCTTCTCCGCGGTGATGTCGTTGACCGAGTATGCCTGCTGTGGATTCTCGGTGAAGTAGCCGTTCTTGTTGTAGACACTGACCGACCAGAAGGCTTTCACCGGAACGTCTTTGACGGTCACCCGGTACACGGTGTTGCCGTCGTTGCGGGCTGGGGTGACGTTGAGGTACAGCGCGTCGGTCTCGGGGTTGCCGCCCCAGGCCGCAGCGGCGCCGATCAGGTGCCGCACCGGGTCGGTGTCGGCCAGGCTGCCGAACATGCCCCGGGTGTCGGGGACGGTCTCGGCCAGCACCAGTAGCGCGTCGCTGACCTTCTTCTGGCTGACCGGATCCCACCGTGGGACCTCGAAGCTGCCGGAGTCCTGCTGGGTCACGGTGATCTGGTCCTGCAACCGGCGGGCCGCGGCCAGATCTGCCGGGTCGTTGGGGTCGGCCAGGATGCGGACGGCGACCATGACGTAGCGGGTGCCGACCCGCTGTCGGTCCAACGTGTGTTCGCCGCTGCCGTAGAACATGTCGGTGACGTATTCGTCCTGGTTGATCACCTGCGCCGACATGTACCGCTGACCGGGATCGGGCAGCGTGATCGTCACCGGAGCGGTCTGCAGGTCGAACACCGCCGCGGAATACAAGGTGTCGCGGTTGGACCGCACCACCAGCTGCCGGTCGATCGGGGTGACATCGCGCTGGTGGAAGAACCGACCGAAGCCGTTCTCGTTGACGACATTGGTGAATTCCTGGTCGGTGACGGCCCGCACGAAGTTGTCCGGCGAGACCAGCACCATGCCGTTGGGCGTGCTGCGGGGCGGCTGGTTCGCCAGCGGGTCCGGACCGGCCTTCGTCACCGTCAGTCCACATCCGGAAAGTGCCAGTACCGCCGCCGTCAGGCCGAACGCAGAAACCCATCGCTTCGACATGCAGCGCAACCTACCTGGCGGCACCGGGCTATGTCGGCAAAAGGTTTCGCGACATGGGCACCCGGAATTCGCGTCGGGCTGTTGCACGCCTTGATCTCCGGACGTATGGTCGCGAATGAGATTTTGCCATTAATTCGATGTGCAAATGGTTAGAGTCTGAATCTAGGGAGCGGCCGTGGCTATGTCCGGGAGCGCCGAGGGCGATCATTCCAGCCGAGTTCGTCGGTACGGGATCGCCGCAGCAGCACTGGGCAGCGCGCTGTCGATGGTGATGAGCACCCCGGCCAGTGCGGGGCCGGCACCCGCGGTGGCATTGACGTCGACGTATGGGTTCCAGCCGGCCATCGATGAGCTGATCGACGCGATGAAGCAGGCGGTCGCCTACGACATGGCACTGCCGTATGCCGTGCCCGGCAGCGAAGACAATCTGATGACGATGCTGCAGAACACCAACTACCAATTGTTCAGCGCCGGCCTGTCGCGCGTCACCGAACTGTTCAACGGCGTGTTTTTTCAATCGCCCGAGGCGATCGCGGGCAATGCCACCGACCCCCGGCAGTATTTCGACTACTTCACCCCCGACATCTACTACCACGTGACCGCCGGCCTGGCGCCCGGCGCGACCTATGCGCTGCACGGAACCCTGGGCGGGGGCACCGAGCACTTCACGGTCAGCACCCAGGCCATCACCGGCGGCTCCGCGCAGACCGTCGAGGACCTGGAACTCGGCCACGGCCTGGTGCTCAATCCCGACGGCACCTTCACGGTGTACATCGGGCCCGAGGCGCCTCCCGGCGCCCTGAACTTCATGGACTCCACCGACGCCACCGTCGGCGGCGCCGCGTCCCTGCTGATCCGGGACATGCTCGGCGACTGGGCGAAGGGGCCCGGCACCGTCACCCTGCAATGCGTCTCCGACTGCCCGCCGTTCTTCGCCATCCCGGAGGGCGGGTTCTTCCCGACCGACGACCCGGTCGCGGCGGCGGTGGGAGGATCCGGCGGCATCACCTCGGTCGACTCGATGCTCACCACGCTGTTCAGTGCCTTCGCCCAGATCATCGGCCCGTTCAACCAGCGGAGCATCGAGGGTGGGGCGTCGGTGGGCATGAACATTCCCGCCAACACCATGCACGACCTGGGTCCGGAGACCAGTTACGGGGCCGGCCTGGCGAGCGCGGTCGTCACCGGCGGCAATTTCGACTTGGATCCCGGTGAGGCGCTGGTCATCAAGGTGCCGAACGTGGATGCCGCCTACGGCGGCATCGAGCTGATGAACGTCTACGGCGGCGCGCTGCCGTATGTGATGGCGCAGACCACGCTCAACCACACCACCACCTACCACGACGCCGACGGCTACACCTATTACGTTGTCAGCGCGACGAATCCGGGTGTGGCGAACTGGCTGGACACCGGTGGCCTCACCCGCGGCGAGATCTTCGCCCGGTTCGAGAACGTCACCGACCCCGATTCCGCGATCGGCCAGGGCGTCACGGCGCAGGTGGTGCCGATCGAGGATTTGGGCTCCTACCTGCCGACCGACACGCCCACCGTCAGCCCCGAGGAATTCGCCGCCGACATGGCCCAGCGGGTGTTCTCCTACGACTACGCACTGGACGTGTCCCGGATGAGCGCCCAACCCGGCTGGGTGATCCAGCATCTGCTGATGAACGGGCTGGCGGGCCTGATGGGCGACGAGAACTACGACGCGGTCTTCGGCAGCGAGCCTTTCACCCCGATCGCCCTGCGGTTCACCGAAGCCTTGAGTCCCAACTGGGATGCGGTGATGAATAGCGTGTTCGACCACCCGATGGAAAGCCTGACCGCGGTGTGGAACGCGTTGCCGCTGCTGGCCAGCGACATCAACCTGCCGATCACGCTGGCGCTGGCCCAGACCGCGCTGTCGGTGGTGATGCCCCAACTGCTGATGCCGGCCATCAACGGCGCGCTGTTCGATCCGAACACCAGCATCCTGGCCGGGCTGCTCAACGCCCGCGACGACCTGGCGACGGTGATCCTGACCGCCAACAACTCCTGGCCGACCGAACTGGGTGAGCAAGCGGCCCACCAATGGGCGAACATGGCGGACCTGATTGCGAACACGCCGAATTGGGACCTGTCGGACCTGTTCGGGGGCTGATCGGCGGGTCAGCCTGTCAGGGTGCTGTGTATTGAGTCTTTTCCGCCGATGAGCAGCTTCCCTGCTTGGTAACTTAAGCCGTTTTATTGCCTCTGCCTGGGGAAGGTTAGGCCATGACTCGTCGACGTCTCAGGTTGCAAGACCCAACGACACGCAAGGCGATGGCCCGCCGGCGGCGGCGCGCGGTTGGGAGGTCGGGCGCGGTCAGCGCGTTTTTGACGGGGGGACTGGCGCTGCTGTCTGCGCCCGAAGCCCAAGCCGACGAGTTCGACGTGATGATCGACCAGGTCCTCACTTCGATCATCGGTTTCTTGGAGCAGGATTCGGTCAGCGCCGTGTTGGGTACGCAGCTCGACACCGAGCTCGTCACCTGGCTCAACGGCCTCGATCCGGTTGCCAGCGTTGACGCGCAGCTGATGAGCCAGAACTTGCTGGTCAACCCCGGCTTCGAAACGGCCGATCCATCCGGGTCGGGCTACAGCGGGGTGACCATACCGGGCTGGACCGAGACCGGCACCCCGACCGTGATCGCCTACGGCACGCCGGTCGGTTATCCGTCGCCGACGGCCTTTCCGCTCCCGACGGCGACGGGGTTGTTCGGCTTTCCACAGGACGCGCCTCCGGGCGGCGGCGATAATTTCGCCGGCGGCGGGCCGGTGGGCACCTCCAGCATCAGCCAGACCGTCGACGTCACCGGCGCGGCCGGAACGCCGTACGCGCTGAGTGCGGATCTCGGCGGCCAAACCTGGAATCCGTCGTACGCGACAGTGCAGGTCAGCTTCCTCGACGCCAACGGCAACGTGGTGGGCACCGGCTCGCTCAACCCCGTCACGGTCTGGGATCGCTGGGGTTTCACCGGGTTTGAGGAACGCGAGATCACCGGGACCGTCCCGGAGGGCGCGGTGGCCGCGAAGGTGACCACCACCTTCACCGACGAAAACCAGTACCTCGGCAACTACAACGGCGCCTACGCCGACAACGAGTCATTCACCGTCGGCGATCCCAACCTCGCCCCGGCACCGCTGACACCACCAACCTCCAATGTCGGCCAACTGGATCACGTGTTCGTGATCTACATGGAGAACAAGGGCACCGACGACATCGTCGGCAGCCCCAACGCCCCGTACATCAACAGCCTGATCAACACCTACGGCTACGCGGACAACTACTACGCGCTGGGCCACCCCAGCGATCCCAACTACTTCCGGGTCCTGGGCGGCTCGGACTTCGGCATCGACTACAACTCCGCCCTGAACTCCATCAACGCACCGAGTCTCATGCAGGAGATGGATCAGGCGGGCATATCGTGGGCCGGCTACGCACAGAGCATGCCCTCGGCGGGCGACCTCGTGTCATCGGGTGACTACTCCGCCGACGAACTGCCCTTTGCCCAGTTCGGCTACGTCTACGGCAACACCCCCGACTACCTGCAGGAGCATTTGCTGCCGCTGCCGCAGTTGTCCACCGATCTGGCTGACCCGAGCACCTTCCCGGGATTCACCTGGATCGCCGCCAACGAGGACAACAACATGGAAGGCCCGGTCGACACGCTCAGCGGCGTTCTCCAGTTCATTGCCACCCAGCTCACCGACCATCAGTACAACGTCGCGGCGGGCGACCAGTTCGTCCAGCAAGAGATCTCCACCATCGAGAACTCGGCACTGTGGACTGACCCGACGCAGAAGGACGCGATCATCCTCACGTTCGACGAGGACAACAACAACCTGTCATTGGGCTTCGGTAACGACGGCAATCACGTTCCGATGATCGTCATCCCGAGCGAGGGCGCCATAACTCTTGGCGGGATGCAATCCGGCCACTTCACCACCGACGACTACTACAACCAGTACAGCCTGATGGCCACCATCGAAGACGCCTTGCGTGGTACGCCCGGAACTCTGGCCCCGCTCACCGACAACGACATGTACGCCTCTCCCATGAACGCCTTCTGGAAGTAAGGGCCACGTGTCAAGGATCAACCGAAGTAACTGTCAACCATCAGCCGAGGTAATACAACGAGTTGGTGCCCCCGGGCAGATTCGAACTGCCGACACCGGCTTTAGGAGAGCCGTGCTCTATCCCCTGAGCTACGGGGGCGCGTGACCAGCAGGGAGAGGCGTTGAGAACTCTAGTGCATGGCGGCGGGGGTGGGCGCCAGGTCGTCGTCGAACTCAATCGCCGGTCGTGGTCTTAGTCCGCTGGTAGTGCCGACGTGCCTTCATGCGGTTGCCGCAGATGGCCATCGAGCACCACCGTGCGGTGTTGGGCTTGCTGCGATCGATCAGAAACAGCCGGCATTCGTCGTTGGCGCACGGGCGAAGGCGTCCGGGACTGGCGATCCGCAACGCATCCCAGGCCAGTAATGCCCGCGCCGCGGCCGGCGACGTCCCGCGGGTGGTCAGTGACCAGGTGAGGCCCTCGTCGCTGAGAGCGGGGGACAGGCCGACTCCGCTGAGGAACGGCGCCAACGCCTGCGGCGTCCGGTCCCCGCGCACCACGTCCTGCAGTGCAGTCCGGATGTCGATGAGGTCCTGTAGCTGCTGTTCGTTTGCCGTGCCGACGTTGTGGGAATCCAACCAGGCTTGTGCTGTGACCGGATCCTCGAGTTCGTCGCGAGCCACGCCGTCGATGACGGGGGTGGAGTTGAGCAGGTCCAAGAGCAGCGCCTCGTCGCCTGGTCCGGCCGCAACGATATCCATATAACCTCCATAAATCCATTGACAGGTTACACCAGAGGTGCTTGACTCCTAACTATCAAAACCGATTTAAGGAGTTAGTCATGGTTTCTGGGGTGCGACACCACTACGCCACCGTCGACGGACACCGGTTGTTCTACCGCGAGGCGGGCAGCAACGATGCACCGGCGATCGTTCTGCTGCACGGTTTTCCCACCAGCTCTTACATGTTCCGGGACCTCATCACCCGCTTGGCCGACCAGTATCGCGTGATCGCCCCCGATCATCTCGGCTTCGGCTACTCCGACATGCCGCTGGTGGCCGAATTCGACTACACCTTCGACAATCTCGCCGACCTCACCCAGCAGCTGTTGGACCAGCTCGGGCTGGACCGCTACGCGATCTACGTTCAGGATTACGGCGCGCCGATCGGCTGGCGGCTGGCGCTGAGCCGTCCGGGATCGATCAGCGCGATCGTCACGCAGAGCGGCAACGGTTATGACGAGGGCTTCATCGAGGGCTTCTGGAAGACCGTCTGGGACTACCAGCGGGAGCAGACCCCCGAGACGGAGGCGGCCATCCGCACGGCGCTGGAGCCGGAGTCGGTGGCCTGGCAGTACCTGACCGGTGCGCCCGATGAGTCGCTGGTCAGCCCCGATACCTGGACCCTGGACAGTGCCCTGTTGTCGCGGCCGGGCAATGACGAAATTCAGCTCAAGCTGTTCCGGGACTACGCCACCAATTCGCCGATGTATCCCGCGCTGCACGACTACCTGCGCACCAGCGGAGTCCCGGTGCTGGCGACCTGGGGACAGGGCGACCCGATCTTCGGGCCGGACGGCGCCCGGGCGTTCAGCCGGGACGCGCGCGACGCCGAAATTCATTTGCTCGACGGCGGCCACTTCTTACTGGAGACCGCCGCAGATGAAGTCGCGCAGTTGATCAAAGACTTCTTGCACCGAGTCAACGGGCGCTGAGCGGCATGGCCGGCGCAGCGCGGCCCGCGGTGCTGGTGTTCGACGTCAATGAGACGCTCATCGATATCGAAGCGTTAGAGCCGCTGTTCGCAAGGCTTTTCGGCCGTCCAGGGGTGCTTCGGGAGTGGTTCGGCCAACTTGTCATCTACTCGATGACCGTCACCCTGGCGGACTGTTACACGGATTTCTTCTCCCTCGGGCAGTCCGCGTTGCGAATGCTCGCCGAGATACACGGAGTCGAGTTGGCCGATGACGACGTGACGGCCGTGGCCGACGCGATGGCCACCATGCCGGCACATCCCGACGTCACTGAAGGGCTGTCGCGACTGCGCGACAACGGCTACCGGTTGGTGGCGCTGACGAACTCGCCGGCCTACCCCGGTCGCCCGACGGCATTGGAAAACGCGGGTCTGGACGGCTACTTCGAGCGCCGGTTCAGTGTCGACGAGCTGCGGGTCTTCAAGCCCGCGACGATGCTGTACCAGCACACCGCGCACGAACTGGGTGTGCGGCCTTCGGCCTGCATGATGGTCGCCGCGCACGCCTGGGACACCATCGGCGCGCAAGCCGCCGGATTCAGCGGCGCCCTCATCACTCGTCCCGGTAACGCGCCGTTGCGGGCGGACGGCATCTACCAACCCGACATCGTCGCGGGCGACCTCGTCGATCTAGCTCGGCAACTGGCGCAGCTTTTCGAAAAATAGTCCATAACAACAATATTCAGAGGAGATCCATCATGGCTACCACGTCCACGACCCCGACTCACCCCGCGGTGGTGCGAGAAGCCGCCGGTGGCCCGACCATGCGGGCGATTGTGCTCGACGGCTTCGGGGGACTGGAGGCCTTGACCTACACCGAGATCCCCAAGCCGCTGCCCAAACAGGGTGAGGTGGTGATCAGGGTCAAGGGGTTCGGCGTCAACCACGCGGAGATGCACATGCGTCGGGGTGAATGGGCCGAAGCCGCAGAAGTCAGCGGTATCGAATGCGTCGGCGTCGTCGATGCCTGCCCGGGAGGGGAATTCCCGGTCGGCGCCAAAGTCGCGGCCCTGATGGGCGGACTCGGCCGCACCATCAACGGCAGCTACGCGCAGTTCACCCGGGTGCGCGCCGACAATGTCGCGCTGATCGAATCGGAGCTGCCGTGGGATCAGCTCGCCGCGTTGCCGGAAACCTACGCCACCGCATGGACCTGCCTGTTCCGCAACCTCGGCCTGACTGCGGGGCAGACCATTGTGATTCGCGGGGCGACATCGTCTTTCGGTCAGGCGGCAGTGAAACTGGCCGTGGACGCGCAAGCGCAGGTCATCGCGACCACGCGTAACCGGGATCGGTTCGGCTTGCTGACCTCCCTCGGCGCCGACCGTGCCGAGCTGGAGACTCCGGACCTGGGCGCCCACATCGCCGAGGCCAAGCAGGTGGACGCCGTTCTGGATCTCGTGGGCAACAGCACGATTCTTGATTCTTTGGACATGCTGCGCCGGGGCGGCACGGCGTGTCTGGCCGGCTGGCTCGGCGGACTGGACCCGATCGCCGACTTCAACCCGCTGCTGCAGATGGCCAGCGGTGTCAACCTCAGCTTCTTCGGCAGCTTCGTGTTCGGCAGCCCCGGCTTTGCGCTGTCGGACGTCCCGCTGCAGGGCATCGCCGACAAGGTGCGCGACGGTCACCTGGAGGCCAGACCCACACATGTCTTCTCCTTCGACCAGATCCGCGAGGCGCACCGGGTCATGGAAAACGGGGAAGCCGCCGGGAAAATCGTCGTGGTCGTCGACTGAGAACTCGCTTGGATTGGTCTGCCCCTCGGCGGGCGGCCTTAACCGTTGTTGGTGCCGGGTTCGCCCGGGGTGCCGGGGGTACCGTCGTCACCTCCGCTAGTGCCATCGGCGCCATCTCCGCCGGTTTGACCGTTACTGCCGGTGCCGCCAGCGCCGCCGACGCCGCCGGCAGCGTTGCCACCGTCGCCGACGAAGCCGCCACCGCCGCCGATGCCACCGTTACCGCCGGTGCCGCCGGTCATCCCGACGCCTCCGGCCCCGCCGGCCGCACCATCCCCGCCGACAGCACCCTGGCCACCGGTGGCGCCGGTGCCTCCGTCACCCCCGTAACCCCCTTCGCCGCCAGTGGTGCCCAGGCCGCCGGCGCCGCCGGCCCCACCATCACCGCCGGCACCGTCGCCGTCGTTGCTGCCGCCGCCTGAGCCGCCAAAGCCGCCGATGCCGCCGTAGCCGCCGTCGGTGCCGTCGCCGCCAGCGCCGCCGGCCCCACCGTCACTGCCGGTCGTGTAGTAGTTGTCGCCGCCGTAGCCGCCCTGACCACCAGAGCCGCCCCCGCTGCCCGCGGAGCCGTTGCCGCCGGCCCCGCCGGCCCCGCCGGCACCGCCCACGCCGCCGGTGCCGATGCCGGTGCCACCCTGCCCGCCGTAGCCTCCGCCGCCGCCACTGCCACCGAAGGCACTGCCGGGCGGGGGGTTCCCGCCGGTGCTGCCGCTGCCAGAGTCGCCGCCTACACCGCCGGCCCCGCCTACACCGCCGTCTTGGGCCGCACCGCCACCGCCACCTCCGCCACCACCGCCGCCGCCACCGCCGGCGGCGGCGTCGGTGGTGGTGCCTCCGGTGCCTCCGTTGCCGCCGACGCCGCCGACGCTACCGGCGCTGCCGTCGGTGCCTCCGTTGCCGCCGACGCCGCCGACGCCGCCGACGCCGCCGGTGCTGCCAAATCCACCGAGACCGCCCCAACCACCGGCCGTCGGGGTGGCGCCATCGGAACCGTTGCCGCCGGTACCACCGCGGCCGCCGTTACCACCGATGCCATCGTGGCTGCCGTCGGTGTTCAGGTAATGGGACCCGCCGCCGCCTCCAAAACCACCCTGAGCAGCAGTGCCGGCGCCCGCGCCGGCGCCGGTGGCATTACCCCCTGCACCGCCGGCACCGGCATCGCCTCCGGCGCCGCCGCTGAAGCCGCCGTAACCGCCGTAGCCGCCGTTACCGCCTTGGCCGCCATCGCCGCCGTTACCGCTGCCGCTCATGTCGCTGGCACCGGCCGCGCCGTCGCCGCCTTTACCGCCCGCGCCGCCGTTGCCGTAGTAGTCGCCGGCACCGCCGTCACCGCCGTTGCCGCCGGCTTGCCCGGTGCCGTCGGCCAGGGTGACACCCTTGCCGCCGTTGCCGCCGGCCCCGCCGTCACCAGGGGTGCCCTCAGCACCGTCTGCGCCATTCGCGGCGCTTGTGTCGTCAGGGCCGACTCCGCCGGCCCCGGCGAGTCCGCCGTACCCGCTGAACCCGCTGTCCCCGCCGTTGCCGCCATTTCCGGCCGCATCGTTGGTGCCTCCGTCGGCACCGTTGCCGCCGTTGCCGCCGTTGCCGGCGTTGCCACCTGCCCCACCGTCGCCGCCGGCCCCGCCGGCGCCATGGTTACCGGCGGCGACGCCTGCGGTCGTGCCACCGGCACCGCCGTTACCGCCCCCGCCGCCGTTACCGCCGAAACCGCCGCCGGTGCCGTCGGTGCCGTCGGCGCCATCTTCGCCGGGCGTAGTGCCATTGGCGCCATCAGTTCCGCTGGCGCCGGCACCCGCGCGGCCGCCATCGGCGCCGATGCCGCCAGCGCCGCCGTCACCGTTAGAACCGGTTCTGCCGTCACTGCCGAAGAGGGCCGCGCCGGTGCCCCCCTTACCCGCGTTGCCGCCGTTACCGCCGTCAGCACCGGTACCGCCGGCGCCGCCGGAGCCGCCCAGGGCGTCCGCAGAGAGCGTGTCCGTTCCGGCACCGCCGACCCCGCCGTTACCGCCGTTGCCGCCGACCCCGCCGTTGCCGCCGTTGCCGCCGTTGCCGAGCCACAGCGAACCGGCGCCGCCGTTCCCGCCGTTGCCGGCGTTGCCGCCTGTCTGGCCGTTGCCGCCGTTGCCGCCGTCGCTTGCGGGGCCGGTGCCTGCGTTCCCCGCCGAGCCGTTGGCGCCGGTGTAGCCGGCTCCGCCGTTGCCGCCGTTGCCGCCGTTCCCAAGCGCTCCTATGCCGAAAAAGTCTTGGACATGGCCGGCGCTGCCGCCGCTACCGCCATTGCCACCGTCGACGACTGTGCCATTGACCAGGCCGCCGGCTCCGCCGTCGCCGCCCCTGCCGCCGTTGCCCATCCACTCGCCGCCGGCGCCCCCGTTGCCGCCGTCGGCGCCGAGGCCGCCCGCTCCGCCGTCGCCGCCGTTGCCGATACCCCCGGCAACTCCGCCGTTGCCGCCGGCCATACCCGGGTCGTTGCTGGCGTCGTAGCCGTCACCGGCGTCGCCGAAGAACAACCCCCCACCTTGACCGTCAGGGTCGGCCATCGTCCCGTCGGCGCCGTCACAGATCAAGCCACAAAAGCCCGGCAGGATCAGCGGCGCAAACAGCTGATTGATAACAGGATTGATCGCTTCACCGAGCGGGCTGTTTATGTAGGCCTCGAGGGCCGCGTGCAGGGGCAGGTAGAAGTCGTTCTGGAAAGCCGTAGCGATAGGGTTCGGATCGCCTGCGGCAGCGACACCCGGCAGTGCAAGGGCAGCGGTGTCCACACCTGACGAGCCGGTAGAGCCGAAGCCAAGAGCGTTCATCAAAGCGTCCCAGCCGGAATCCCCGGTCGGGCCGACGGCGCTCGCCGCGGCGCCGGGTTCGAAGAGGTCGTCAAGCCAGTCCAACCCGAAGAAGTCGGCGCTCGCAGTCGGCGCCAGAGCCAGCGGGGTCAATCCGAACGCCAGGAAGGCACTGGCCGTGGCTCCGAGACCGGCTGCGCGGCGACGGCGTGCCTGGGTCTGACGTGACTTGCCCTGCCGCGTGCTGGGGTGCTGAGCCATGGTCGATCTCCTTAAAGCGACGCGAACAGTGGTGGGTTTTCAATGTGGAACAGGTTCGAGAATCAAAGCATTACGTAAGTCTTTGCCTAATTTACGGAGATGTCAATGTTTTTCCGGAAATGGAACTTGTCGCGTTTCTACGGGCTGTCGCCGCCGCTAGGTGACGTGTCGCTTCGCTGTTGATGGTCGCGCCGAGGTTGCCGTTCACGCCGATCAACGCTTAGAAAATTCTTAGTATCAGCTTCGCTGGTGATGGTCGACCGTCAGGCCCGCCCGGCACTGCTGGAGCACGTCCAGACGGCGGGCCCGCTCGCCGGTCGTCGCGTCGAACACACTCAGGGCGGTGATAAGCCGGCGGCTGGGGTGTTCACCAGAAGCGGGTCGGGCTCGGCGGACATCTTGAGTAGGCCGCGTACCCCGCGGATCACCAGCGGCCAGGTACGCGGATCGCGCAGGTTGAGCCCGCCGAGGAGCTGCTTCAGCATCGACAAGGTGTCGAAGTAGATCCGCTCGGCGATCAGGTTCTCGTTCTCGTCGAAGACGAAGTAGGCCGTCATCCGGGTGCGGTGCCGCGATCCGGTGGCCGGAATACCGCCCAGCGGACCCAAATGTGTTCCTAGGAGCCAGAACTCGACAATCACCGCGTCGGCACTGTGCCGCAGCGCGATGATCTCGTGGTCCTGGTCAGGGAAGGCGACTCGGGTATCGCGATAGTAAGCGCGGACGTCGGTGTCACCGTCGTGCACGGTCAGAGTCGGAATGATCTCGTAGTGCGGGTGGGGGAACGTGGCCAGCACGTCGTCCCAGTCCTGGCGGACCTCGTCATGGAAGTGGTCGAGGACGAGCTTCTCGCGCGCCCGCAGCACGTCCGCGGGCGGAATGGCGAAGCGGTCGGTCATGACGTCCTCCAGATCACTGATTCGCCCGGCTGTGCATCCGATCGTGCCCGTGCGTCCAGCCGTTTTCGGCCAGAATGAACCTGATCGCTCGGGTACGCCGTCAAAATCGGGGAAGGACACCACTCATGAAAGTCGCGGTTGCCGGCGGAACCGGCAAGACCGGGCGCAAGGTCGTCGACCATCTCCGCAACCAGGGACACCGGCCGGTGATACTCGCCCGCGCGCACGGGGTCGACCTACTGCAAAACACCGGCCTCGACACCGCACTCGACGGCGTCGAGGCCATCATCGATGTCACCGATTTCGCGACCATGAACGCCACAAAGGCACAGGCCTCCTTCGGTGCAGCGACCACCAACCTGCTGGCCGCCGCCGAGCGTGCCGGAGTCCGCCACCACGTCGCGCTGTCGATCATCGGCATCGACCGGGCCACCACCGGCTACTACCAAGGCAAGTTGCGCCAAGAGGAAATGGTGAAGGCCGGCCCCGTGCCGTGGACCATCCTGCGGGCCGCCCAATTCCACGAATTCGCCGGCCAAGTGCTCGCGCAGGTGCCGGGCCCGGTCGCGCTGGTCCCGAAAATGCGCTCGCAACCCATCGCTGTCGACGAAGTCGCCGCGCACCTGGCCGGCCTGGCCGCTGGTGAGCCCCAGCACATGGCGCCAGAACTCGCCGGCCCCCGCGTGGAGTCGGTCGTCGATATGGCCCGGCAGTTGATCCGGCGGCGTGCAGAGCACCGCCTGGTCATTCCGCTGCGGCTGCCCGGCGCGGCCGGAAAGGCCATGGCCACTGGCGCACTGCTGCCCACCGAGCCCGGCCCGAGGGGCCGGCAAACCTTTGCCGAGTGGCTGGACGCGCTCACACCGGACGGCAGGTGACCGGCCGGATGTCACAAACTCGTTCGCCGCGTCGTCAGGTGAGTATGAAACCCATCGTGCATCGCATATGTCTGATCTTCCTGACGATCGTCGGAGTCGGCGTCGGAGGGTGGGCGTACTTCGCCCCGCTGAATTGGTACAACACGTTTCCCGGTCTGGGGATGACCTGGCTGCCGGTGCTCGGCCCTTACAACGAGCACTTCGTCAAGGATGTCGGTTCCATGTACCTGGGGCTGGCGGCCCTCAGCGCCCTGGCGCTGTATTACGTGGGCAACCGCGCCGTCGTGGTGGTCACCGCGATCTGCGTGTCGGTTTTCAACATGCTGCACCTGATCTACCACCTCGGCATGTTGCACATGTACGGCCCGCGTGACGCGGTACTCAACGTAGTCGCCCTCAGCCTGGTCCTGGTGGCGTCGCTGCTGTTGCTGGTGCCCGCCCGCAGTCGCGACGGGGGATAGCTCCCCGACCCGGGCACCGCCGCGCCAAAGCTGAGCGAGACCGGTCGGCGACGTGCTTCACTACGCCATAGGACCGCGCCCATTTCGGGCGAACGCATCAGGAGCCCCCACATGACATTTGACTACGACGTGGTGGTGATCGGTTCGGGATTCGGCGGCAGCGTAGCGGCACTACGTCTCACCGAGAAGGGCTACCGCGTCGGTGTGCTGGACATGGGCCGGCGGTGGGCGCCCACCGATTTCCCGCCCAACAACTGGCACGTCCGCAAGGCCATGTGGGCACCGAAACTGGGCTGCTACGGCCCGCAACGCCTCACCGTGCTCGGCAAGACGTTCATCGCCAGCGCAGTCGGCGTAGGCGGTGGGTCGCTGATCTACGGCAACACCCTCTATGAACCGTTGGAGCGGTTCTACACCGATCCGCAGTGGGCGCACATCACCGACTGGAAATCCGAGCTGGCGCCGTACTACGAACAGGCCCGGCGGATGCTCGGGGTGACGCCCACCCCGCACACCACCCCGGCCGACGAGGTGTTGCTGGCGGTGGCCCGTGACCTCGGTGTCGAGGACACCTACCACCCCACCAACGTCGGGGTGTTCTTCGGCGATGAGCCCGGCAAGACCGTCGACGACCCGTTCTTCGGCGGCGCCGGGCCGGCTCGCACCGGCTGCATCGCGTGCGCGCAATGCTTCACCGGCTGCCCGCACAACGCCAAGAACACCACCGAGACCAACTACCTGTATCTGGCCGAACACGCCGGCGCCCGGATCCATCCACTGACCATGGTCACCGACGTGCGACCGCGCGACGGCGGTTATGTCGTCAGCACGGAGCGCACCGGCCGGTGGTTTCGCAAGCACAAACAGGACTTCACCGCGCGCCAGGTGGTCTTCGCCGCGGCCTCGCTGGCCACCCAGCGGCTGCTGCACAAGCTGCGCGACACCGGATCACTGCCGCATCTCTCGCCGCGGTTGGGGGAGTTGACCCGCACCAACTCCGAAGAGGTGCCGGTGGTGCTGGCGCCCGACCGGGACGATTTCGCCCAGGGGGTGGCGATCACCTCGTCGATCCACCCGGAGGCCAACACCCATGTCGAGGTGTGCCGCTACGGCAAGGGATCCAACCTGCTCTCGATGATGGGCACCCATCTGATCGACGGCGGCCCATGGCGTTTCGCCCGGTTGCTGCTGACCATCATGCGGCACCCGGGGCTGCTGCTGCGCAGCATGTTCCCGCGCGGCGCCTCGGAGCATTCGATCATCATCCTGGTGATGCAGTCACTGGACAACTCGCTGACCACCTATCGCAAGCGCGGCCTGTTCGGCACCAGGATGACCACCAAGCAGGGGGGCGGGGAGCCGAATCCGGACTGGATCCCGGTCGCCCACGATGTCGCGCGCCGGATGGCCGAAAAGGTGGGTGGGTTCGCCGGTGGCACCTACCTCGACGCACTCAATATCCCGCTGACCGCGCACTTCATCGGCGGCTGCCCGATCGGTGAGTCCGCGCAGAGCGGTGTCATCGACCCGTATCAGCGGGCCTACGGACATCCCGGAGTCCACGTCGTCGACGGGTCGGCGATCACCGCCAACCTGGGTGTCAACCCCTCGTTCACCATCACCGCGCAAGCCGAACGCGCCGTGGCGTTTTGGCCCAACAACGGCGAGCCGGACCCCCGCCCGCCGCTCGGAGAACCCTACCGGCGCATCGCGCCGGTGTTTCCCCAACACCCGACGGTGCCCGGGCACGCCCCCGGCGCGCTGCGGTTGCCGCTCTCGCCGGCCTGACGCATCGGTCGCTGACCGAACGGAGCCGAGATGACCGGCTTACCCGGCACTCCCATTGACTGACCGAATAATTTGGTGGCCGAACGGGTACCCGGCTCCCGGCTGCAATTGGTGCGCCGGGGAGGGCCACCGTGTGGGTCCGGATGAGCGGAGGCCGTAAATGAGTGGAATCTTCGCGATGGCGAGCGCTGCTCTGCAGGGCGTCGGCTCCCTGGTCGGGTTCCGGAACGGAACCGAGGAACCTTCCTACACGGTCGAACAGCGCACTCGTGATGTGGAGATTCGCCGCTATGGCGAGCGAATCGTCGCTGAGACGATTGTTACCGGTGACGAGGAAGCGGCTCGCAATATTGGGTTTCGGCGGCTGGCCGGATACATCTTCGGCGGCAATCACTCCCGAACGAAGTTCGCGATGACTGCACCGGTCGCCCAAGGCACTGCCTCCCCGGCGGGCGAGCGGATCGCGATGGCCTCTCCGGTGGCCCAACAATCCGCCGTCCCGGGACAATGGGTAATCCGCTTCTTCATGCCGGCCGGCATCACCCTGGAATCACTGCCGGACCCCGACAACTCGGCTGTGCGGCTGGTGCGCTTGCCTGCTGAAACCGTCGCGGTACACACCTTCGCCGGTGATCGCGGTCGTCGTGCTGTGGAAGCACACAGCGTGCAGCTGTTGAACGCCTTGGAGGAATTGGCTTTCCAGCCGGCCGGCGCGCCGCAGGCATGGTTCTACGACCCGCCGTGGACCATTCCGTTGTTTCGCCGCAACGAGATTGCGGTACCTGTCACGAAAAATAATTGACCCCAGGGAGTCACGTGCAGATTTCTACCTTGCTGGGCACCGGTTCGGCGGTGGTCTGGCCAACGCTGTAGGCCGACATCGCCACCGTGCTGTCCGGACACATTGCGGTACTCAATCGCCGCCCGTAGCGGAACGGCCCAACAGATGCCGCAGCAACGGTTCGAGGTCGGGCATGCGGAACCGGTGTCCCGCATCGTGCAGCCGCTCGGGCAGTACTCGCTGGCTCGCGCAGGCGAGTTCACGTGCACCTTGGTCGCCTAGTAGCAGTCGTGGCCCCAGCCGTGGGACGGGCAGGAGGGTGGGCCGGCGCAGCACCCGACCGAGTGTCTTGGTGTACTCGCTGTTGCGCACCGGATCCGGCGCGACGGCATTGACGGCGCCGCGAAGTCCGGTGTCCCACAGGGCGCGATGGTAGATGTCGACCAGGTCGTCGATCCCGATCCACGACAGCCACTGTCTGCCGTCGCCGAGCCGGCCACCCAACCCGGCGGAGAACAGCGGCCGCATCAGGCGCAGTGTCCCGCCTCGCGGTGATTGCACAATGCCGGTGCGGATCCGAACAACCCGCTGCCCGGACTGCTCAGCCGGGGCGAGCGCGTCTTCCCAGTCGGCGACGACCTCGGCGAGAAATCCGTCCCCGCGTTGACTGTCTTCGGTGAGGACTTCGTCGCCGCGGTCATAGCCGTAGTAGCCGACCGCCGATGCGCAGACCAGGGCCGTGGGTTCGCCGGCCTTTCGGGCCACCAACTCGGCGAGCTTGCGGGTCGGCCCGATTCTGCTGTCACGGATCGCACGGCGGTGCTCGGCGGTGAACCGTCCCGCGATCGAGGTGCCGGCCAGGTGAATCACCGCATCGACACCGGCCAACAGATTGCGATCGGGAGCGTCGGGGTTCCACTGCCGCTCGCCGGGATGGCCTGTCGCATGTCGCACCAGGCGGATCACCCGATGGCCCCCGGTGCTCAAGAACGCGGTCAGGGCCGAACCGACGAGCCCCGATGACCCGCTGACCGCTACCGTCATCGGCCCCAGGCCATGTTCTTCGGCGCGCTGGTGGGCGGCGAGATCGTCGGCGAGCTGGCGGTGCCGGTAGATGAACATCGGCCGCAGCATCGACTCGGGTATTGCGGTGTCGACCGTGTCGGTCACGCGCGTTCTGCCGCCACCGAGATCGTCGAACTCGTGGGTGTGCCGCCACTTCAGCGCCAACCGGGTCGGTAGTGACGCCAGGCTGCGGCCCCCGAGCGCATCGACGAAACGCCGCGGCGGGTCGTAGCCGGCCACCTGGTGTTCGGCGACCCAGCGAAGCCCGCCCGGAAGGGCCAGTTCGGCCGTGCCGTCGCGCAGCGAGCCGGCTTCGGCGATCAGATGCATCGGCTGCCACGGCGGGCTCAACCGAGTGAACGCACCCGGCCTCTCGTGCCAGGCGAAGACTTCCGCCTGCGGCGCCGCCACCGTGCTGGAGAAAACCACACCCATGCGTCGACGTTACCGGGAGAAACCTGCTGTCAGCGGGCCGCCGTCAGGCCTGCGTACCGGGCCAGGTGCCGGTCGCGGGAACCGAACTGGTACTCGATCGCGGTGAGCCGTTTGAAGTAGTGCCCGATCGCCAGCTCCTCGGTCATGCCCATCGCGCCGTGGGTCTGAACCGCGCTCTGCCCGATGAACCGGGCGGCACGAGCGACCGTCGCCTTGGCCGCCGATACCGCCCGGGCGCGTTCCCGCGGGTCCGCATCGAGCTTCATGATCGCCAGGTGCTGTGCGGCGACGGCCTGTTCGAGCTCCAGGTACATGTCCACCATCCGATGCTGCAACACCTGGAACGTGGAGATGGGCTGGCCGAACTGCTGACGCTGCTTGGTGTAGTCGACCGTGTCGGCCAGCACCCGTCGCAGGCAGCCCACCGCCTCGGACACGATCGCCGCGGTTGCCACATCAACGGTGTGCTCCAACGCCGGCCATGCCTGGTCCTCGGTGCCCAACAGCGCGTCAGCGGGCAGACGTAGACCGTCGAGCACCAGGTCGGCGGCGCGACGGTCGTCGATGGTGCGCATCGACTCCACGCCGAGACCCGGTGTCGCGGCATCGAGTTCGAACAGGAACAGCGAGATGCCGGTGGTGTCGCGCTGGGCACCCGAGGTCCGCGCGGTCACCAGCAGGTGGGTGGCGATCGGTGCTGCGGCCACCGCGATCTTGGCGCCGTCGAGCACCCAGTGGTCGCCGTCGCGGCGCGCGGTGGTGGCCACGTCGTGCCAAGTGCCCGCCGATGCGGGCTCCTCGGCGGCCACCGCAACGACGGCCTCCCCGAGAGCGATTCGCTCCAAGAGCTGTTCGGCCCGCGGGCCGCCGGCGCGTTGCAGCAGCCCGCCGGCGACAACGACGGTCTCCACGAACGGCTCGATCACCAGGGCATGCCCGAGCGCCTCGGTGATGATCATCAGCTCGACCGCGCCACCACCGAGCCCCCCGACACTCTCGGGCAGAGTCGCGCCCAGGATGCCGAGATCTTCGGCGAAGGCACGCCAGATGTGCGGCTGCCAGCCGGCACCCGTTTTGGCCGCAGCCCGGCTCTTCTCCAAGTCGTAGCGTTCGGCGAGGAACTTGGCGACGGTGATGCGCAGCAGTTCCTGTTCGTCGGTGAACGAGAAGTCCATCTATAACCCCAATGCTGCTTTGGCCAGAATGTTGCGTTGGATCTCGTTGCTTCCGGCGTAAATCGAGCCGGCGCGATCGTTGAAGTAGCGCAGTGGGGCCACCGCCTGCCACGGCTGGCCGCTGACGTAGCCGCTTTCCGGCGCGACGAAGTCGGGCACCGGTCCACCGGGCATGGTCGCGTGCGGCTGGTAGACCCGGCCGCGCGGGCCGGCCGCCTCCAGCGCCAGTTCGGTGATGGTCTGGCTCAGCTCGGTGCCCAGGATCTTCAGCATCGAGGCAGCCGGGCCCGGGTTGTGGCCCTTGGCCAGCGCGGCGATGGTGCGGAATTCCAGGATCTCCAAGATATCGGTGCGAACCCGGACATCGGCCAGCCGCAGCCGGAATCCCGGATCCTCGGCCAGCGGGGTGCCATCCGGACCGGGTTGTCCCGCGGCCTGTTCGGCGACCGCGTCGGCCCATACCTGCAGCATCGGGGCCATCGCACCACCCCGCTCGAAGTTGAGCAGGTATTTCGCGACGGTCCACCCGTCGTCGATCCGGCCCAGCACGTTGGCCTTCGGCACCCGCACCGAGTCGAAGAACACCTGGTTCTGCACTTCCTCGCCGGAGGTCATGACCAGCGGCCGGACCTCGATACCCGGAGTGGTCATGTCGATCAGCACGAAGGTGATGCCTTCCTGCTTCTTCCCGGTGCGCGACGTGCGGACCAGACAGAAAATCCAGTTGGCTTGCACGGCGTGGGTCGTCCAGATCTTGCTGCCGGTGCACACCAGCTCATCCCCGTCATCCACCGCCGCCATGGACAGGGAGGCCAGATCCGAACCGGACTCCGGCTCGGAGTAGCCCTGGCAGAAGAACACCTCACCGGTGAGGATCCGCGGCAGGAACCAGTCCTTCTGCTCGTCGGTACCGAAGCCGATGATCGCGTGGGCCACCATCCTGATCCCCATCGGGGACAGCATCGGCGCGCCGGCCAGCGCGCATTCACGACTGAAGATGTAGTGCTGCAACGGCGTCCAGTCACAGCCGCCGTATTCGACCGGCCACGCCGGTGCGGCCCAACCCCGTTCGTGCAGGATCTCCTGCCAGCGCATGCTCGCCTCATGATCGGCGTACACGCTGGTCATCAGCTGCCCGGCACGACGCAGGTCCGGGGTCAGGTGCTCATCGAGGAACGCGCGAACCTCGTCGCGGAAAGCTGCCTCTTCGGCCGACCAATCCAGATCCACTGCCACTCCTAGGCGTAGGTCTTGCGCAACAGCGGTTTGATCACCTTACCGCTGGCATTGCGGGGCAACTCGTCTACCAGCACGAGATCCTTCGGGTGTTTGTAGCGGGCGAGTCGCTCATTGAGAAAGGGCTCCAGGTCGGTCAGCGTCAGTGACTCCGCAGCGGCGGCTACGGCGTCCAAGACCACAATGGCCACCGGGACCTCACCCCACCGGTCGTCGGCACGACCGATCACGGCCGCCTCCCGAATCGCCGGGTGCTCGAACAGCACGTTCTCCACCTCGGCGCAGTAGATGTTCTCTCCGCCGGAGATGATCATGTCTTTTTTGCGGTCGACGACGTAGACGAATCCCTCGTCGTCGACTCGCACCAGGTCACCGGAGTGGAACCAGTCACCGGCGAACGCCTCGGCGGTGGCCTCCGGCTTGTTCCAGTAGCCCTGCATCATCGTCGGTCCGCGATAGACGATCTCGCCGATCTCGCCGGGGGGCACGTCGTTCATGTCGTCGTCGACCACCCGCGCCGCGATGGTCGGGATCACCTTGCCCACCGAGCCGAGTTTGCGGATGGCGTCGGCGCCGTTGAGTACGCAGGTGATCGGCGACATCTCGGTCTGGCCGAACACCGCCACGTTGAGGGCGTCCGGGAACGTCTCCGCCATCGCCCGCAGCACGGTGTCCGACGCCGGTGCGGCGCCCCAACTGATCACCTCCAGGGCCAGATCCCGTTGCCGCACAGTCGGGTCCGCGCAGATCAGCTGCCACTGCGCCGGAACCAGGAAGACCGAGGTGGCCCGTTCGCGCTCCCAGGCGTCAAGGGTCTCCGCGGCGTTGAACGCCCCGAGTGGGTGAATCACCGTCTTGGTGCCGACCACCAGGTTGGGCGCGATGCTGCCCAGACCGGCGATGTGGAACAGCGGTGCGGCGCAGAAATATACGCTCTCCGGGCTGGTGTGCAGGGCCTGGATGCAGGTCAGGGCTTGGGCCTGCAGGTTCGAATGGGAGAGTATGGCGCCCTTGGGGCTGCCCGTGGTGCCCGACGTGTACATGATCAACGCCGGGGTGTCTTCGCGGACATCGGCGCCCGGATGCGGTGCTCCCGGTTCGGTGATCAGCGACTCGTAGTCGTCGCCGAGTACGACGGCGACATCAAGCCCGACGGTGTTCTTGCGCACCGCGTCGATCAGCGGTGCGAGCAGCTGGTCGGTGATGACGCCCTTGGCGCCGCTGTCGGAGACGATGTAGCTGATCTCGGGGTCGGTGAGACGGAAATTGACCGGCACCGCGATGGCGCCCAGGGCGTTGATCGCCAACACCGACTCGATGTACTCGGTGTGGTTGAGCATCACGACGAGAACGCGATCACCGAAGGAGATCCCGCGGCGGAACAGTGCTGCGGCGAGCCGTTCTGAGCGGTCATGCAACTGGCGCCAGGTGGTATCGATGCCACGACAGCGAAATGCCACCGCATCGGGGCGCATTTCGGCGTGGATCGCCACCTGGTTCATCCAGTGGTTGCGTCGGGAACGCAGTGGCTGGCCGGTCATTCGGCGAACACCGCCTTTCGTTTCTGCAGCATCGCCGTGGCGCCTTCGATGAAGTCCGGCGAGCTCAACAGCTCCACCTGGCCGGCCTTCTCCCGGGCCAGTGCGGCGCCGAGCGAGGCGAGGTTGGTGGCGTTGAGGGCTTGTTTGGTCAATTCCAGAGCACGACGCGGTCCGTGGGACAGCTTCTCGGTGGCCTCGCGCACCTTGGTGTCCAATTCAGCGTCGGCCAGCACCGCGTTGATCAGGCCGGCATCGCGGGCGGCTGTGGCCGGAAGGCGCTCCCCGAGCAGCGCCATCTCGTTGGCCAGTGCTCGCCCGGCGGCCGCGGCGATCAGGGCGGTGGTGCCGCCGTCGGGCATCAACCCGATGTTGGTGAACGACAGCAGGAAATAGGCGCGCTCGGCGGCGTAGACCAGGTCGGCGGCCAGCGCGATCCCCACCCCGACACCGGCTGCCGGGCCGTTGACCCGAGCGATCACCGGTACCGGCGTTTCGGCGATCGCCGTCACCAGCCGCGCGGCGCAGTCCATCACCTCTTCGGGGGTGACCTCGCCGGCGGTGGCGGACAGGTCGGCTCCGGTGCAGAACGCCTTGCCTTCGCCGGTGATGACGATCGCCCGCACCGAGGGATCGCCGGCAGCTTCGGTGAACACGTCGCCAAGGCCCGCCATGGTGGCGTAGTCGATCGCGTTGAGTCGCTCGGGATTGGTCAGGGTGATGTTGAGTACCCGACCATCGCGCGCGGCGGTGAGCTTGGGGGAGGTGGTGCACTCGGACATGGTCAGCCCCACGCCTGGAGTGAACGGATCTGCAACGCGAGCTCCTCTGTGGATGGGAATGTAAATTGTGGTTAACTTATGGGGTGCCGGGCGGAACTGTCAACAACGCGGGACGGCCAGTGTCGACCGGCGGTGGATCCGCGGCCACAACCGCGGTGCGGCGTCGGCCCAAGGACCGCAAGGTCCAGATCGTGCGGGCCGCGGCGCGGGCCTTCAGCGACCGCGGCTATCACGGGGTCGGTGTCGATGAGATCGCCGCCGAAGTCGGCATCTCGGGGCCGGCCCTCTACCGGCACTTCGCCAACAAGTACGCGCTGCTGGTCGCGACGGCCGAGTACGCCGTGCAGACATTGCTGACCGCCGCCCGTAGCGCTGACGACCCGGGCCGCCCCGCACCCGAACGGCTGCGCGCGATCATCGACCTGCTGATCGAGACCACCATCGGGACGCGACATGAGGGCGCGTTCTACCGGTGGGAGCGGCGCTACCTGCAGCCGGCGGACCGCAAGCGCATCCGGGAAAGCTACGACGCGCTGAACGCCGCCATCGCCGAACCGCTGGTCGCCATGCGCCCCGGGCTGCCCGCTGCGGACGCCACGATCCTGGCCGTCGCGGCGCTGAGCGTCATCGGCAGTATCTCGGCGCACCGCACCCGCCTGGCCGCGCCGGCGCTGCACGCGCTGTTGGGCGACCTGTGCTGGTCGGTGTTGACCACCGAGTTGCCTCCGGCGCCGCGTCATGCCGCGCCGCGGCGATCCGAGCGCGGCCTGCCCAGCACCTCCAAACGGGAGCGGCTGCTCACCGAAGCCATCCGGGTGTTCGGGCAGCGCGGGTTCTATGAGGCCAGTATCGAGGAGATCGGCAGTGCCGCCGGTTTGAACGGCTCCAGTGCCTACCGCTACTACCCGAGCAAGGCCGCTCTGCTCGCCGCCGCGTTCCAGCGGGCCGGCGACCGGGTGTTACTGGTGATCACCGATGCCCTGGCCGAGTCGAGCAACCCGCGTGAGGCAGCCACCCGCATCGCTGAGCGCTACACCGCGCTGTCGTTCGCCGCGCCCGACCTGATCAACATCTACTTCGCCGAGTTCGCGAACCTGCCCGAACGCGACCGGGTCCACCTGCGCGGGTTGCAGCGGCAGAACGTCAACGAATGGGCCCACCTGCTCTGTCAGGTCGGGTCGGCCGAGACCGAGGCCGTCTTCCGGGTCCACGCGGCACTTGCCGTCGTCGTCGATATAGGACGCCTGGTTAACTTCGACGACACCGGGGAGCAACGCTGCCGGGTCAACACCTTGATGACCGCCGTGCTTTTCGGCGGCGAGCACCGGTAAGTCGACGCCTGGCAACGGGCCTGGCCGGGCCGTTGCGGTGTACGCGGCGGCCACCAACTGTGTGTTCGCATCCGATGAGCGCCGCCCCCCCCGCCCCTAAATGAAAACCATTGTCAATAAGGCTGTGTCTGCGGTACGGTTCGTCGCAGTCCTTGTTGAAAATGATTTTCAATAACTCGCCATCGTGCAGAGGGGGTTCCGATGTCCGCCCCACCCCGGTCGTTCGCCGCCACGGCGCCTTGCGGGAAGCGCTGACCCCGTGGCCGAAAAATCCAGCAGGGCTCGGCGTGCCCCGAAAAATCCGGCACGAGCCGCCAAGAAGAACCGGCTGACAAAACTCGGCTTGGCCACCCTCGACTACGAGACCGGGACGCTGCGGATCTTCACCTCCGAACGGGGAAAGATTCGCTCCCGGCAGGCCGCCGGGCTCACCGTCGGTGGCCGAGGCGGGGTGCGGTGACGGGTCCGGTGTGGATGGCCGCACCGCCGGAGGTGCACTCGGCGTTGTTGTCCGCAGGTCCCGGTCCAGGGGACCTGCTGGCGGTCGGTGCGGCGTGGTCGATGTTGAGCTCTGAATATGCCGCGACGGCAGCCGAACTCGAGGCGGTGTTGGCCGCGATACAGGCCGGGGCGTGGCAGGGTCCCAGCGCGGAAGAGTACGTAGCCGCCCATCAGCCCTATCTGGCGTGGCTGGCGCAGTCCAGTGCCGACAGCGCGGTCGCCGCGGCCCGGCATGAGAGCGCGGCAGCGGCGTACACCACCGCGCTGGCGGCGATGCCGAGCCTGGCCGAATTGGCTGCCAATCACGCCGTCCACACGGCGTTGGTGGCGACGAACTTCTTCGGGATCAACACCATCCCCATAGCGGTCAACGAAGCCGACTACGTGCGGATGTGGATCCAGGCCGCCACCACCATGACCACCTACGAGGCGGTCGCGGATGCCCAGCTGGCAGCGATGCCCAAAGCCGTGGCAGCGCCGCCGATCCTGAAATCTGATGTCCAGGATTCCGGCAGTGGTGACGACGGTGGCGACAACCCGTTGGGGTTGCCCCAGTGGCTCGTCGACTTGCTGGAGAAGTTGGGCATCGGCAACAGCCAGCTCGCGCATGACCCGACCGTCGTCAACCCGCTCAACACCTTGATCGCCGACGCCTTGAAGAACTTCGGGCTGCACTGGAGCCCCGGCCAGGGCACCCTCAACGGGTTGGACTACGACGCGTACACGGACCCGGGACAGTGGCTGTTCTGGGTGGCGCGATCCCTGGAGCTATTGGAGGACTTCGAGGAGTTCGGGGTGATGTTGACCCAGAACCCGGTGCAGGCTTTCCAGTGGGTGTTCAGCTGGGCGCTGTTCGACTTCCCGACCCACATCCTGGAAGTCGCAACGTTTCTCAGCCAGAATCCGGCATTGTTCGCGGTGGCCGCCGGTGCCGGGATTGCGCCGCTCGGCTCGGCCGGGGGCCTTGCCGGGCTGGCCGGCCTGGCCGGCATACCCCCGCCCGCGATGCCGCTGCCGGCGCCGGCGGCAGTGGTGCCGGATATCCCGCCGGGAGCGGTGTCCGCTTCCCCGGCACCGGCCGTGGCGACACCGCCGGCTCCGGCGCCTGCGCCCGCTCCCGCCGCGCCGGCAGCGGGCACGGTGGCCGGCCCACCCCCGGCACCGCCACCGGCACCGGCCGCGGGAGGGCCCGGTTTCTTCCCGCCCTACCTGGTTCCGCCCGGCATCGGGTCCGGCTCCCAGGTGGCCATCCGCGCCGGCTCGGGCGCCAAGAGGAAGACCGCCGAACCCGACAGCGCTACGGCGGCGGCGGCCGCCGAGGCGCACCGGCGCACCCAGAGACGGCGGCGCCGACGCGCCGGCGCCCGCGACCACGGCGATGAATACCTCGACATGAACGTCGATGTCATGCCCGACTGGCGGTCACCGCCGGACAGGACGACAGTGTCGAGCCGGGGCGCCGGAGTGCTCGGGTTCGCCGGAGCCGAGGGGGAAAGCGGCGCAGCGACAGCGGGATTGGTCACCATTCCCGGCTCTTCACTGGGTGAGGGACCGCGCATGCCACTGCTGCCGACGACATGGGAGTCGGGCCGGGACGGCTGAGCACCCTCGATGCGACGCCGGGTTGAGCCTGGGTGATGCAGCTCTGCGCGCGGCGGCACCGGCCTGCTCAGCCCAGGTGGAAAACGACCTCCAGGGCCAGGAAGCCGAAGATGATCAGCCCGATGATCGCCGCGACGGCCGGGAGCACGAGTACAGGGTCCTTCATGGCTGAAAACGCTATCCAGCCGGCGGTTGCCCAACGCTGAAAAGTGTTGGTGATCACCGGAATGTGGGACTTTGGTCCGTGAGCGCCGACACCGATGACGGCGCATGTGACCCAGTCCACCGGGGCGGTCAGGGACCCCTCGGAGGATCGGGTGCGAGGCTGCCGTCCGGGCCGATGTGGGCGAAGATCTGCTGCAACAGCGTCAGAATGTGCGGGTCCTCGACGGTATAGATGTGATGGCGCCCCGCTTTGCGCGCGCTGATCAGTCCGGCCAGTCGCAGCTTGGTCAGATGCTGGCTCATGGTGGCGACATTGATTCCCGCCCGTCCCGCCAGGGTGGTGACGTCGTAGGCGCCCTGAGCGGCCAGCCAGAGCACGTGTAGGCGCGCCGGGCTGCTGAGCAGTGCGAAGGTGCTCGCAGCCGAGGCCAGTTGGGGCGGGGTCGGCCCGTCGGATCGGGTGGGGGAACCGGCGGTTTCGGGTGGCCGTTCTTCCTGTTTTGCCATTGCGGCATTCATTTTGTCCCAACACCTATCGCAGGCTTCGGCGAACGACACATTCGCATAGTTGCGTAACTATCAAAGTGTCGACAGAATTGGGCCCGTTCCCGCCTCAGATCACACGATTGGTTGCTGTCGAATTGACCCGAACATCGTTGCTGTTGCGCCCGCTCGCCCTCGGAATCCAGGTGACCTCCGCACTCGTCGACGCGTCGGCACGCGGCGCCTCGGCTGCCACCGAGGCGGTGGGAGTCATCGCATCAGCGAGCCTGCAAATCGCCACCGTGCCGGTTCGGGAAGCCGGCCGGCTGCTCTCCGGCGAGACGGCAACGCTGACCCGGCGCTGCTGGAGCGGTACCGATCGCGCGTGGATCGAAGTGCGCGGGCTCACCCACGCCGACGGGACAGACCTCGGGCGCGAGGTGCTCGAGGTGCTCGGCGCACAGCCGGGCGTGGTGTCGGCGCGGCTGAACCGCCCGCTGTCGCGGGTCGTCGTCGAAATTGCAGCCGAGGGCGACCGGGTCTCGCTGAACGACCTGTGCCGCTTGGTCGAAGGCGCCGAGCGGCGTCGTCGCCGGCCCGACGGCCCGGCCTCCACGCCCGGCCCGGACAGCTCGCCACCGGTGGCCCTGCCCGGCGACGGGTTGCCGATGGCGGCCAGGGGAGTGATGGTCGGTGTCAACGCCGCCGGGCTGGCGATCGCGCTGGCCGGCTGGGCGCTGCGGTTACCGCAGGCGCCGGTCGCCGTCGACGCCGCGGCCGCACTCGCGAATTACCAACCGTGGCTGCGTCGACGCCTTGCCGAGCGAATCGGCGCCGGCCCGGCCGACACGGTGCTGTCATTGATCTCGGTGGGCGCGCGCATCGCCACCCTGTCACCGGCCACGCTGGCGGTGGATCTGGCACTGCAGGGCATCAAAGCCGCCGAATGCCAAGCCGGGGCCCAGGCCTGGAACCACCACGAGCCGCACCTGGCCAAGCACGCCGAGCAGGCGGAGGCCCACCTGCCGTGGCGCCCGGTCCCGCTGCCGGAGGGCGCCGCCGACCGCCACGGTAACCGGATGGCGATCGTGCAGCTGGTCGGCGCCGGCTTGGCGGGGGTGTTCTCCCGCAACATCACCGTGGCCGCGACCGCGGCGGTGGTGGCCGGACCGAAAGCCCTGCGCACCACCACCGAATCGTTCGCGGCCACCCTGAGCCGAACGTTGGTCCAGCAGCACGGCGCGCTGCCGCTGCGCCCGGACGGGCTGCGCCGGCTCGACCGCGTCGACGCTGTACTCATCGATCCACGGCTGCTGTGCGACGGGACCACCCGTCACCCACTGGCGACGGCCCTGCTCGCCGAGGCGCGGGCTTCCGGTGCGGAACTGATCACGCTCGACGTCTCCGTGCTGGGCGAGCTGCGCCCGGCATTCGACGACCTGGCCCCGGCCGGCGATGGAACCCTCGACGAGGCGCTCGCCGCCGCGTTGGCCGGCCTGCAGCAGGCCGGTCGCACCGTTGCGGTGCTGTCCTCGACCGCGGCGCAAGCGCTCGCCTGCGCCGATGTCGGTCTGGGCATCATGCCGGATTCCACCGCCGTAGCACCGCCTTTCGTCGCCGATCTGCTGTTGGCGGATCTGGCCGGCGCGTGGCGGGTGCTGCATGCGCTGCCGGCGGCGCGGGCGGCCACCGAACGCGGGATCTCGCTGTCCAACGGCGCCTCGGTGCTCGGGGTGGTGCTCATGGTCCCGGGGGTCGGGGGAAACCGGGGCGTCCGGGGCACAGCAGGCCCCGGGCCGGTCACCGCCGGGGCGGCCGCCGGACTGCTGTCGGGATACCTGTTGGCCCGCGGGGTGTCCCGCACGCCCGCACCGCGGCCCGCGCAGGCCTATGAATGGCACGCGATGTCGATCGACGAGGTCCGCGACATCCTGCCGGCGCCCGAACCGGCCGGGGCCGCCGATGAACTCGCCGCGCCACCGCCGCACATGGCCTGGCAGTTCGTCAAGGCCGTGCGCGCCGAGCTGTCGGATCCGCTGATGCCGGTGCTGGCGTTGTCCTCGGCGGCCACTGCCATGCTCGGCTCCCCGGTCGACGCGATGATGGTCAGCACGGTGCTGATCGGCAACTGCATGCTCGCCGCCGCGCAACAGCTGCAGGCCGAGAACCGGCTGAACCGGCTGCTGGCGCAACAGACCCCGCCTGCGCGTACCGTCGTGCCGGGCGAGCCGAAGACCTACGGCGAGATCGAAGCCGACCGGCTGCGGCCCGGCACCCTGATCGAGGTGCGCAGCAATGAGGTCGTGCCCGCCGACGCGCGGCTGATCGAGGCCACCGACCTCGAAGTCGACGAGTCCTCGCTCACCGGTGAGTCGCTGTCGGTGGACAAGCAGACCGCGGCGACACCGGGCGCCGAACTCGCCGACCGGCGCTGCATGCTCTACGCGGGCACGACGGTCGTCGCGGGCACTGCGCTCGCCCTGGTCACCGCCGTCGGCGCCGACACCCAGGCCCGCCGCGCCGCCGAACTGGCCGCCGGCGAGTTGCCGGTCGTCGGCCTGCAGCACCAACTCAGTCAGCTCATGAGCCGCGCCTTCCCGGCCAGCGCCGCGGGTGGGCTGTTGGTGGGGGTGCTCGGAATGCTGCGCGGCGGCGGCCTCCGCCAGGCCCTGGGCAACGCGATCGCGGTCGCGGTGGCGGCGGTGCCCGAGGGGATGCCGCTGATGGCGACCCTGGCCCAACACGCGTCGGCGCAACGTCTGACCGACACCGGTGCGCTGGTTCGCATTCCCCGCTCGGTGGAGGCGCTCGGACGTGTCGAGGTGGTCTGCTTCGACAAGACCGGAACGTTGAGCGAAAACCGGCTTCGGGTCACCACGGTGCACCCGGTGCCGGGGTACACCGATGACGACGTGCTGCGCTGCGCGGCCAATGCCGCACCGGCACCCGAGGGCGCCCTGCACGCCCACGCCACCGACCAGGCCGTCATCGAAGCCGCCGCCGGCATCGCCGGCCCGATGTGGTCGGCCCCGGACGCGCACCTGCCGTTCCGTTCCGGCCGGGCGTTCTCGGCGTCGGTGTCGGGCCGCGAACTGGTGGTCAAGGGCGCCCCGGAAGTGGTGCTGGCGGCCTGCCAGGGCCTCGGCCCCGATGTCGGCGACCCGGTGGCCGACCTGGCCGCCGGCGGGCTGCGGGTGATCGCGGTGGCGCAGCGCCGACTGACCGCGGCACAGGTGCAGTCGCTGCGCGACGACCCCGACGTCATCACCGAACTGTGCCGCGCCGGATTGGTCCTGACCGGGTTCCTCGGCATCTGCGACACCCCGCGCGCCGAGGCGCCCCAACTGCTCGCCGATCTGGCCGATAGGGGCGTGGCTGTCCGGCTGATCACCGGTGACCACCCCGTCACCGCAACCGCGATCGCCGCCGAGCTCGGTGTGCCGGTCACCGCCGAGCAGGTCATCACCGGATCGGAATGGAACGCGTTGTCGCGCAAGGACCAGGAACGCGCGGTGGCCGACCGGGTGATCTTCGCCCGGATGTCTCCGGAGAACAAGGTGCAGGTCGTCCAGACCCTCGAACGCAGCGGGCGGGTCTGCGCCATGGTCGGTGACGGCGCCAACGACGCGGCGGCGATCCGGGCCGCCAGCGTGGGACTCGGTGTCGTCGCCCGCGGCAGCGACTCGGCGCACGCGACCGCCGACATCGTGCTGACCGACGGCCGGATCAACGCACTGGTGGACGCCATCGACGAGGGCCGACGGCTGTGGCGCGGCGTGCAACTGGCGGTGACCGGACTGCTCGGCGGCAACGTCGGCGAGGTGATCTTCGGTGTCATCGGCAGCGCCCTGACCGGAAGCTCGCCGCTGAACAACCGCCAGCTGCTGTTGATGAACATGCTGACCGACGCGCTGCCGGCCACCGCCGTCGCGGTGAGCACCCCCGCCGGCCCGGCGGGCCGCGTCGTGCACGGCATCGACGAAGCCAAGCTGATGCGTGCGGTCGCCGTCCGGGGTGCCATCACCGGAGCCGCGGCCAGCGCGGCGTGGGGGATGGCTCGCCTTTCTGCTCTACCCGGTGCCCCGCAGCGCGCCGCGACCGTCGCGCTGATCACGCTGGTCTCCACCGAGCTCGCCCAGACACTGGTCGATTCGCGCGCACCGCTGGTGTTGTTCACCGCCGCCGGTTCGTTCGCGGTGTTCGCGGCGATGATCAGCATCCCCGGCATCAGCCAGCTGCTCGGCTGCGCCCCGGTGGGCCCACTGGGCTGGGCGAAGGCCCTGGCATCGACCGGGGCGGCGGTGGCGGCGATCGCCGCGGCTCCGCACCTGCTGCCGGCCGGCCGGGGCGACGCGTCCGCACCGGACAGCCGACCGCAAGCGCCCTCGGCGGGTCCCGGTGCCAGCGTGCAGCTGCTGCGGCCGGCAGCGGCCCGGGAGGACGCAACGCGGGAGCTTGATGCGGCTACCGTGTGGGCCACCGTATAAATCGACTCGGGAGGCGCCGCGTGCACCCTTTCCGGCAAGCCGTCGAGGCCCGCGACGCCGCGGCCATCGAGGCACTGTTGTCCGACGACGTCGTGTTCACCAGCCCGGTGGCCTTCACTCCCTACCCGGGCAAGCCGATCACCGCGGCGATCCTGCGCGCCGTGATGCGCGTCTTCTCCGACTTCCGCTACGTCCGGGAGATCGCCGACCCCGGCGGGCGCGACCATGCGCTGGTCTTCGAGGCCACCGTGGCGGGCAAGCGGCTCACCGGATGCGACTTCCTGCATGTCGACGCGGACGGCAGGATCGACGACTTCATGGTGATGGTTCGGCCGCTCTCGGCGGCCACCGCGCTGGCCGAGGCGATGGCGGCGCAGTTTGAGCAGATCAAGCGCGAAGCCGCCGAGCAGAGCTCACCGCCGAGTCCGCGATGAGCGGCTCGCCGGGTTCGCCGGAGTCCGAGGCCGTCGCGTCCTAGCCCCGCCGAGGGCACACCGCCGGGATCGCAAGGGTTTCCGGCCGCCCGGGCACGTCCGGAATTGTGACTACGGCGCACCGCTGCGCGGCCCGTAACGAGCACGAGCTCGGCTTCGAAGTGGTGAAATGGATCGAGGCCATCAAAACGAGGATCACGAATATTGCGGCTACCGAATGCCATCTGAGCGATGCCGATACCCGAATCCGCCGTGACGCCCGGCGCTGAACTGTTCGTTCGCCGCCGGCGGTCACATGCGGTGCGTGAGCAGGCGCCGGTGGTTGCGGCGGTCGCGCTCGGCGGTGCCGTCGGCGCGTGCGCCCGTTACGGCATCGGTCTGGCATGGCCCACTCCGTCCGGCGGATTCCCTTGGGCCACACTGGTTGTCAATGTCAGCGGATGCGCGCTGATGGGGGCGTTGATGGTGGCGATCACCGAGGTGTGGGTCGGTCACCGGCTGCTGCGCCCACTGCTGGGCACCGGCGTGCTGGGCGGCTACACGACGTTCTCCACGTTCGCCGGTGACGTCGACACCCTTGCCGCCGCCGGTCATCTGGGCCGGGCTCTGCTCTATCTCCTGACCACGCCGGTGCTGGTGCTGGTCGCCACGTGGACTGCCGCGGCCTTTACCCGGCGTCTGATCACCAGGAGGACATCATGACCCAGCTGAGCGGATCAGCGTTGCGCCTGACGGTGTTCATCGGAGAGAGCGACACCTGGCATCACAAGCCGCTGTTCAGTGAGATCGTGCACCGCGCGCGCCGCGCCGGTCTGGCCGGTGCCACCGTCTTCCGCGGGGTCGAGGGTTACGGCGCGTCGTCGGCCATCCACACCACCCGGCTGCTGTCGCTCTCGGAGGACCTGCCGGTCTCGGTGATCGTCGTCGACACCGCCGAACGGATCCGCAACTTCCTGCCGGAGCTGGACGAGCTGGTCACCGAGGGTCTGATCCTCCTCGACGAAGTCGAGGTCGTCCGGCACGTCGGTCGAGCCGGAAACGGCCCGTGAACTGGCTGCTGGTGATCCTCGGCGCCGCGGTGGGGGCGCCGCTGCGATACCTGACCGATCGATTCGTCCAGGCCCGCCATAACACCACGTTCGCGTGGGGCACTTTCACCGCCAATGTGCTCGGCAGCCTGATCCTGGGGTTGCTCACCGGCGCGGCGAGCGCCGGGGACGAGCGGCTGCATCTGCTGATCGGCACCGGCCTGTGCGGGGCCCTGACCACCTATTCGACCTTCTCCTACGAAACGCTGCAGCTGGCCGCCGCCGGAGCCCGGTTCTATGCGATGGCCAATCTGGTGCTCACGTTGACCTGCGGTCTCGGCGCCTACTACGTCGGTGGCATTGCCGTGCAAGCGATCTGGGGCTGATCGGCCGTACTGCTCCCAGCCGGAGATGAGTCACGCCCACCCGGTTGCCGGCACCGGAATTGCTGGACCGACGGGGTCGGCGCGCAGAGAAGGTGCCACAATCAACCCGGCTCGTCCAATGGCCGCCCACGGATTCCCAGGAGACACGATGTCGTTCTCGATAGAACTCAGTGATGACGTGATCGAGGTGCGGGACTGGGTGCATCAGTTCGCCGCCGAGGTCGTCCGCCCGGCCGCCGCCGAATGGGACGAACGCGAGGAGACCCCGTGGCCGATCATCCAGGAGGCGGCCAAGATCGGCCTGTATTCGCCAGAGCTGTTCGCCACCCAGGCCGCCGAACCGAGCGGCATCGGCATGCTGACGGTGTTCGAGGAGCTGTTCTGGGGTGACGCCGGTATCGCGCTGTCGATTCTGGGCACCGGTCTGGCCGCAGCGGCGCTTGCCGGCAACGGAACTCCCGAACAGCTGGGCCGTTGGCTGCCGGAGATGTTCGGCACGGCCGACGAACCCAAGCTGGGAGCCTTCTGCTCATCCGAGCCCGACGCCGGTTCGGATGTCGGTGCGATCCGCACCCGCGCCCGCTACGACGAGGCCACCGGCGAATGGGTGCTCAACGGCACCAAGACCTGGGCCACCAACGGCGGTATCGCCAACGTGCACATCGTGGTCGCCTCGGTCTATCCCGAACTCGGCTCGCGGGGACAGGCCACGTTCGTGCTTCCGCCCGACACCCCGGGCCTGACCCAGGGCCAGAAGTTCAAGAAGCACGGCATCCGGGCCTCGCACACCGCCGAGATCGTCCTGGACAACGTCCGCCTGCCCGCGGACATGATCCTCGGCGGCCGGGAGAAGTTCGAGGACCGGGTCGCCCGCGTCAAGTCCGGCGCCTCCGCCGGGGGCCAGGCGGCGATGAAGACCTTCGAACGCACTCGCCCGTCGGTCGGGGCGATGGCGGTCGGGGTGGCGCGGGCCGCCTACGAATACGCCCTCGAATACGCCTGCCAGCGGGAGCAGTTCGGCCGCAAGATCGGCGAGTTCCAGGCGGTCGCCTTCAAACTGGCCGACATGAAGAGCCGGATCGACGCCGCGCGGCTGCTGGTCTGGCGGGCCGGTTGGATGGCGCGCAACAACAAGGCGTTCGACAATGCCGAGGGCTCGATGGCCAAGCTGGTCGCCAGCGAAACCGCGGTCTATGTCACCGATGAGGCGATTCAGATCCTGGGCGGCAACGGCTACACCCGCGACTACCCGGTGGAGCGGATGCACCGGGACGCCAAGATCTTCACCATCTTCGAGGGCACCAGTGAGATCCAGCGGCTGGTCATCGGGCGGGCACTGACCGGCCTGGCCCTGCGCTAGCCGGCCGTCTTGCCGTTGTCGGTCAGGTACACCGCGCCGTGCACCGCGGCCGCGGCGTCGCTGGCCAGGAATGCGATCACCTCGGCGACGTCGCTCGGAGCGCTCATCCCGCGCGGTGATGCCACCCGCATGACGAGATTGACGTCGGCGCCCTCGGGCAGCTGAAAATTCGTCACCTGCGGGGTCAGCATCCCACCCGGACACACGGCGTTGACCCGCAGCTTCTCCGCGGTGAACTCCACGGCCAACGACCGGGTGAGCCCGACGAGCCCGTGCTTTGCCGCGCAATAGCCCGCCGAGTACGCCTGGCCTTCCACCCCGGCGATCGAGGCGACGTTGACGATGTTGCCGGCCGTCTCCAGCAGGTGCGGCAGACCCGCGCGACACAGATAGAACGGCCCGTTGAGATTGACCGCGAGGTCGTGGGCCCACTCGTCGTCGGTGACACCCAGCGTGTGGCGCATCTGGTGTGCGCCGGCGACGTTGACCAGCACATCGAGTCGGCCGAACTGCGCGACGCACTGCGCAACCGCCGCCGTGCAGGCCTGCGCGGTGCTGATGTCCGTACCGGCGAACCGTCCGCCGGGCACATCGGCGAAGACCGTGGCCAGCCGTTCGGTGTCGCGGGCCACCCCGAACACCGATGCTCCGCGCCGGGCGAACAGCTGCGCCACCGCCGCACCCAGCCCCGAGGAGGCGCCGGTCACCAGTGCCACTTTGCCTGTCAGATCGGTCATGGGCACAACCGTATCCGCTGCCGCTCAGCGCCTTGTGCGCCGACGCAGTGCTGCCCTCCCGAACGCGAGCACCATTCCCGGTGAGGCCAACAGCAGCTTCAGCTCGGTACTCATTGGTCGCGTCCTGGACGAACTCGAGGAACGCGGCGGCATCGGCGGGCCGGCGCCCGACAGCCCGGGCGGTCACCGAGACGTCCATCGAGACCGAACCGCGGCGAAGCCCAGGCGAACACCGGCCCGCAGCACTGCCGCCAGTCCGCTCGGCCGCAGCAGCGCCGGCAATAGCTGCGCCGAATCGCAATACAGGACGCGCCGCCGAACCCGCCCGAGTTCGTCGAGTTCGTAGCGGTCTACCGCGGGCCAGGTCACCGGCCTGCCCCCGAGGGTGCCCCGGATCAGGAATTCGATGTAGACCAGGTTGTCGGCCGAAACCGCCGAATTGACCACGTCGATGTGCAGATCCGGCATCAAGGTGAACACCCGACGCCAATAACTGCCGGCGGCAGCGCGGCCCCGCACCTCGGGAAGCAGCGGCTGGATGTAACAGACATCCGGGTTCGTCAGTGCGTCCAGGCGCTCGAGGCTCGGCGCGGCCCAGGTCTCTGCAAAACGTTGAACGAAAGCGGCGGGTGAGGTCATCGGCCGGTCCGCTCCGCGCAGACCACCCCGAGCCAGTCGTCGGCAGCCAGCCCGCCGGCACGGGTCGGGTCGTAGCGGTGCAGCAGTTCGGTGACCCCGGCGTGGTCGCGGACAGTGAAGCCGTGGGCGGCCAGCAGCGCGTCGAGGCCGGATGCGGTGAATCCGCTGCGGTAGGGCTCGCCACGAGCAGCGACGACCCGGGCGATCCTTCGGGCGCCGGCCCACCGGCTGTCCCCGGTGACAACCGCGGTGTCGACGTAATCGGCGACGAGCCGGCTGCCCGGCGCGCACAGTGTCGCCAGGTCGCCCAGGGTCGCCTCGATCGCATCAGCCGTGAGGTACATGCTGACCCCGAGCCAGACGACCAGGCTGCGCCGTTGCGGGGCGAACCCGCCGGCCAGGAGGCGATCTCGGAGGTTGTCCTGCTCCAGGTCGCAGGGGATCCAGACGATATGGCCGGCGCGTGGCGCGGGCAGCAACCGCTCGGCGGTAGGACGTTTGGCGGCTTGGGTGGTGTGAGCGTCGACTTCGAAGATCGTCACCGAGGCCTGCGCGTTTCGCAGACTGGTGGTGTCGAACCCGGCGCCCAGCAGCACCAGTTGGTCGATTCCTTCCCCGATCGCAGCCGCGCAGACATCGTCGGTGAAGCGGGCCCGCAGCACGATATGGGCGTGCAGCCCGCCCCATCGACGGTCGAAGACCCGCACCGCGGCGCCGGCAAGCCAGCGATTGGTCAGTACGACCCGCAACGCGGGGTGCTCGACGAAATGCCGGGACCAGGGGTCGTCGAGTAGGCGACGGTGTGGTGCCCGCATGGATTCCGCGGCCCGTTGGGCCGCATTGACCTGCGCGGTCAAACTCGCCGTGCTGGTCAGACGTCGACGGGCCAACGGGGCGGGTGCGTTCATGCCGACGACGCTAGGTCGGAAATGGTCTGGGAGTAAGGTCCAATTCTGTGCTGGATTCATGGACCAGTGGGGTGGGCGGGGTGGACCTGCATCTCGAACTCCCCGCCGGGCGCGGTCGGCGCGCAGCTCTGGAGCACGCGCTGCGACAGGCCATCCGAGACGGGCGGCTGGCACCGGGGGAGTCATTGCCGTCCTCGCGGACTCTGGCCGGCCAGCTCGGCGTCGCACGCGGAACGGTGGTCGAGGCCTACACCCAACTGGCCGCCGAGGGTTACCTGCGCAGCCGGCAGGGGTCGGTTACCGAGGTCGCGCGGGGTCCGGGGCTGTTGCCGTCGCCGAGGCCGGTGCCGACGCCACCCCGGGTGGTGGCGGACTTCCGGCTCGGGCGCCCCGATCTGAGCATGTTCCCGCGCGCCGACTGGCTGCGCGCGCTGCGGCGAGCCCTGCACGTCACGCCGCATTCAGAGCTCGGCCCGCTGGACCCGCGGGGTGCACTGCGGCTGCGCACCGAGCTGGCCGGTTACTTGGGCCGGGTGCGCGGTGTGGTCACCAGCCCCGAGCGCATCGTCGTCTGCAGCGGATTCACCCAGGGGCTGCGGCTGGTGTGTGAGGCGCTGGCCGGGGCGGGAGGGCGGTCGATCGCGGTGGAGAATCCGTGCCTGCCCGACCACCGGGCGACCATCGCGGCGACCGGGCTCGGCATCACTCCCCTGGATGTCGACCGGGCGGGGGCGCAGCCGGCCGGGTTTGCCTCCTCCGCGGCCGCGGCGCTGCTCACCCCGGCCCATCAGGCGCCGTGGGGCGCCACGCTGGCCGCCGACCGGCGCGCCGACTTCGTTCGGCTCGCCTCCGCGCGCGGCGGCTACGTCATCGAGGACGACTACGACGGCGAGTTCCGCTATGACCGCCATCCGGTGGGTGCGCTGCAGGGCCTCGCCCCGGAACAGGTCGTCTACGTGGGCAGTGCCAGCAAGAGCCTTGCCCCGGGACTGCGGCTGGGCTGGCTCGCGTTGCCGGCCGATCTGGTGGAGCCGGTGGTCGAGGCCAAGCGGCGCGCCGACCGCGGCACCGACGTGCTCGGCCAGCTGGCACTGGCCGAGATGATCGAGTCCGGGGCGCTGGACCGCCATATCCGGCGAATGAGGCGACGCTATCGCCAGCGCCGGGACGCGCTGGTCGCCACCGCCGCCGACTGCGCTCCGGTGATGCCGATCCAGGGCGTCGCAGCGGGTTTGCACGCGGTTCTGTTGCTGCCCGAGGGGCTGTCGGAATCCGTCATCGTGGACGCCGCGCGGCGACGAGAGATCGCCCTCACCGGTTTGGCTCCGTTCTGGCACGGGCCGGCAGCGGCCCAGGGAATCGTCCTGGGTTACGGCACGCCGCCCGAACGCGACTATCCCCGGGCTTTGGAAGACCTCGGGCGGTTGCTGCGCGACACCACGACCTCGTGACACCGGCCGATCCCGCGGTACCGTCGAGGTCACCTCGGGCACCGCAGGAGTACGCCATGCAATACACCCGTACCGACAGCATCGCCGCCCGCCCGGCCGACGTGTGGGCGGTGTTGACCGACCTCGAGCACTGGCCGGACTGGACGGCGTCGATGCGCGAGATCACCCGGCTCGATGCCGGCCCGCTGTGCGTCGGCAGCACCGCGCGGGTCCGGCAACCCACCGGCCGGCCGATGGTCTGGACCGTCACCGAGCTGGCTGATGAGCGGTCTTTCACCTGGACCGCGTCGACGGCGGGAATCCGGTTCACCGGCTACCACGAGCTCATTCCGACCGGATCCGGTGTCCAGGCCGTGCTGACTTTCACCGTGACCGGTCCGATGGCCTGGCTGGGCCGGTTGCTCGCCGGTGGCCGCGTCCGGCGCTACGTCGACATGGAGGCTGACGGGCTGAAACGGCATTCAGAAGACCGCTCCAGGACGTAGCGGCAATCGCTGGAATGACTGCTGCGGTCCGCGATTCTCGACCGCGGAATGCGCCCGAAGCGCGCAATTCGGAGGTTGACATGTGCCAAGCTCCATGTCTACCGTGGGGCCAAACCTACGGAACCGTAGGTTTGGCCGGGGGGCCAATCGACTGCCCACATGTCGATCCGGGATGGAGCAAACATGACGAACGTTCAGACAGCGCTGCTGCATGAACTGGAACCGATTGTCGAGCAAAACCTCAACCGTCATCTCAAGGCCGCGAAGCCGTGGCTGCCGCACGACTATGTGCCGTGGAGCAAGGGGCGCGACTTCGCGTTCCTCGGTGGTGAGGACTGGGTTCCCGAGGACTCGCCGTTGGACCCGGTCGCCAAGGCCGCCCTGCTGGTCAACCTGCTGACCGAGGACAACCTGCCGTCGTACCACCGGGAGATCGCCACCCGCTTCGGCCGGGACGGCGCCTGGGGCTCCTGGGTCGGACAGTGGACCGCCGAGGAGGGCCGCCACAGCATCGCGCTGCGCGACTACCTCGTGGTCACCCGGGGCATCGACCCGGTCAATCTCGAGAACATGCGGATGCGGCATACCATCGCCGGTTACGACTCCGGTGACAAGACGCCGCTGCAGGCGCTGGCCTACGTGTCGTTCCAGGAACTCGCCACCCGGGTGTCGCATCGCAACACCGGTAAGGCCTCCGGCTGTCCCATCGCCGACCAGTTGCTGGCGCGGGTCGCCCTCGACGAGAACCTGCACATGGTGTTCTACCGCAACCTGATGGACGCGGCCCTGGACATCTCGCCGGACGCGGCCATGTGCGCCATCCGCGACGAGGTGATCGGATTCTCGATGCCCGGGATGAACATGCCCGGCTTCCAGGACAACGCCATCCTGATCGCCAAGGCCGGCATCTACGACATGCGCATCCACCACGACGACGTGGTGCAGCCGGTGCTGCGGTTCTGGAAGATCTTCGAGCGGGAGGACTTCGGTCCGGAGGGCGAGCAGGCCCGCGAACAGGTCGATGGGTTCCTCAAGATGCTCGACGAACGGGCCAAGTACTACGAAGAGAAGGCCAAGGCTCGCGAGAGCGTGCTGAGCTCCTAGCTCCGCCGTCACCCCGTCACGGACAGGTAGATCAGTGCCGCGTTGAGCACGGCGATCACCACCGTGACGGTCCAGCCGAGCGCCGAGGTCAGCCGCCGGTTGGCGTCGGCGCCCATCAGCGTGCGATCACCGGTCAATCGGATCAGCGGCACCAGCGCGAACGGGATGCCGAACGAGAGCACCACCTGGGAGATCACCAGTGCCCGGGTGGGGTCGATCCCGGTCGCCAGGAGCGCCAGCGCCGGGATCAGGGTGATCAGCCGGCGCCACAACAACGGCACCGACACCCGCAGCAGGCCTTGCATGATCATCGCGCCGGCGTAGGCGCCGACCGACGTCGATGCCAGGCCGGAGGCCAGCAGTCCGACCGCGAAGAACAGCGCGACGGTCGGGCCGAGCGCGTCGCCCACCGCGGCGTGCGCACCTTCGATCGTGCCGGTTCCCTCCCGCCCGGCCAGATTCGCGGCCGCCACCACCAACATGGCCAGGTTCACCGTGCCGGCCACCAGCATTGCCAGACCGACATCCCACCGGGTCACCCGCAGCAGGCGTTGCCGCGCGCGTCCGGCTTCGGCGTGGCCATGCCGGTCACGGGCCAGACCGGAGTGCAGATATACCGCGTGCGGCATGACCGTGGCCCCCAGGATCGCGGTCGCCAGCAGCAGGCTCTCGGTGCCGTCGAAGCGGGGCAGCAGACCACCGGCGACGTCGGTCACCGGCGGCGGACCGACCACCAGGCTGGCCAGGAATCCGATCGCGATGATGGCCAACAGCCCGCTGGAGACCTGCTCGAAAGCCCGCGGCCCACGGCGGTCCCCGACGACGAGCAACCCCATCGACACCGCCCCGGTGATCAGTCCGCCCAGCATCAGGGGCAGCCCGAAAATCAGGTTGAGGGCGATGGCACCGCCCACCACTTCGGCGAGATCGGTTGCCATGGCGACTAATTCGGCTTGTAGCCAGTAGGCGATGCGGGTCGGGCGGCGGGCGACACCACCGACCGCCTCGGGCAGTGACAGTCCGGTCACCAGGCCCAGCTTGGCGGCGAGGTACTGCACCAGGCCGGCCATCACGTTCGCGGCGATGATCACCCAGACCAGCAGGTACCCGAACGTCGCGCCGGCACTGACGTTGGCGGCGACGTTGCCCGGATCGACGTAGGCGATCGCGGCGACGAACGCAGGCCCGAGCAGATACCAGCCCGGGTTTCCCCGTACCGGCTTGCCCGTGCTCGTCATCAAGGACGAGCGTAGAGCCCCCGTCCGGTGACCAGCGGTAGATCCAGGGTGGTCCGGATACCCGGTTCGGCGGCCACCACCGCGGGTATCGCATTGACCACCCGCATCGCGGTTGCCACCAGGCCGGCGTGATTGTGGTCCCCGTTGGGGCTGGACAGGCACAGGTCCAGCGCATACGACGGTTCACCGGTCACCTCGACACGGTAGGACCCGCCGGGCTGGGCCGGCTGCGGCCACTCCGGGCACAGGTCTTCACGCAACCGGGTGACGTGTTCGAGGACCACCGCCGCCGCACCGTCAACCATCCCGCGCACCTCGAATCGCAATGCGGCCGCAGTGCCTTTCGCGATGTCACCGGCGGAGATGGAGAAGTCCTCCGGTGCGGGAACCCGAACGTGGGACTGCTCGACCGAGTCGAGTTCGAGGCCGAGTCCGGCCGCGAGCTGGCGCACCACCGAACCCCACGCCAGGCTCAAAACACCGGGCTGCAACAGCATCGGGATCTCGTCCATCGGTTGGCCGAATCCCATGACGTCGAACATGACGGCGGCGCTGTCATAGGTGGCGTAGTCGACGATCTCCATGCAGCGGATCTGCTGGATGCTCTGGCAGGTGCCGGCCAGCGCCAGCGGCAGCAGGTCGTTGGCAAAGCCCGGGTCGATGCCGTTGACAAACAAGCTCGAATTGCCGTTGCGCGCGGCATCTTCCAGCGGGGACAGCAATTCCGGCGGGATCACCTGCCACGGGTACTGCAGGAACACCGCGCTGCTGCCGACAACGTTGACGCCGGCGTCCAGGATGCGCCGGAAATCCTCCAGCGCCTCGCCGAGCCGGTTGTCGGCCAGCGCGGTGTAGACGACGCATTGCGGCTTGGTGTCGAGCACTTGCTGCAGGTCGGTGGTCGCGGTCACGCCGGTCGAAGTGTCCACGCCGGCGAGCTCTGCGGCGTCTTTTCCGGCCTTGGCATCCGAGGAGACCCACACGCCGGTCAGCTCGAATTCGGGGTTGGTGATCAGCGCTTTCAGCGCGTGCACGCCGACGTTGCCGGTGCCGATCTGGGCGACGCGGATGGGCATACGGTGTCCTCTACAGGTCGGGGATGGGCAGATCGAGATTCGGGAACGTAAGGCCCCCGTCGACTTCGAGCACCTTGCCGGTGAGGTAACTGCCGGCCGGCGAGGCCAAATAGACTGCGGCGGCGGCGATGTCGGCCGGCTCGCCGAGCCGGCGCATGGGGGTCACCTTCTCCATCGGCTCGCGCAGTTCGTCGTTGGACGCCACCACATCCAGCGCGGAGGTCAAAATCGATCCCGGTGCGATGGCGTTGACCCGGATGCGCGGGCACAAGTCCATGGCGGCCAGCCGGGTGTAGTGGGCCAGCGCGGCCTTGGCGGTGCCGTAGGCGGCGAATCCGCGCCCGGCCAGCCGTCCCATCGTCGAGGTGATGTTGATGACCGAGCCACCGCCGGAGTGTTCCAGCATCAGCGGCACCGCGGCGCTGGTCAGGGCGTGGGCGGTGCCGACATTGAAGGTGAACGCGTCCTTGAGGTCTTTGGTCGAGGTGGTCAGCAGCATGTTGGGCATGGTGCCGCCGACGTTGTTGACGACGATGTCGAGCTTGCCGAAGGCTTCCACCGCCTCGCCGGCCAGCTTGGCCGTCTCCTCGGGGTGGGCCAGGTCGGCGGCCACGATGTGGGCGCGACGCCCGACGGCTTCGACCTGTTGGGCGACGGTCTCTAGTTGGGATCGGGTGCGCGCGGCGATGACGACGTCGGCGCCGGCTTCGGCGAACGCGACCGCGATCGCTGCGCCTAAGCCCCGGCCGGCGCCGGTGACAACGGCGACGGAGTTATCGAGTCGGAATCTGTCGAGGATCACGTAGGCACGCTAACAAGAATCGGCTGCGAGCTGAAGCACTTTTTTGAAACACGTTCTAATTTGAGTTCTGGGCGTCCGATCGGCGGGGTGCGGGTGTCTGCTGATTCGGGTATTATCGAACATATGTTTGATAGTGGGTTGCCGGGGCCGGAGTCGTTGGCTGATGCCGAGGACAATGCCCTGGTGGCGGCCATCTCGGGGTGGTCCCGGGTGGAGGCCGCGGCGTCGGCGCGCCGGTTGGCGGCGATCGGCGAGTTGGTCGCGCGGCGTACCCGCGGGCGTGACGCGGTGAACCGGTCGCGCTGGTCATGCGATTACTGGGATGCCGCAGCTGCGGAGGTCGCCGCGGCCGAGCAGATCAGCCACGGTATGGCGTCTTCGCAGATGTATCTGGCCTCTGCGCTGCGTGAGCGGCTGCCGAAGGTTGCCGCGTTGTTTTTCGACGGGGCGATCAACACCCGGCTGGTCGCCACCATCGTCTGGCGCACCACGCTGATCACCAACCCCTACCTGCTGCACGCCGTGGACACCGCCCTCGCCGAGATCGCCACCGCTCTTGGACCGCTCTCGGCGGCCAAGACCGCCGCAGCCATCGACGCCCTGATCGACCGGTACGACCCCGACGCCGTCCGGCGCCAGGAGCGGGACGCCCGGGGCCGCGACGTCGTCGTCGACACCCGCAACAGCGAAAACGGCACCACCGCCCTGTGGGGCCGGCTGTTGGCCACCGATGCCACCGCCCTCGACCGGCGCCTCACCCAGTTGGCCCACACCGTCTGCGACGACGATCCCCGCACCCTGGCTCAACGCCGCGCCGATGCCCTCGGCGCCCTGGCCGCCGGAGCTGACACCCTCGCCTGCGCCTGCGCCACCACCGACTGCCCGGCCAGCGGCGCCACCGACGCCCGGGCGGCCAACGTCACGGTCTATGTCCTTGCCGAGCAGGCCGCGCTGGACACTCCGGCCGACCCGGGATTCGGCAACGGCGAGCAACCGCCGATCGCCCCGGCCCCCAAACGCCAAGCACGCCCAGGCCTCTCCGGGCACATCATCGGCGGCGGCACCGTACCCGCGCCCCTGCTGGCCCAGCTCGTCAACAGCGGCGCCACCGTCACACCGCTGGCACACCCGGCCGAGCTGCCGGCCCAACCGCACTACCGGCCCTCCACGGCGTTGGCCGCCTTCGTCCGGGCCCGCGACCTCACCTGTCGATTCCCCGGCTGCGACCGGCCCGCCACCTATTGCGACATCGACCACGCCATCGCTTATCCGTTCGGGCCCACCCACCCCGCCAACCTGCGCTGCCTATGCCGAAAACACCACCTGCTCAAGACATTCTGGACCGGCCCCGGCGGCTGGCACGACGCTCAGCACCCCGACGGCACCGTGGAATGGACCAGCCCCACCGGCCACACCCACATCACCCGACCGGGCAGCACACTGCTCTTCCCCACCCTGTGCATGCCAACCGGCACACCACCGCCAACCACCCCACCAGTCCCACCATCGGCGGGCCGCAGCCTCATGATGCCCACCCGCAAGCGCACCCGAATCCAAAACCGCGCCCACCGCATCAACTCCGAACGCGCTCTCAACAAAGCCCCACCCTGACGTCGATGAACAGCTGAACTCACGCCGGCGGCACCGCACTCCCGCCGCCTATCTGGCGATATCGACTGCGAGCTGAAACGCTCTTTCGAATCGGCGGCACTCTATGGTTGATGCCGTGAGTCAGAACGTCGACCTTGCCGGCACCTCCATCTGGTCGCCGCGCGAAGTCGAGCTGCTGGAAGTCACGCTGCAGCTGTTGCAGGAGAACGGCTACGACCGGTTGACGGTGGACGCGGTCGCAGCGACCGCACGGGCCAGTAAGGCCACCGTGTACCGGCGTTGGCCCTCCAAGGCCGAATTGGTATTGGCCGCGTTCACCGAGGGTATCCGCCAGATCGCCGTCCCGCCCGACACCGGCTCGTTGCGCGGTGATCTGTTGCGGCTGGGGGAGCTGGTCTGCGAGCAGACCACGCGGCACGCCGGCACGTTGCGGGCGGTGCTGGTGGAGGTGTCGCGGAACCCCGCGCTGAACGAGGTGATGCAGCATCAGTTCATCGATCAACGCAAGGCGCTGATGCTCCACATCCTGGGGCAGGCCGTCGACCGCGGGGAGATCGATGCCGCCGCCGTCAACGACGACCTCTGGGACGTGTTGCCCGGATACCTCATCTTCCGGTCTCTGGTGTCGGGCCGGGCGACCACGGCGCGCACGGTGGCGAATCTCGTCGACGAAGTGGTCATTCCGGGCCTGACTCGCGGCGCGCGCTGAGGCGCGCCATCACGAAATAAGCACCGCCGGGCTATTGAGCTGTACGGTTCCGTACCGTACGCTTGGCCGGTGCGCAGTCCGTCGCTTTCCGGCCTGGTCCGGCGGGGGTGGATGGTCATCGTCGCGGTGGCGGTGGTCACCGTCGCGGCGTTCTGCGTCTACCGATTGCACGGCATCTTCGGCTCGCGCGACAGCACCGCGACCTCCAGCGACGGCGGCGAGGAGATCGTCCCGTTCAACCCCAAGGACGTCGTCTATGAGGTCTTCGGTGCGCCGGGTGCGGTCGCCACCATCAACTACCTCGATGTCAACGCCGCCCCACAACAGGTCATCGACGCTCCGCTGCCCTGGCGGTATCAGGAGACCACGACCGAACCGGCCGTCATCGCCGACCTGCGCGCACAGGGCGACGGAAACCTGCTGGGCTGCCGCATCTTCATCGACGGCGAGCTCAAAGACGAAAGGATCGTCGACACCGTGAGCGCCTACACCTTCTGCTTGGACAAGTCCGGATGAGCGAGGACGGCCGACAGCCCTTCTGGCCGCGCATCATTCGCCGTCTGGCACTTCCGATCGTGCTGTTCTGGGTGGCGCTGGCCGCGGTGACGAACAGTCTGGTTCCGCAGCTGGAGGTGGTCGCCGAGGCCCATAACGTGGGGATGAGCTCCCCGGACGCGCCGTCGTATCAAGCGGCCAAGCGAATCGGAAAAGTGTTCCAGCAGTACGACACCGACAGTGCGGCGATGATCGTCATCGAAGGCGACCAGCCGCTCGGCGACGAGGCGCACCGCTTCTACGACACCCTGGTCGCCGAGCTGGAGCGCGACACCGAACACGTCCAGCACATCCAGAACTTCTGGGGCGATCCGCTGACCGCCGCCGGATCCCAGAGCAACGACGGCAAAGCGGCCCTGGCGCAAGTGTTTCTGTCCGGCAGCCAAGGCGAGACATTGGCCAACGAGTCCGTCGCCGCCGTTCGTGACCTCGTCGAGCGCACGCCGGCGCCACCCGGCGTCCATGCCTACGTCACCGGTGCGGCACCGCTGGTCGCCGACCAGTTCGCGGTCGGCAGCGAGGGTACCAATAAGGTCACCGCGATCACCTTCCTGGTCATCGCGGTCATGCTGTTCGCCGTCTACCGCTCAGTGGCCACCACCCTGCTGGCGCTGCTCACCGTCGCCATCGAAATGGCCGCGGCACGTGGCTTCGTCGCGTTCCTGGGCTACCGCGAGATCATCGGATTATCCACGTACTCAACGAATCTGCTCACTCTACTGGCAATCGCGGCAGGGACGGATTACGCGATCTTCATCATCAGCCGCTACCAGGAGGCGCGCGCGGCCGGCGAGGATCCGGAGACCGCGTTCTACACCATGTACCGGGGTACCGCGCACGTCGTGCTGGGCTCGGGTCTGACGATCGCCGGGGCCGTGTTCTGCCTGAGCTTCACCAGGCTGCCGTACTTCCGCACCCTGGGGCTGCCGGCGGCCATCGGCATCTTGGTGGCACTGGTCGCCGCGCTGACCCTCACGTCGGCGGTGCTCACACTGGGCAGCCGCTTCGGCCGTTTCGAACCCACCCGGGCGATGCGTACCCGCGGCTGGCGCCGGATCGGCACCGCCATCGTCCGCTGGCCCGGACCCATTCTGGTGGTGGCGTGCGGGGTCGCCCTGATCGGTCTGCTCGCCCTGCCGGGCTACAAGACGAGCTATGACGCCCGTGAGTACATGCCCGCGCGCGCCCCGGCCAACATCGGCTACGCAGCCGCCGAGCGTCACTTCTCCCAGGCCCGGCTGAACCCGGAACTGCTGATGATCGAGTCAGACCACGATCTGCGCAATCCGGCCTCCTTCCTGGTACTGGAACGGATCGCCAGGGCGGTGTTCCACACACCGGGCATCGCCAAGGTGCAAGCGATCACGCGGCCGCTGGGCACCCCGCTGAAACACACCTCGATACCGTTCGCGGTCGGCCAGGGCAGCGTCGCCCAGACCCAGAACCTCAAGTATCAGATGGACCGGGCGGCCGACCTGCTCAAGCAGGCGGCCGAAGCGGAGAAGTCGATCCACACCCTGGAGCAGCAGTACGCGCTGCAGCAGCAGCTCGCCGATGCCACTCACGCCGAAACCCAGAGCTTTCACGACACCATCGATCTGATGAATGACCTGCGCGACAAGATCGCGAACTTCGACGACTTCTTCCGGCCCATCCGGAGTTATTTCTACTGGGAGCCGCACTGTTTCGACATTCCCGCGTGCTGGGCGCTGCGTTCGGTGTTCGACTTGCAGGACGGCGTCGATCAACTCAGCGAGAAGTTCGAACAGCTCACCGCGACCCTGGACCGGCTGGACGCGCTGCAACCGCAGTTGGTGGGGCTGATCCCCTCCCAGATCGAAAGTCAACAGGTCAATCGTGATCTGGCGCTGAACAACTACGCCACCAATTCCGGGATCAGCGACCAGTCCGCGGCCGCCAACGACAACCCGGCGGCCATGGGCCAGGCCTTCGACGAAGCCAAGAACGACGACTCCTTCTATCTGCCGCCCGAAGCATTCGACAATCCCGAGTTCAAACGCGGCATGAAGCTGTTCCTGTCGCCGGACGGCAAAGCCGCGCAGATGATCATCACCCACGAGGGCGACCCCGCCACCCCGGAAGGCATCTCGCACATCGACCGGATCCGTGACACCGCGAAGGAGGCCGTCAAGGGCACCCCGCTGGAGGGTTCGCACATTTACCTGGCCGGCACCGCCTCGACCTACAAGGACATCGCCGACGCCGCCCGCTACGACCTGCTGATCGCCGGGATCGCCGCGCTGAGCCTGATCCTGCTGATCATGATGGTCATCACCCGCAGCCTGGTCGCCGCGATCGTGATCGTGGGCACCGTCGCCCTCTCGCTGGGCGCCTCATTCGGGCTGTCGGTGCTGGTGTGGCAGTACCTGTTCGGCATTCACCTGTACTGGATCGTGCTGGCCCTGGCCGTCATCCTGCTGCTGGCGGTGGGCTCGGACTACAACCTGCTGCTGATCTCGCGGTTCAAGGAGGAGATCGGCGCCGGCCTGAACACCGGCATCATCCGGGCGATGGGCGGGACCGGGTCGGTGGTGACCGCCGCCGGACTGGTGTTCGCCGCCACCATGGCGTCGTTCATCTTCAGCGACTTGAGGATTCTTGGCCAGATCGGCACCACCATCGCGCTGGGCCTGCTGTTCGACACGCTGATCGTGCGGTCGTTCATGACGCCGAGCATCGCCGCGTTGCTCGGGCGCTGGTTCTGGTGGCCGCAGCAGGTGCGGCAGCGACCCGCGGTGGCGGCTGCAAGCGCTACTTCGCCGCGGCCTTCTTCGCCGGAGCCTTCTTGGCCGGAGCCTTCTTCGCCGGAGCCTTCTTAGCCTGCGCCTTTTTCGCCGGCTCCTTCTTGGCGGCCGAGCGCTTCTGCACGCTGGCTTCCAGCTTGGCCAACAGGTCGGAGACGTCCTCGGTGGCGTCCAGTTCGGCGGGCCGCTCCTCGGGGGTGAACGCCTCGTCGCCTTCGAGTTTGGCCTCGATCAACTCGTGCAGTTGTTCCTGGTAGGTGTCGTGGTAGCGGTCCGGGTCGAAGTCGTCGGCCATCGACTCCACCACCTGCCCGGCCATCTTCAGCTCGGCTGGCTTGATCTCGACCTTGGTGTCCAGCGCCGGGAAGTCCGGATCGCGGATCTCGTCCGGCCACAACAGGGTGTGCACCATCATCACGTCACGTTTGGAGAAGTCCTTGACCCGCAAGGCCGCCAGCCGCGTCTTGTTGCGCAGGGTGAAATGCACGATCGCCACCCGGTCGGTCTCGGCCAGTGTCTTGGCCAGCAGCACATAGGATTTGATCGATTTCGTTCCCGGCTCCAGAAAGTAGCTGCGGTCATAGAGCATCGGGTCCAGATCACTTGCCGGGACGAACTCGAGCACCGCGATCTCATGGTCGCGTTCCTCGGGAAGATTCGCGAGGTCGTCGTCGGTGATCACCACCATCCGGCCGTCGTCGGACTCATACGCGCGCGCGATGTCGGCGTAGTCGACGACTTCGCCGCATTCTTCGCACACCCGCCGGTAGCGGATCCGGCCGTTGTCCTTGGCATGCACCTGACGGAACTTGATGTCGTGGTCCTCGGTGGCGCTGTAGACCTTCACCGGGACGTTGACCAGACCGAATGCGATCGAACCCTTCCAGATGGAACGCATGAGGCCAGTATGCCCACCCGGATGTGCCGATAACCTGCTTTGGCGCGACGTAAGTTGGCTGCATGTCCGCCGAGCCGTTCAAGACGCGGGTGAAACTGACCAACGCCGACAAAGTGCTCTACCCCGCCACCGGCACCACCAAAGCCGACGTCTTCGACTACTACACCCGCATCGCCGAGGTGATGCTGCCGCACATCGCCGGGCGCCCGGCCACCCGCAAACGCTGGCCCAACGGTGTCGAGCAGGACTCCTTCTTCGAAAAGCAACTCGCGTCCTCGGCACCGTCCTGGCTGCGCCGCGCCGCGGTGCAGCACCGCTCCGGGACCACCACCTATCCGATCATCGACGACCCCGACGGCCTGGCCTGGATCGCCCAGCAGGCCGCCTTGGAAGTGCACGTCCCGCAGTGGCGCTTCGAGGCGGAATGGACTCGCGGCGGCGAGGTGATCAAACCCGGCCGGTCCACCCGGCTGGTGTTCGACCTGGACCCCGGTGAGGGCGTGACGATGAGCCAACTCGCCGAAGTGGCACGCGCGATCCGCGATCTGATGGCCGAACTGGACCTGGAGGTGTTTCCGCTCACCAGCGGCAGCAAGGGCGTGCACCTCTACGCCCCGCTGGATCGCCCGGTGGCCAGCGACGGCGCCGTCGCGGTGGCCAAACGCGTTGCGCAACAACTCGAAAGCGCCATGCCGAAGCTGGTGACCGCCACCATGGCCAAGAAGCTGCGGGCCGGCAAGGTGTTCTTGGACTGGAGCCAGAACAACGCGGCCAAGACCACCATCGCGCCGTATTCACTGCGGGGCCGCGAGCATCCGACGGTGGCCGCGCCGCGCACCTGGGCCGAACTGGACGATCCGAAGCTGCGGCAGTTGCGCTACGACGAGGTGCTGGCTCGTGTCGCCCGCGACGGCGACCTGTTGGCCGGGCTGGACCCGCCGCTGAGCAAACCGGACCGACTCAGCCACTACCGGGCCAAACGCGACGCGGCCAAGACCCCCGAACCGGTGCCGGCCGCAGCCCCGGCGCCGGGGGGCGGCAATAGCTACTTCGTTATCCAGGAGCACCACGCCCGCCGGCTGCACTACGACTTCCGGCTGGAGCGCGACGGCGTGCTGGTGAGCTGGGCGGTGCCCAAGAATCTGCCCGACGCCCCGTCGGTCAACCATCTCGCGGTGCGCACCGAAGACCACCCGCTGGAATACGGGAGTTTCGAGGGCACCATCCCCAAGGGCGAATACGGCGCAGGAACGGTGCGCATCTGGGATTCGGGCAGCTATGTGACCGAGAAGTTCGAGGACTCCGCCGAAAAGGGCGAGGTGATCGTCGTGTTGCGGGGCAGTCGGATCTCGGGCCGCTACGCGCTGATCCGGACCGGCGGCGACCAGTGGCTGGCCCACCGGATGAAAGATCAGAAGACGTTCGCCCTCGCCGACCTGGCACCGATGCTGGCCACCCACGGCTCGGTGACTCGCCTCGACCCGGACACCTGGGCCTTCGAGGGCAAATGGGACGGCTACCGGCTGCTGGTCGATGCCGACCGGGGCCGGGTGCGGTTGCGTTCCCGCAGCGGCCGCGACGTCACCGGCGAGTACCCGCAGCTGCGGTCGCTGGCCGCCGACCTCGCCGAACACCACCTCGTGCTGGACGGAGAAGTCGTCGCGCTCGACAGCGCCAGCGTTCCCAGCTTCGCCGCGATGCAGAACAGCGCCCGCTCGACTCGGGTGGAGTTCTGGGCCTTCGACCTGCTCTACCTAGATGGCCGTCCGCTGCTGCGCGCGGCCTACCGGGACCGTCGCCGCCTGCTGGAAACACTCGCGCAGGGGACTGATTTGGTGGTCAAGGACCTGTTGACCGCCGACGGCTCCCAGGCGCTCGAACAGTCCCGCCGGCTGGGTTGGGAGGGCGTGGTGGCCAAGAAATGGGACTCGCCCTATCACCCGGGGCGCCGGTCGACGGCCTGGGTCAAGGAGAAGCACTGGCGGACCCAGGAGGTGGTGATCGGCGGCTGGCGGGCCGGTGAGGGCGCCCGGGGCGGGGGGATCGGGTCGCTGCTGATGGGCATTCCGGCGGGAGGCAAGCTCACCTACGTCGGTCGGGTGGGCACCGGCTTCACCGAGGGCCAACTGGCGGCGCTGAAGAAGAAGCTGGCGCCGCTGCGCGCCGACGAATCACCCTTCGACGCGCCGCTCGGCCGGGCCGACGCCGCCGGGGTCACGTTCGTGCGACCGAGCCTGGTGGGGGAGGTGCGCTACAGCGAGCGCACCGGCGACGGTCGGCTGCGCCAACCGAGCTGGCGCGGACTGCGGCCCGATAAGACGCCCGACGACGTGGTGAGTGAGGATTGACCGGTGCGGTGGGTGACCTATCGAGACGAAAACGGCGAGCGCACGGGCGTACTGGACGGCGAGATGATCCACGCGCTGCCGCCCGGAACGACGCTGCTGGAGCTGATCGGGCTCGGCCCGGACGGGCTGCGCGACGCCGGCGAACGGGCGCTGGGCCAACCGGCGACGGTGCGGGCCGACCAGGTCGCGCTGATGGCGCCGATCCCGCGCCCGCCGTCGATCCGCGACAGCCTGTGCTTCTTGGACCACATGCGCAACTGCCTGGCGGCGACCGGTCGCAGCCGCGTGCTCGACGAGGTGTGGTACCAGATACCGGCCTTCTATTTCGCCTGCCCGGCAACGGTTCTGGGTCCCTACGATGATGTGCCGGCAGCGCCGGGGAGCGCGTGTCAGGACTTCGAACTGGAGGTCGCCGCCGTCATCGGGACGCCGGGGGCGGACCTGTCGGTGGCCGACGCGGAGCGGGCCATCATCGGCTACACCATCTTCAACGACTGGTCCGCGCGCGACCTGCAGGCCCACGAGGGCCGGCTGGCCATCGGCCAGGGCAAAGGCAAGGACAGCGGTGTCACCCTGGGGCCGTATCTGGTCACCCCCGACGAGCTCGAACCCTACCGCCGCGACGGCAGGCTGAGCCTGCATGCCACCGCGATCGTCAACGACGTGATCGTGGGCCTCGGCTCGACCGGCACCATGGACTGGAGCTTCGGCGAGATCATCAGCTATGCCTCGCGCGGGGTGGCGCTGACACCCGGCGACGTCTTCGGATCCGGCACCGTCCCCACCTGCACGCTGATCGAGCATCTCGATCCCGAGGCGCCGCAATCATTTCCGGGCTGGCTACGCGACGGTGACGTGGTGACCCTGCAGGTGCAGGGCCTCGGAGAGATTCGCCAGACCGTGCGCGCCAGCGCCCCGCCGCTGCCGCTGGCGCCGCGGCCCCGGCCCCCGGACGACTAGGTCGTCGCCGTCACCGTCACGTTCACCGTGGCGGCACCGGCGTCGGAGCTGATGATCAGCACCGACGCGTTGGGCCCGGACGTCACATGCCCACCGCTCACGTTCACGGTATAGCCGTTCGGGTACTGATCGGTGGGCACCGAGATGGTGGTCTGCGAACCGGCGCCGAAGGCACCGGAGCCGTCGGCGTGATCGGTGGAGTAGCTGAACGAGAACACACCGTTGTCGAACGACAGCGTTGTCGGGGTGCCCGAAATCAGTTGCGGGTAGGGCTCGGACAGGGCGATCAGCTTGTCGAAGTTGACGTTGTCACCGGTGGGCGGCTGGCTGGGGTCCAGCACCAGGGCTTGGCCGTTCGGTGACGCGCTGGTGATGTCGTTGCCGGTGTAGGCCCACTCGGTCCAGCCCCACAGATACTTGTTGGCGGCCTGCATGCTGGCGGTGATGGTCGGGATGGTGTTGGTGGCGCCGAACTCGGTCAGCAACGCCGGGATGTTATGCGCCTGCGCGTAATCCGCCGCGTTGGCGAACACGACGTCGGCGTTCAGGTCGCAGCCGAAGCTGAGATCGGGGAACAGCGACGTGGTGATGCAGTAGCTGTGGAAGGAGAACACGGAGTTCTCGTCTTCCACCGTGCCCAGGTGCGTCGGCACCGGCAGGCTGCCGAAGAGCGTGGTGGGCTCGAAGAACACCGTCTTGTTCGGGTCGACGGAGCGGATCGCCGCGTCGATCTGGTTGTAGAACGGGGTCAGTTGCTGGCCCTCGAAGTAGGGGTTGCCCAACAGGCTGCCCAGCCAGTTGGTGCCCGCCCACGGTTCGTTCATGATCTCGTAGCCGGCCACGTTGGGGTCGCCCTTGAAGTAGTTGGCGACGGCCTGCCAGGTCTGCGCGTAATGGTTCAGCAGGCCGACGTCGTCGGATGCTTTCGCATTGCCCCAGAACGCATCCCAGGCGTGGTTCTGCGCCGGGTTGAGGAAGTAGTTGCCCGGGAAGCCCATGTCGGGGTTGGGCAGGCCACCGCCATCGGTCGCCCAGCCGGGTGCGCCCTCGCCGCCGAACTCCTCGTTGTAGAGGTCCTGGTGCATGTCCAGGATCGCGACGATCTTGTGCTGGGCCAAGATCTGGACGGTGTTCTGGATCGACGCCAGGTAGTCGTAGTCGATGACCCCGGGCTGCGGTTCCACCGCGGACCAGATGATGCCCAGGCGCACCGCGTTGAAGCCGTTGGCGGCCAGGAACGCGGCGTCGTCCTCGCTGAAGCCGTCGGCGGACGGCTCGTAGGGCGGGATCTTGTAGACCTGGTTGAGCCCGTGCAGCATGACCACCTGGCCGTCGCCGTTGGTGAGCCAGCCGTTGGACACCTCGACCGGGGGAGCCGTCGTTCCGGTGATCCCGTCCGGGAGCGTGCCGAAATGTCCTGCCGCGCCATGGGTCCCGGCCCACAGTCCAGGGTTTCCGCCGGCGCCGCCGAGCGCGGGCAGACCGCTGACGGTATCGCCGTTTCCGGCATCGCCGCCGTTGCCGCCGTTGCCCATCAGCCAGCCGCCCGCGCCGCCGTCACCCCCGGCGGCCCCGGCACCCCCGTGGCCGCCATCGCCGCCGTCGCCGAAGATCCCGGCGGCGCCGCCATGACCCCCGGTGACACCATCGGTGGTGCTGTTCCAGCCCGCTCCGCCGTCACCGAACAGCCAGCCGCCGGGGTCGCCGTCCGGATGGGCTTCGGTGCCGTCGGCGCCGTTTCCGATCACGGTCGACCCGAAGAGCTGGTTGATGACGCCGTTGACCTGCCCGCCCAGCTCGCTGTCGATCCACTTCTCGGCGGCGTCGTGCAGCGCGGTGTAGAAGTCGAAATCCACGGCCGGACCCGGCTCGGCCAGCGCGGCGAATGCGGTATCCCAGTGCTCGGGGGCCAGGAAGGCCTCCCACGCCGCCGAGCTGAACAGCGCGTCGCCGTCGACGGCGCCCGCGGCGGTCAGGAACGGCGTGAACAGCTCGTCCATCGCGTCGTCGAAGTCGGCATGCGCCGCCGGGGCCGAGGGCACGACCAACGCCAGAAAGGCGACGGCCCCCACGAACTTGCTGCCCACGACCTTGCTGCGGTGACGAGCCATGTCGGCAAACCCTTCCCAGGACGCGCACCAATTTCTGAGGTGTGTCTGAGAAGGGTAAACGAGTTACTTACCGTACGGAAGGATTCGCCGTAAAAGGTGCCGGATTGGGTCGATCAGCACTGTGTGGCGGCGCGGATCCATTGGCGGCGGGCATCGCTCTGCCCTGCGTCACAAGAGGCGGCGGCACGCAGCAGGTGAACCGCCCGTTGGTAGTCGCCGTGGCCGTCCCGCGGCTGGGCCGACAGGCAAGTCTGCGTCTTCATCAATACCTCCTGCAGGTCACGCAACGAGAGCTGCAGTACCCGCGGCCGCGGTCGGCGGTCGGCGCGTACGTCCATGTAACGTCGCCGCCGCCCAAACCAATCCCACCGACACAGTGAGGCTGCACACGCCTACGGTCACGATGTGACCGGCGTCACCCGGCCTTGGCGATCACGTGCTCGGCGAAGCGCTCCAGGTTGCGGATCTTGTCGGCCAGCGGCTCGGTGTCGGGACCGACGATGTAGGGCACCCGGAAACCCACGATGACGTCGGTCACCCCTTTGTCCTCCAGGCGCTTGACGCCGTCGAGGGTGAACCCGTCGACCGAGATCACGTGGATCTCGAACGGACCCGTACGGCCTTCCTCCTCACGAAGTTGTTTGAGCCTGGCGATCAGGCCGTCGAGCTCGGCCGGGTCGCCGCCGCCGTGCATCCAGCCGTCGTTACGGGCGGCGCGACGCAGAGCGGCGTCGGCGTGGCCGCCGATCAGGATCGGAATGGGCTGAGCCGGCGCCGGGGTCATCTTGGTTTTCGGGATGTCGTAGAACTCGCCGTGGAATTCGAAGTAGTCGCCGGTGGTCAGTCCCCGGATGACCTCGATGCACTCGTCCATCCGCTTGCCGCGCCGGGCGAACGGCACCCCCATCAGCTCATAGTCCTCCGGCCAGGGGCTGGTGCCCACGCCCAGGCTCAGCCGGTCACCGATCATCGCGGCCAGCGAACCGGCCTGCTTGGCCACCAGGGCCGGCGGGCGGATCGGTAGCTTGATCACGAACGGGGTGAACCGCAACGTGCTGGTGACCGCGCCCAGCGCCGCGATCAACACGAATGTCTCGATGAATGCCTTGCCGTCCAGGAACTCACGGTTGCCGTCCGGGGTGTAGGGATACTTCGAGTCCGACTCGAACGGATAGGCGATGCTGTCCGGGATCGACATGCTGTGGTAGCCGGCTGCCTCGGCGGCTTTGGCGAGCGGAATGTAGTAGCTCGGGTCGGTCATCGCCTCGGCGTAGGTGAACCGCACATCGTCTCCTCGGTCTGTCGGTGGTGTGCTCTTTGCATAGCAGACTCACCGCGGCGACCGTGCGGGATCGTGGCTAGATCCGTGGCAGCATCGCGATTTCGACGTCCTGCAGCGGGAAGGGTGGATATCCGGCAGCGCCGGTCACGGTCAGCGTTCCCCATGGCGTCCGCTCGGCGACGCGTCCCTGCGCGGTGTGTTCGCCGATCCGGATACTGACCTTGGAGCCGGTGGCGTTCACGCCCGGCAGATCCGTGAAAAACATTCCCTGCCAATGGTATTGACCGTCGATCGGATCGAAGTGGCCCGCCAGTCGGACTCGGGTCGGGTAGTCCTCGCCGTTGTGGGTGAGCACGGCCGGCCCGTCGTAGGTCTCGTCGTTGTCCTCATCGAAACCCGCCGAGCCGGTGAGATAGAACCGGGACAGTCCCCGGGTCGGCAGCACCGGGTGCACCCGCAGCCGGGGCGAGCGGGATTCGATACGGCTGGCTCCGCTGCGCTGCATGGACTCGACGAGCCGGGCCACATACCGCGCCTGCCGGCGGGTATGCGGACCCGGGATCCGGAACCGGTTGGGTGTCCCGTGCGCGGCAACGACGTCGTCGCGCGAGGTGGTGGCGTCGATGATCACCCGGGCGGTCAGCACCGCACCGTCGGCGGTGGTCACCGCCCACGTCTCCTCGGCGCTGTCGAATCGGGTGGTCACGTCCGTCCCGGCCGGATCGATCACCCGGGCGCCGTCGAGCAGCCCGTGCAGGCGCGCCGGGTCACCCAGCACGACCACGTCGAGGATGTCGCTGTGGCTCACAGGAAACCGGCCCGCCGCCACATCCGCCGGGCCAGCCGGCCCATCAGGCCCACCTCGGTGAAGAAGGCGGACAGCGGGGCGAACGACGAGCGGCAGGCGGCCTGGAAGTGCGGGTTGGTCCGCGCCACCCGGCGAGCTTCGCGGCCGTCCAGCCCGACCCGCTTGTAGACGATCGGCAGGGTCAACAAGTGGCGGTAGAACGGCCCGCCCACGCCCTGCAGGTTCGCCAGCAGGACACGGCGGTAGCGCGGCATCGCCGGCACGCTGCGCCGCAGGCCGTCGCGCGCGTATTGAATGTGGCGGGCTTCCTCGGTGACGTGGATGCGCATCACCCGCCGGACGATCGGCTGCAGGTCCGGCTCGTCGAGAATCTGGCGTTGCAGCGCATCGAAGATCTCCTCGCCGACCAGGGCCGCGCCCCACAGGATGGGGCCCCGGAAGACGAACGGCAGCGAGTTGATCACGATGCGCTGGTACAGCTTCGGGCGCACCGGGACGCCACCGATGCGGTCGATGGTCTTGCCGAACATCAGCATGTGCCGGGCCTCGTCGCCCAGCTCGGTCAGCGAGTAGTGGGTGGTGCGCGCGGTGGGATTCTTGTGCATCATGTCGCGCAGCAGCGCCTGGTTGAGGATGTTCTCGAACCAGATGCCCGCCGACAGCACGTTGACCAGCTCCTGGCGCGACATCTCGATCTGCTGTTCACGGGTCATCGCCTCCCACAGGCCGGTGCCGTAAAGGCTGCACATCCGAGCCGGCAGGAAGAACTTGTCCGGGTCGATCGGGGCGTCCCAGTCGATGTCGACGACGGGAGCGTAGGACTTCTTCACCGAGCCCTTCAGCAGGCGTTCGGCGAATTCCTCCCGGGACGGTCCATTCGGCCGCACGACAGTGGTCATCGGGGATCCCTTCTCGCTTCGGTCCCCAAAAAATAGGGGGCGCCACCGAAGATGTCAATACCTACGGTACCGGATACCTACGGTACGACGTGAGCGTCGTCACGGGGGTCGAGCGCTCCGGCATCGTCGCGGTCCACCCCACCGGAACCACATGGCAAACCTGTGCCGTCAAGGGTCGCTGCTGCCACAATTGTGGTCGTGAGTACGGGTTTGGCGGACCGAAAGGCTGAGGCCGCGGTGGTGCGCGCCTTCCTGGACCGCGCGCTGGCGGAACCCGGAACCCTCGTGCTCGAAGGCGAAGCCGGGATCGGCAAGTCCACCCTGCTGTGGGAGGCGGCAGAGGTCGCGGCGGCACGGGGGTACCTGGTGCTCACGGCGGTCGGCGCCCCCACCGAGGTCCGCTATGCCTACGCGGCGGTGGCCGACCTGCTCGCCCGCGTCGACGCCGGGGTGCTGGCTGAGCTGCCCGAGGAGCAGCGTGCGGCACTGGACCGCGTCCTGCTGGGCGCGGGCGACGGCCCCGCCGGCAATGAACGGCTGGTCGCGACCGCGTTCCTGGCGGTGATCCGCAGACTGAGTTCGGATACGCCGGTGCTGCTCTGCATCGACGACGCCCAATGGCTGGACATGTCCAGCCAGGTGGTGATCGGGTTTGCGGAACGACGGCTCACCGGCCGGGTCGGTCTGTTGATCACCCTCCGAACCGGCGCACCGGGCGCCGCCAACATGACCTGGCTGAATCCGGGACGTCCCGGGTCGGTGGAGCGGGTGCGGATCACCCCGCTGACGCTGGGCGGCGTGCACGCCCTGATATCCGCGCGGCTGGGGCGTACGTTGCCGCGGCCGTCGATCACCCGGATCCATGAAATCTCCGGCGGCAACCCGTTTTTCGCGATCGAGCTGGCACGGTTCGTTGCCGAGGACCCCGGTCGGGCTGCGTTCGGACTCCCTGATGCCCTGGCCGAGCTGGTGCGCCACAACATCGGATGCCCCGACGGAGACGTCGCCGCTGTGATGCTGGCAGCAGCCTCTGCCGCGCTGCCCACCGTCGATCGGGTGAGTCGCGCCACCGGCATCAGCCCCGACCGCGTCGTCGAGCTGGTCGAATCCGAGCACGCCGGTGAGGTGGTCGAGATCGACGGCAGCCGGATCCGGTTTCGTCATCCGCTGTTCGCCACCGGGGTGTACAGCGCCGCCGGCCCGGCGGCGCGGCGAGCCATGCATCGCCGGCTGGCCGACATCGTCGAGGAGCCGGAGCTGACCGCGCGTCATCTGGCGCTGGCGGCCACCACCGGCGATCCGGACACCGTGCAAGCCCTCGACGCTGCCGCCCAAGCCACCCAGGCGCGTGGAGCACCGGCGGTAGCCGCCGAATTGATCGAGCTCGCAATCAATCTCGGCGGGGACAATCCTGTGCGCCGGTTACGGGCCGCCGAGCAGCATTTCCGCTCCGGGGCACTCGGCGCGGCGCGTGCACACCTGGAATCGACCCTCGACAACCTGCCCCCGGGCGGATTGCGCTGCATGGCGCTGATCGCGCTCGCCGCCATCACCGGCTACGACGAGAGCCTGGTAGCGGGTGCGGACCTGCTCGATCAGGCCATCGCCACGACCGACAACGCGATGCTGCAGTTGCAGGCCCGGCTGCTGCTGGTGCCGACCACCGCCATGATCGGAGAACTCGAGGAATCCGTCCGCCACGCACGCGCGGCGGTGGAGCAAGCCGAACAGCTCGGTATAGGTGCATTGCGCAGCCAGGCGTTGGCGGTCGGCGTGATCGTCGGCTTCGTCCATGGGCTCGGGGTCGATGTTCAGGCGTTACAGCTGGCACTGGAACTGGAGAAGCCGGACGGCGCGACGGTCGCGGCGTTTCAGGCAGCTGCGGTTGCGGCCGTCATCTCCGCCTGGACCGGTGAGTTGGAGGCGGCCCGCTCTCAACTCGACGTGGTCCGGCAGCGGTGTCTGCGCAGCGGCACCGAGATCGACATCCTGTGGGTGGCCCACCACGCCACCATGATCGATCTCTGGGCCGGCCGCTATGCCGACGCGGCGGAAACCGCTGAGGACGCCGTCCAGCGCGCCGAGCAGATGGGCGGCAGGCACGTGCTCACCGAGGCGTGGATAGGTCAGGCCGAGGTTGCCGCCTATACCGGCCGCGCGCAGGATGTCCGCGAGATTACGGAGGTTGCCCTTCGGGTCTGCCGCGCGACCGGGGCCGCGTTGCTGTGCGATGCGGTGGCGAGAGTGTTGGGGTTCCTCGAGGTGTCGCTCGGCGACTACCCGGCTGCGATCAAGGTGCTGGAGCCGCTGCTGGCTTCGTTCGACCCGGAGCAGGGCACCGAGATCGTGGTCGGGGGCCACCTCCCCGACGCCGTGGAGGCCCTCACAGCGCTGGGCCGGCTCGACGAGGCCGAACCACTGGTCGTGGCGCTCGAACGCAATGGCGCCCGTCACGACCGGCCGTGGATGCGGGCCGTGGGCGCTCGCGGGAGCGCCCACTTGCTGGCCGCGCGTGGCGACCTCGACGCCGCCGAGCAGGCCGCGCAGGAAGCGCTGCGGCATCACGAACGGCTTCCCATGCCGTTCGAAAAGGCCCGAACCCAGCTGTTGCTGGGCCAAGTGCAACGGCGCCGCCGTCGCAAGCAGGCCGCCCAGGCCAGCCTGCGCGCGGCCCTGGAGACCTTCGAGCGTCTGGGCGCACCGCTGTGGGAGCGGCGTGCCCGTGCCGAGTTGGACCGGATGACCGCGGCCGGCCGGGGCGCCGACCTGACCCCCGCTGAGCGTCGCGTCGCCGAGCACGCTGCCGCCGGACTGTCCAACAAGCAGATCGCCGCGGAGTTGTTCATCGCACCCAAGACCGTGGAAATGACCCTGAGCAGTGTGTACCGCAAACTGGGCATCCGCTCGCGCGCTGCGCTGTTCGCTGCGCTGAATGCCGCGGATGTCCAGGGAAATCCCTGATTCGCCGGGGCCGCTTCCGCCTTAATGTCGGGGGCGTGAGCGACAGCGAGGCGGCGCGTCAGTGCTTCCTGGTGGAGTGGTACCAACCCGATCTGGTCGACTCGGTCGTCGACGCCGCCATCGATCGGCTCGCCGGCGCCGCCGCCGCCGTGCAGGCCACGCTGCTGGTCGCACTGACCTCGCCCACCGACGAGACCATGTTCGGGGTGATCACTGCCGAATCCGCCGATGCCGTCGTGACGGCCTGCCGAACAGCCGGTTGGCACGTCGACCGGATCACGGCCGGGGTGCGGGCCCGCCTCGGAGCCGCCGGGGGCTGACCGCCGCTCGACATCCCACCGGAACCGCGTCGTCGGCGAGTTCGGCGTGGCAGGATCTGCCCATGGGACCGTTCCTGATCCGCGCCGCACTGACCGGGCTCGCGCTGTGGGTGGTCACCCAGATCGTTCCCGGAGTCGAGATCGTCGGCGGTGACACCACGGTCGCGCGGGTCGGCATCATCTTCGTCGTCGCGTTGATCTTCGGGCTGGTCAACGCCTTCATCAAGCCGGTGGTGCAGCTGCTGTCGATCCCGCTGTACATCCTCACCCTGGGGCTGTTCCACATCGTGATCAACGCGTTGATGCTGTGGATCACCGCGTGGATCACCGCAAAAACCGCCAGGCACTGGGGCCTGTACATCGCCGACTTCTGGTGGGACGCCATCTGGGCGGCGATCGTGCTGTCCCTGGTGAGCTGGGTGCTGTCCCTGGTGCTGCGCGACGCCCGGCGCATCGCCCGGTAACCGGGCAGACTCGAGGGCATGCCCGAACTGCCCGAAGTCGAGGCGCTCGCCGATCACCTGCGCCGTCACGCCGTCGGTTGCACCGTCGGCCGCGTTGATGTGGTGGCGTTCTCGGTGCTCAAGACCTTCGACCCGCCGCTGGCGGCGTTGCACGGCCAGATCGTCACGGGTGCGCATCGCTGGGGCAAATACCTCGGCTTGCAGGCCGGCGATCTGTTCCTGATCGCGCATCTGTCCCGGGCGGGCTGGCTGCGCTGGTCGGACCAGCTGGCGCCGGCGCCGCTGCGGCCCGGCAAGGGACCGATCGCGCTGCGGGTGCATCTGGCGACCCCGGGGCAGGCGCCCGGATTCGACCTCACCGAAGCCGGCACCCAGAAACGCCTGGCGGTCTGGCTGGTCGACGATCCGGACAAGGTGCCGGGAATCGGCGGCCTGGGTCCCGACGCGCTGGAGGTGACAGCCGATGAGCTGGCCGGCCTGCTGGCCGGCAACACCGGGCGCATCAAGACCGTCCTCACCGATCAGAAGGTGATCGCCGGGGTCGGCAATGCCTACAGCGACGAGATCCTGCACACCGCGCGCATTTCGCCGTTCGCGACCGCGGCCAAGCTCTCCGGTGAGCAGCTCGCCGCGCTGCACGAGGCGATGCGCGCCGTGCTCACCGACGCGGTGACCCGCTCCGTCGGTCAGCAGGCCGCCACGCTCAAGGGGGAGAAGCGCTCCGGGCTGCGGGTGCACGCCCGCACCGGGCTGCCGTGTCCGGTCTGCGGCGACACGGTGCGCGAGGTGTCGTTCGCCGACAAGTCTTTCCAGTACTGCCCGACGTGTCAGACCGGCGGCAAGGTGCTCGCCGACCGGAGGATGTCGCGGCTGCTCAAGTAGCCGGACCCCGCGAGTGTTTGAGAGCCGTCGATCCGGGCTAGGCTGCCCGGATGGTTCGTCAGAAGATCCTCATCACCGGGGCAAGCTCTGGGCTGGGAGCCGGGATGGCCCGCGCATTCGCCGCGCGCGGACGCGACCTGGCCCTGTGCGCTCGTCGAATCGACCGCCTCGAGGAACTGAAAGACGAGCTGACGCAGCAGTATCCCGGCGTCAAGGTGGCGGTGGCAGCCCTCGACGTCAATGACCATGACGAGGTGCCCAAGGTGTTCGCCCAGCTCTCCGGCGAACTCGGCGGAATCGACCGGGTCATCGTCAACGCCGGGATCGGCAAGGGCGCCCCGCTGGGGGCCGGGAAGCTGTGGGCCAACAAGGCCACCCTCGAAACCAACCTGGTCGCCGCGCTGGTCCAGATCGAGACCGCGCTGGAGATGTTCAGCTCCGCCGGCAGCGGGCACCTGGTGCTGATCTCCTCGGTGCTGGGCAACAAGGGTGTGCCCGGCGTCAAGGCGGCCTACGCCGCCAGCAAGGCCGGGGTGTCGTCGCTGGGTGAGTCGCTGCGCGCCGAGTACGCCGGCAGCCCGATCAAGGTCACGGTGCTGGAGCCGGGCTATATCGAGTCGGAGATGACGGCCAAGTCGGCGTCGACGATGTTGATGGTGGACAACGAATCCGGGGTCAAGGCGATGGTGGGCGCGATCGAACGCGAAACCGGCCGGGCGGTGGTGCCGCCCTGGCCGTGGGCGCCGATGGTGTGGGTGATGCGCCGGCTGCCGCCGCGGTTCACCAAACGCTTCGCCTGAGCCGCAGGCGGTACACCAGCAGGATCGCCTTCGCGATCAAGAACGCCACGGCGACGCCCATCAGCAGCGTCGACAGTGCGTAGGCGCCGTACTCGGCTCCGCGGTGGTAACGGTCGTTGACCAATAACGTCAGCGTCTGTGAATCACCCGGCAGGTTCGACGCCACCATGATGACGGCACCGAACTCGCCGAGCGTGCGCGCGGTGGTCAGCACAATGCCGTAGGTCAGGCCCCAGCGGATCGATGGCAGCGTGATCCGCCAAAGCGTCTGCCACGAACTCGAGCCCAGCGTCGCCGCGGCCTGCTCCTGTTCGATTCCGACCTCCGTGAGCACCGGCTGAACCTCGCGCACGACGAACGGCAGGGTGACGAAAATGCTGGCCAGTACCATCCCGGGCAGCCCGAAGATGATCTTGATTCCGAGGGTGTTCTCCACGAATCCCAGAGCCCCGGACGAACCCCACAGCGCGATCAGTGCGACCCCCACGATGATCGGCGAGACCGCGAACGGAATGTCGAGGATCGCCTGAAGCACTGATCGTCCCCGAAAATTGGTGCGCGCCAGCAGGATCGATGTAAAAACGCCGAACAACGCATTCAGCGGGACCACGATGACGACCAGCAGCAGGGACAGCTTCAGCGCCGAGACCGCCGCCGGGGTGCTCACCCAGGCCCAGAAGTGCCCGAACCCGGGACGAAATGTCCGGTACAGGATTATCGACACCGGAGCGATCAGCATCACGCCGATATAGGCCAAGACACCGACCCGCAGGAGATGACGCCGCTCCAACCGCGGTGTCATCCGTCCTCCTCCTCCCGTTTGGCCGCACGCCCGCCGACGGTCCGCAGCAAAACCAACACAGCGAACGAGATCGCCAATAACACAATCGATATCGCCGCTGCACTGGTGCGGTCGTCGGTCTCGATCAACGCGCGAATCCACTGCGATGACACTTCGGTCCTGCCGGGCACCGCGCCACCGATCGTCACGACCGAGCCGAATTCCCCGACGCACCGCGAAAACGCAAGCCCGGCCCCGGTCAACAGCGCGGGCCGCAGCGACGGCAGTAGAACCAGGCGGAAGGTCGTCAGACGCGTGGCGCCCAGTGAGGCGGCCGCCTCTTCAGCGTCCCGATCGAGCTCCAGCAGCACCGGTTGGACGGCGCGCACCACCAAGGGCAACGTGACGAAGGCCAGCGCCATCACCACCCCGGCCGGAGTGTGCTGCAGATGAATGCCGACGGGGCTGGCGTTGCCGTACAGGGCCAACATCACCAAGCTGGTGACGATCGTCGGCAGCGCGAACGGCAGATCGATCAGCGCATCGATCAAGCCCTTCCCGACGAAGGCATCGCGCACCAACACCCAGGCGGTCGCCAGGCCGAATACCACGTCGAGCGCGGTCACCAGCACCGCACTCGTCAGCGTGACCCGGAAGGATTCCATCGCCGCGTGTGAGGTGATGGCCAGCCAGAACCCCTGCCAGCCCCTGCCGCCTGCTTGCCAGACGATGGCCGCCAATGGCAGCAGCACGATGACCGACAGCCATAGCGTGGTCACGCCGATGCGAAGCGGCGTGACCATCGATCGCCCGGACGCCGGCGGGTGTGCCGCCGTGGCCGGGATTCCGGCGGCGGCCTGCCGGAAATCTCTGCCGGAGACCCCGGCGTCGATGGTCGCCGGTGCGGTGGACAAATACATGCGGGCCTTCCAACGCCGGATGTTCGGCACGGGTCACTGCCGACAGTGACCACCGAGAACTGGTATCTGCGTCTGAATCGCCGGCAAACCGTTCGGCGAGGAGTCAGCAACAACAGTGCAGCAGCAAAACCACGGCGCTACGCCGCCAGACACCGGATGCCATCTGCATGGCGCGAAGCCTAAAGAACGAGCCGGGAGTCGACATCTCGATCGTTCCGGTGATGGGCTGCCTTCTGGCCCGGGCCGGTGACCCATCCGCTTCCCCGGCAGCGGAGAAGATGCCGGCGAACCCGGCCGCCGCTCGCCGCGGCGCTGCGGAACCCGATCGCCCGGGATCGGCTCGGCCGATACCCCGCCCGCACCCGGCCGCCATCGTCGCGGGTGTGAATTCTGTGGCGAAATCCGTTGCCGACGTGGGAATCCCGATGCGAGGCGCCCATCGCCCCTACTGTGGAAACGACTCGCATCTCGCCGCGGGAAACCGACGGTCGAGAACGGCTCAACGCGGCCCGGCCACAGGGCGTCGCCGATCGGCCGTCTGGAGCGGCGGGCGCCCGAGCCGGCCGAGATCCGCGGTGGCCGGTAAAAAGTCAGGCTGAGAGAAAAAGTCCGCCCGGCGCCGCCCCGGTGACTACTTCGTTCGGCCGCGCTCCACCCGGTAGCGACGCACCAGCGCGTCGGTGGAGCTGTCGGTCTGCGGCTGCGGGGAGGAGTCGTCGGTCAGCACCGGCAGCAGCGCCTTGGCCTGCGTCTTGCCCAACTCCACCCCCCACTGGTCGAAGGAGTCGATGCCCCACACCACGCCCTCGGTGAACACCTGATGCTCGTAGAGCGCGATCAGCTGGCCCAGCACCGAGGGGGTGAGCCGGGAGGCCAGAATCGAGGTGGTCGGCCGGTTGCCCGGCATCACCTTGTGCGGCACGACGTCTGCGGGCGTTCCTTCTGCGGCGATCTCCTCGGCGGTCTTGCCGAACGCCAGCACCTGGGTCTGGGCGAAGAAGTTGCTCATCAGCAGGTCGTGCATGCTGCCGGTGCCATCGGCGGTGGCCAGGTCGTCGAGGGGCTGGGAGAAGCCGATGAAGTCGGCCGGCACCAGCCGGGTGCCCTGGTGCAGCAACTGGTAGAACGCGTGTTGGCCGTTGGTTCCCGGCTCACCCCAGAAGATCTCGCCGGTGTCGGTGACCACCGGGGAGCCGTCGGCGCGGGTCGACTTGCCGTTGGATTCCATGGTGAGCTGCTGCAGATACGCCGCGAAGCGGTCCAAATCGTTTGAGTAGGGCAGCACCGCGCGGGACTGGGCGCCGAAGAAGTTGGAATACCACAGCCCGATCAGGCCGAGCAGCGCGGGCGCGTTGGATTCCAATGGCGCAGTGCGGAAATGCTGGTCGACGACGTGGAATCCGGCGAGGAACTCCGCGAAGCGCTCCCGGCCGATCACCGCCATCACCGACAGCCCGATCGCCGAATCCACCGAGTACCGCCCGCCGACCCAGTCCCAGAAGCCGAACATGTTCGCGGTGTCGATACCGAACTCCTCGACCAGCCCGGCATTGGTGGAGACCGCCACGAAATGCTTCGACACCGCGGCATCGCCCAGGGCGCCGGTCAGCCAGCGCCTGGCCGCGGTGGCGTTGGTCAGCGTCTCCAGTGTCGAGAACGTCTTGGAGGCCACGATGAAAAGCGTTGTCGCGGGGTCTAAACCGGCCAGCTTTGCGATCAGGTCGGCCGGATCGACATTGGAGACGAACCGCGCCGAGACGCCGGCATCGGCGTAATGGCGCAGTGCCCGGTCGACCATCACCGGGCCGAGATCTGAGCCGCCGATGCCGATGTTGACGACGGTCTCGATGCGCTTTCCGGTGGCTCCGGTCCATTCCCCACTGCGCAGCCGGTCGGTGAAGTCGCCCATCGCGTCGAGCACCGCATGCACGTCGGCGATGACGTCCTGACCGTCGACGTTCAGGTCGGCGTTGCGCGGCAGCCGTAACGCGGTGTGCAGCACCGCCCGGTCCTCGGAGGTGTTGATGTGCACCCCGGCGAACATCGCGTCGCGCCGTTCCTCCAGGCCGGCCGCCCGGGCCAGATCGAGCAGCAGGCCGACGGTCTCGTCGGTGAGGCGGTGCTTGCTGTAGTCGATGTAGAGGTCGCCGACGGTGATGGTGAACTTCTCGCCCCGTTCGGGGTCGTCGGCGAACAGCTGACGCAGGTGAGCATCGCCGATCCGCTGGTGGTGCTTGCGCAACGCGTCCCAGGCCGGGGTGGCGGAGATGTCGGGGATCTGTTGAACGGGACTCATTCCCCGACACTAGCGGCGATCGCGAACCCGGCGCAGGCCGGTCAAAGCCGCTTAGTGACCGAGTCGGCCGCGGCCCAGTCGCAGCAGCAGCATCGCCAGGTCTTTGCCGTCCTGGCCGAGCTCGCTGTAACGCTCGAGCACCTTCATCTCCCGGCTGTGCACCAGTCGGGTGCCGCCCGAGGCCATCCGGGCCTTGCCGATCTCCTGCGACACCTCGGTGCGTCGCTTGACCGCGGCCAGGATCTCGGCGTCGAGCCGGTCGATCTCGTGGCGCAGTTCATCGATGTCAGGCAGCTGTTGGGGTTGGGCAGTCATGGGTTCGGACTCCAGATTCTCGCTGTTGGTGTTTTCTGGTCCCATCGGCGATCCGGCCTCACACAACAGACAAGCCCCGGGTCGGCGAAGCGGACCGCGGGGCGCAGGCGTTGCGTCTAAACCACGGGCACCGCTGATCGGTACCCGTAGAAAAATCGACGCTGTGTGTCGCGCACGAAACGAGTCTGCCACTAAGGGCCGTGCCAGCGCAAAGACTGTCGTCTGGCGGCGGTACGTTGGGTTGCGATATGACAGTGCACGCGACTCCGCAAACCGATCACCTGCTCGACGGGCTCAACCCGCAGCAGCGCCAGGCCGTACTGCATGAGGGCTCGCCGCTGCTGATCGTCGCCGGCGCCGGCTCGGGCAAGACCGCGGTGCTCACCCGGCGCATCGCCTACCTGCTGGCCGCCCGGGACGTCGGGGTGGGGCAGGTACTGGCGATCACCTTCACCAACAAGGCCGCCGCCGAGATGCGGGAGCGGGTGGTGTCGCTGATCGGCCCGCGCGCCCGCGTCATGTGGGTATCGACGTTTCACTCCACCTGCGTGCGGATTCTGCGCAACCAGGCCTCGGTGGTTCCCGGGCTGAACTCCAACTTCTCCATCTACGACGCCGACGACTCGCGGCGGCTGCTGTTGATGATCGGCCGCGACATGGGCCTCGACGTCAAACGGCACTCGCCGCGGCTGCTGGCCAATGCGATCTCCAACCTCAAGAACGAACTGATCGACCCCGACCGAGCGCTGGCCGACCTGACTGAAGACTCCGATGACCTGAGCCGGGTTGTGGCTGCGGTGTACGCCGAATACCAGCGCCGGCTGCGCTCGGCCAACGCCCTGGACTTCGACGACCTGATCGGCGAGACGGTCGGCATCCTGCAGGCGTTCCCGGAGATCGCCCAGCATTACCGCCGCCGGTTCCGGCACATCCTGGTCGATGAGTACCAGGACACCAACCACGCGCAGTACGTGCTGGTGCGCGAGCTGGCGGGGCACTCAATGGCGGGTGAACAGGCGAGTGACATCCCGCCGGCGGAGCTGTGCGTGGTCGGGGACGCCGACCAGTCGATCTACGCCTTTCGTGGCGCGACCATCCGCAACATCGAGGACTTCGAGCGCGACTACCCGGACGCGACGACGATGTTGCTGGAGCAGAACTACCGCTCCACCCAGAACATCCTGTCGGCGGCCAACGCGGTGATCGCGTACAACTCCGGACGCCGGGAGAAGCGGTTGTGGACCGACTCCGGTGACGGCGAGCTGATCGTCGGCTATGTCGCCGACAACGAGCACGACGAGGCGCGGTTCGTCGCACAGGAGATAGACGCCCTGTCCGACGCCGGCGCGGTCAACTACTCCGACATCGCGATCTTCTACCGCACCAACAACGCGTCCCGTTCGCTGGAAGAGGTGTTCATCCGCGCCGGCATCCCGTACAAAGTCGTTGGCGGCGTGCGTTTTTACGAGCGCAAAGAGATCCGCGACGTCATCGCCTACCTGCGGGTGCTGGACAACCCAGGCGACGCGGTGAGCCTGCGGCGCATCCTCAACACCCCGCGCCGCGGCATCGGGGACCGCGCCGAGGCGTGCGTGTCGGTGCACGCCGAGAACACCGGCACCGGATTCGCCGCCGCACTGCGCGCCGCTGCCGAAGGGCAGGTGCCGATGTTCAATACCCGCTCCCAGAACGCGATCTCGGCGTTCGTCGCGATGCTCGACGAACTGCGGGCACACCTCAACACGTGCGACGACGACCTCGGCGGGCTGGTCGAGATGGTGCTGGACCGCACCGGTTACCGCGCCGAACTCGAGGCCTCCACCGATCCGCAGGATTTGGCCCGGCTGGACAATATCAACGAACTCGTCAGCGTCGCACACGAATTCAGCATCGACCGGGCCAACGCACTCGCCGAACAGGACAGGCTGGACGAGGAAGAAGACATCCCTGACGTCGGCGTGCTGGCGGCGTTCCTGGAGCGGGTCTCGCTGATCGCCGACACCGACGAGATCCCCGAGCACGGCTCCGGAATGGTCACGCTGATGACCCTGCACACCGCCAAGGGGCTGGAATTCCCGGTGGTGTTCGTCATCGGCTGGGAGGACGGCATGTTTCCGCACATGCGGTCGCTGGGCGATGCCCGCGAGCTCTCCGAGGAACGCCGGCTGGCCTACGTCGGCCTCACCCGGGCCCGGCAACGGCTCTACCTCAGCCGGGCCAAGGTGCGCTCATCGTGGGGCCAACCGATGCTGAACCCGGAGTCACGCTTTCTGCGGGAGATCCCGCAGGAGCTCGTCGACTGGCGGCGCACCGATGCCACCGCGGCGCCGAGCGCCCCGGTCAGCGGTGCCGGCCGGTTCGGTACGCCGCGGCCGGCACCGAGCCGCTCCGGAAACCGGCCGTTGTTGGTGCTGGCGCCCGGGGACCGGGTGACGCACGACAAGTACGGCCTGGGCCGGGTGGAGGAAGTCTCCGGGGTGGGGGAGTCGGCGATGTCGCTGATCGACTTCGGCAGTTCCGGGCGGGTCAAGCTGATGCACAACCACGCGCCGGTGACCAAGCTCTAAAACGACTCCGACAGCCAGCGTCTGGTGGCCGGGTGCAGTGCTGCCGCGACGGTGGCGGCCTGGATGAACGGGATCACGTGCACGATCCCCGGCACTCGGGCGCCCGCGAGGAAAAGACTGCCAAAGGTCAGGAGCGCGACCACGGCACCGATCGCGATCAGGTATCGGCCCAGCGGACGACGCAGCAGCAGCATGATCACCCCGGTCACCGTCGTCACCGCGAACACCAGGCTCAAGAAACCCACTGCGACGCAGAACAGCCGGTCGGTGTGCCACCAGCTGGCAATCAGGTCGGTGGATACCACCGAGGTGGCCCAGCAGCCCACGATGGACAACACGCAGGCGCTGATCGGGACAACGGCCGACGGGGTCTGGGTCGGGGCCGGCCGGGGAGCCACCGGGGGCTGTGCCGCCGGGGGCATCCGCTGCGCACCGGTGACGATCGGGATGGCGCCGGTAGGGGCCCGGCGGATGATGCGGCTGGCAGCACTGGCCGGATCGGTTCCGGAAGGACTCGAGGGGTTAGCACCGGTGGGCGGATGGTGGCGGTCGGTCACCAACCCAGGTTAAGCGAAATTGATCCCGCGCTTGGCGAGCCAAGAAGTCGGGTCGATCCTGCTGGTGCCGTTCTGCAGCACCTCGAAGTGCAAGTGCGGGCCGGTGGAATAGCCGCGGTTGCCCATCTCGGCGATCTGGTCGCCGGCCATGACGCGCTCGCCGACGCTGACCAGCGACCGGTTGATGTGCCCGTAGAGCGTGACCGTGCCGTCGGAGTGACGCAGTTTGACCAGCATGCCGTAGCCGGCGCTGGCGCCGGACTCGATCACCACGCCGTCGGAAGCCGCCAGGATCGGGGTGCCGATGGCGTTGGCGATGTCGATGCCGGCGTGCAGCACACCCCAGCGGTAGCCGAAGTTCGAGGTGAACGCGCCCTGGGTCGGCGCGACGAACAGCGGGCGCTGCAGCCGGGCCTCGCGCTCGGCACGCTCCTGGGCGAAGGCCACGCCCTTGGCCAGCTCCTCGTTGTGCACCACGACATTGGCCGCGGCCTTGACCGTGATCATCTGCATGCCGCGGCTGGAGGTGGTGGTGGTGCCGTCGTTCAGCGTCGTCTTGCTGGCGACCAGTACGGCGGGCCGGGCGACGGCGTCGCCCGAGGGGTGGGTGGCGGCGTGCGCGGCGGCAGCGGCCGCGCCGGCGGCCATCGCGGCGATCATCACGCGGCTCTTGACCGCGCTGGTGGGCTGGCTGCGGTGTTTTCCGCCGCGGCGGACCGGCACACCGGCCGCTTCGCGCGGAAAGCCGTAGACGTACTCGTCCGGGTAGCCGCCGCGGGGGAAGGCCAGCCGCAGGACCGGCATGTTGTCGGTGTCGGTCATGTCGTCCAGCTCCGGCGCCGATAGCACGTCAGCCGAGCCGTCGAAGGCGGCGCCGGTAAACGCGGCGTCGCTGAACGGGGCGTCGTCGAGCCGTCCGAACTCGTTGAAAGGAATGATGTCGGTCACCTCGGCGGGGCTCGGAACAGAAGACCGGTTTGCAGCCGCCGCAGCGCCGTTCCGATAGCGGGAGGTGACCCCGCGAGAAACCGGGCGCATGGGTGATCCGTGCTGCATCAGCCTGGAAGATCCTCTGGTCGTAATCAGAACGTTATAAAGACCTAGACTCGGTGACGGTAACCAGTTCCGCATCCGGTGGCAAGCCATCGGTCAAATCCGGACGCAAATGTGAAACTAATCACGTTTTACGG